>JABABJ010000124.1 GCA_014238275.1 Leptospirales bacterium | reverse complement strand
TATCATCTGAAAGGAACGGTAAAAATCCTTATTTCTTGTCTCTCGGATGTTTTTCCCGAATACATCTCTTCCTCTGAAACGAATGCTTCCAGAAATTGGTTCAATGAGTCCTAAAAGAGAATGTGCAAGGCTACTTTTCCCACAGCCAGACTCTCCTATTATAGCGGCAATTTCTCCTTCTTTGATCTGGATTGACACTCCATTTACTGCATGCACCTTCCCAACAACCTTACGGAAGAGCCCTCCATAGACTGGATACTCAATCTGAAGATCCTTCACATCCAAAAGATAGGAGCTCATTGCACTCTCTCTCCCTTGGGAAATTTCTTCTTTTCTTCTTTTAGAGGAAGGTCATTCCAGAAACATGCTGAACCTTGAGAGCCGTAGGTTTTCAGAATGGGCATAGAACTGCATTTCTCCATAGCATAATCGCACCTCTGCCGAAAGCGACATCCATCCTCATACTCTGAGGGAGAGGGGACTTGCCCCCTGATAGGATAGAGCTCTTTTTTATATCTAAGATCAGGAAAAGACTTGAGAAGTGCTCGGCTATAGGGATGAAGAGTATTACTTAAAAAATCAGATACCTTTCCTGTTTCCACAATACGACCAGAGTACATTACTGCCAATCGTTGGGTATATTGTGCAATGAGACCCAGATTATGAGTGATAAGAATTAAAGTTGTTCCTTCTTCTTGGCAAAGTTTATCCAACAACTCCATAATTTGAGCCTGAATGGTCACATCTAAGGCAGTAGTTGGTTCATCTGCTATGAGAAGGGATGGTTTGAGGAGAAGTGCCATCACAATAACGACACGCTGAATCATTCCTCCCGAAAGCTGATAAGGATAAGAGTTAAGCACTCGTTCTGGTTCCGAAAATCCTACTTCTTCCAAAAGACTATATATACGCTTTTCAGGATCCTCTTGATGAGATGGATGGTTCCGAAAGACCTCTTCAAGCTGTCTACGGATAGTTAGAATTGGATTCATGGAGCTTCCGGGCTCTTGACAGATCAATGCGATTTGATTGCCTCTTAGGTCATTAAGCTCTTTTGGACTTGCATCAAAAATATTTCTCCCTTGGAAAAAAACGCTTCCGTTGCCAAGTCTTCCTCCGGGAGAAGGTAAAAATCCCATCAATGCATGGGCTGTGATTGTCTTTCCGCTTCCAGACTCTCCTACTAAACCAAATTTTTCTCCGGACATTAAGGAAAGGCTAACACGATCTGTCAGAGAGATCTTTCCTGTAGTGGTTTTTAAGTCAATAGAAAGATCCTCTACTTGAAGAAGTGATTCTCCCTTTTCTTGAGGCTTGGCCAGTTGGCTTATCTTAGACTTTTCTTTTTTTTTCATGTTTTTAGTTTTATTTTAGTGCTGAGTTTTCTTCGGGAAGGATCTTTCGATATTTCAGGAGCCCTAGGATCAAAAGCCTCACGAGCTCCCTCTCCTATCAAAACAGCAAGAAGGAGAGTAATAAAAAAAACAGAGGTGGTTACAACCGTAATATGAGGGAACTCTCGAATAATATCTAACCCTTGTTTCAAAAGCTCGCCCCACGAAGGAGTTGGAGGAGGAAGTCCAAATCCTAAGAAATCCAATGCTGTCAAAGTTGTGATACCACTAATCAATCCAAAGGGAAGAATGGTGATAAGTGACGTTAGAGAGTTGGGAAGTATATGTCGAAAAAAGATCCTGCTACTCCTCAGACCTAATACTCTTGCTACTTGAACATAAGTTTGCTTTTTACCTTTGAGAAATTCCGCACGCATATAGTAAGAAAGCCCGATCCAATTGAAAAGAGAAATTACGAAAACAAGCACAGAAAAACTCCTTCCATACAAAGATCCTATGAGAATCACAACATAAAGGAAAGGAAGAGCAGACCAAAGCTCGATGAGACGCTGGCTGATCAAATCAAATCGACCGCCCAAATATCCTTGAATCCCTCCGATGCAGACCCCTAAAACTCCCATGATTCCGATAAGACAAAGAGCAAAGAGAATCCCCGTACGGAAACCGTAAAGAATTCGTGCAAGAATATCTCGTCCCAATCGATCCGTTCCTAGCCAATGTCTAGCAGAGGGAAGATGAGGAGGAGGAGTGCTCTGTTCCAGATACGGCTGAAACGGACCATACGGATACAGAGGGCGAAGCAAAAAGGAACGGCTCATGAAATCCTGATTCTTATAAAGAGAAGAATAATTTGCTACTGATGATTGCTCTTGTCCAAATTCCTTTCCAGAGTAAAAGAAAAATATTGGGAAATAAGTTTTCCCTTCATAATATATCAGCAGAGGCTTTTCATTAGCTAAAAGATCGCTAAAGAGAGAAATTACAAAAGCACAAAAGAGTATACAGAAAGCATAGTAAGATCTCTTAATACTCTTGAATTTGCTGAGTCTATTTTTCGTAATCTCGGAAAACATTTTGGATTTATAGAACTAGCTGAACCACTCCATTTCGATAGACTTCTGTCCAGCACTTTCAATCATATCTAATACGAGGATCGATAACAGCATACAGTATATCAGAAAAAAGCCGCCCAAGCATTGCAAGAAAACTTGCAACCATGATGACTCCAAGAACAACATTATAGTCCCTATCTAGCATGGAATTGTAGACCAAAAGTCCCATCCCGTCGATATTAAATACTTTTTCGATGAGAATAGAGCTTGTAAAAAGGAGAGTAAAAATTTCACTCAATCTAGTTGCTATAGGAATCAAAGCATTTCGGAGGGCATGATGCCTCATTGCCTGAGAGAAAGAAGAGCCCTTCGCCATAGCAGTGAAGATATAATTTTTCCCCGCCTCATCAAGAAGGCTATTTTTCATTAGCATTGTTAAAAAGGCAAATTCACTTGCCATATAGGCTATCAGGGGAAGAGTCATATGATAAAGGAAATCTCCCATCTTCCCCAAAAAGGAAAGCTCTTCAAAATAATCAGAGACTATACCTCCTATAGGGAAAAGATCAAGGAAGCTCCCTCCCGAAAAAAAGATAATCAGCAAAAGTCCAAGTGCATATCCAGGTATTACATAACCTATAAATACCACAATAGAGCTTAGAACATCATAGAGACTTCCATGACGAAGTGCTTTTCGAAACCCAAGTGGAATACAGATGCAATAAGAGATGAGAAAAGAGCTGAGACCCAGGAAAAGAGAGATTGGAATTCGAGTGATCATTACATCCCAAACAGGTTGCTGATAGGAAAAAGATTCTCCTAAATCGCCCCTAAGAATACGGCCAAGCCAATGAAAATAACGAATATAGGCTGGCTTATCGTAACCAAAGTTTTTTCTAAGATTTGCAATCTCTGTTTCTGTAATTTCATGTATATCTGTACCCGCACTCTCTGCCCCCATAGATGAGCGAAGTCGTGAAATATAGTTTTCGACAGGTCCCCCTGGGAGCATCTGTGTGAGAGTAAACAAAATCAGACTAATTCCAAGAAGAGTAGGGATCATTAAAAGGATGCGTCGAAGTATATAGGTCTTCATAAATTATGTAAAGATAATGGTATTTTCAAAATCTCACGTAGAGAAGGCAAGGGTTTTTTGAGAAATTCCATTTCATTTTCCATAGAGGTCTTATAATAAAGAAAAAAATGATGAAAAAGCTTGGTCTCTTACGTCAAAGAGTTTATGAGAATGAAAGTAGATGTGTTCAGTTTAGCTAGAGTGAGAGGATTCACACAGAAGATATTGGGAGTCATTTCCCTATTCGCCATTGTATCCTGCTCGTGTGGGACCTCGATTAATCCAGCAGATGGGGTACCGAGTGGGACGCCAGATGGGGCATCGCGTGAAACACCAGATATGGTACCAAGTGAGATGCCAGAGCCTATGCCTGAGTTCCGAGCGTTTATCACGATGTGGAGGGTCTCTGGAAGCAACCTTAGTATTACAATCCCTACCGTTTCAAGTGAGACATATAGCTACAAGGTAGATTGGGGTGGAGAAGGTAGTGCAGATGAT
>JABABJ010000093.1 GCA_014238275.1 Leptospirales bacterium | reverse complement strand
CCTAAGTAGATACAAGAAAGCTCAATATGTTCCTGTGTGAATTGATTCGTTCTATCCATTAAATTAGCTAATAGGCTTGTCGTAAAATTTCTATGGCTCTCTCCATGTCTATTTTCAATACACTATTTCTGCACTCCTTGCTTTGTACCGCTCTTACTGCTGCTTGTTCCAGACTATCATAGGAAATATTCAGATCAGAAAGTTTAGAAGGGACTTGAATATCAGAGTAGAGCTTCTGAACGACTGCAAGAAAAGAGGCACCATCCTCAGAATTAGCTGAGTTGAGCTGAAAAGCTGTGGAAAAATAGGATAAATTTTTCCGAATGGACTCTTTCTCCTCTTCACTTTCCACTTCACCTAGATGTAGGAGATTGTATTCTAGTACATAAGGAAATAGAATCGTCATGAAAAGAGAAAAGTCTAAATCTTCAAGATCATAAAGAGCTGCTGCTAGAGAAAAACAAAGCCCTCCTCCCATGGCTGAATATGAAGCTCCAGCCGAACAAGATGCTGAAATCAATTTCTGATGAAGATCCTCTGACATTCCATCTGAAGCTAATTGTGTCAGAACATTATGAATCAAAAAAGAAGATTCTGCAGCAGAAGATAAGGAAACAGGATTAGGCTGAGGGGAATAGACCGAATCGAATACTGTAGCGAAAATTGCAGTATTTCGATGTATTGCTTCTTTGCTTGCCTTTGCCTCCATTGAAAAGAGATCAAAATCAATGCAGGTCAGCTGAGGGAAAAGAGAAGTGTCTTTATCATATAGAGTATATTTCTCACGGCCATCATAGACGCTATAAAAAGGAGAAATCTCTTCACCAAGAGAAAAATCAAATGGGATGGTAATCACTGGGAGGGATCGTCTAGACGAAGAGGGCTTGGAATCTTTTAGATCTTTTGCAAAGATAGAATTTACAGATAGAAGAGCTATTGCTTTCGTCGCAAGGAAGGTCTCACGGCCACCACAGGCAATCAGAAAATCTCCTTGGCTTTTGCGAGCAAAATAAGCTATGCTATCAAGCTCTTCATGATCGAGACGCTTTTTCAGAGAATCATATTCGATAAGTCCCTTGGCTTTGCTTCTTAAATCCGCAATGAATCCAGAAAGAAGCTCATTCTTATGAATCTCCTCTTCCATAGTAAGAAGGATCATCCTAGAGCCTTTTTCTGCAATTTGAGGGATTAGCCCCTCTACACATCCCTTCTCTGCAACAACTTGAGTCGGACAAAAATCAGATATAGGCTCGTATTTCACAAATCAGAATATCAGCCATAAGAGCTCAAAAATCAGATGGGACTTCACATCTTAGAACTATACAAGAGACTTGACTCTATGAACCATCTTTTTTGCAATCGTTCTCGAAACTTATTTCCTATATCGGCTTGTTTTAGAAACTGGACATAAATCAAAAAACACATTTTTGATATTGCTTGTCCTCATCTCAATTTACCTTTATAAAAACTCAATTTACCTTTATGAAAACTCAATTTAACCCCTCCCAAATGAAAGATCTCATCGAAAAGGCAAATATCCTTCTTCCTTCTAGCGGATTTCAAAAATTATGGCTATTCCACTGCCTTCTCCGAAAAGCAAATAAAAGCCTGAATTTAAGCCGTATCCATAGTTTTGAAGCGATGGTCCGAAAGCATTATATTGATTCGTTAAAAGTCATTCAGATCTTCAAAGAAAAACAGATCCCTTTCCCAAAAACGATGCTGGATATAGGAACTGGCGGAGGGCTACCAGGAATCCCTCTTGCAATCTTTCTTCCTGAAACCCTTTTTGTACTTGCAGAAAGCCGACGTAAAAGGACAATATTTCTGGAAGAAACTGTAAGCAACCTTCAACTTCCTAATGTCAATATTTTCACAGGAAGTATCACAAGCCAAAATTGTCCTCCCACAGAAGGAAGCATTACAAGGGCATTGGAGGCAATGGCAATTACACTAGAAAGAATTTCAGATTCTCTAGTTACAGATGGAATTGCTGTTTTCATGAAGGGACCTGAATGCTCTGATGAGTTAGATGAGGTAAATCAAGCAGGTCTTCCTTATCAACTTCTTCTCGATCATCACTACATTCTTCCAAGCTCACAAGACCATCGAAGGCTTATTATATGGAAAAAACTCTCAGAAAATGCCTCATTCCAAGCTGCCCTAGACTCTCAAAAAACAGAAGAAATCATTCATTCAAGAGCTAATCCAAGATTTAAGCTGGCAAAAGCACTTCAAAAAGGAAAACAGACCATCAAGCGACAACAAACTCTAGTTTGCGGCAAAAAGTTTGTTTCAGAGCTACTAGAAAATTATCCCAAAAGATGTAGAGCCATTTTGTATCCTGACAGGAAATTAGCCCTTACAGAACAGATACAAGTAGAGGAAGAAATAAGAATCGCAAAATCCATGAAAATACCTGAATGGTGTTTTTCAGGCGAGCTATTTCACGAGATAGATTTCTTGGGAAGCAGATTTCCTATTCTACTTGTCGACACTCCTCAACTCCCTTCATGGAACTTTTCCCATCCTCAGCCCTTATCATCTCCTCTAAATCAAAAGAATTCTCCTCTCCCTCTCGTCGTTCTACTGCCCTTGAGTGATCCTGTAAACCTTGGAGCTTCTCTAAGAAGTTGTGCTGCCTTCCCCGTACTTGCAGTAGTCCTTCTCTCAGATGCTTCTTCCCCTTTTCATCCTCGAGCAATTCGTGCGGCAGCCAGTCAATGCTTTCAGCTTCCTCTATTTCATGGAAGGATTTCTCTTCGAGAGCTTGGGAATGTTCTTTCAACAGAACGAACAAAAACGTCAGAAAACCCTTGTTTTGCATTAGATACTTCAGGAGAGCCGTTGAGCATTTTAAGGAATTTTTTACAGGAATCTATTGACATCTCTGACTCACAGAAAAAAAGAGAGGAACGAAACAAGGTGATAGATGGAAAGGCGATGAGACAAGAAGAGACCAAAAACTCTTTCGTATACCTTCTCATTGGCTCAGAAGGACAAGGAATACCAAAAAATCTTGATCTTAGTAGGTTCCATATTCCCACAGATTCGTCTGTAGAATCCCTGAACGCAGGAACAGCACTTGCTATAACACTTTACACTATTTCACAAAAATCGTCCGAGAAGCCTTAATCCAGAGGCCTTTTTTTTCGATACTAAAGAAAGAAAGAATGCGAAAACTAGTCACTTCAAAATGGAATACATACAAAAGCCTAAAGACTGGCTTAGGAGTTTAAACTAGACCTAAACTAGATATGAAGAAAATGATTTATAAAAGTCTCAAGGTGTTTCTCTTTGTTATAGGGGGAATCAGTATGATTTTTTTTCACGCCTCTTCTGACGATCTTTTTGGGAGAGATGAAGGAAAACAGAAATCTCCTCCTGCAAACGCTATCTATCCCATTAAAAATTATGCTCCAGTTCCTATGGTAGATCCAGATATTCGAATCAAGCAAGAAGCTTTCTCACGTAGTCTAGCAGAAAATATGAGGGATCAATATTTAGAAATCACTTGTCATCTGGAAAATCTTTCCAATCAACCAAAAGAAATCTATGCCTTCATATTTGCCTATTACGAAACAAATGCTGCGAATCCAAAGTACCAGAAGTTGCTACCCCCCTCCAAGTGGAGGAAACAAGATCGCCTAGCTGAAGCCTACTTAACACACTATCTCACAAGCACTCCAAGTGAAATCCCTATCAATCTAGTATGGGATAAAAATGAGTACGACTATCGGAGCTACCGAAAAAACGCAGACTACCTTCGAATCTTTTCTTCTCGGATAAAACAGAGCTATGACTTTTACCCACCGATTTGGAAATATCTTGAATATGGTATAAATAACCCACAAAAGGGCCTGAAATTTACACTCAGAGGAGGGAATCCCCCTCCTCGAGATCAAACCATCCAGACAGACTATGTCCCCCCCACAGTTCAAGAAACACGCGAACAGATATACAAGAGCAAAAGACAACTCAAATATACCCTCTATCACTCAAGTAGAAGTACAATATTGCGCTCTCATCACTATCATAGGAAAAGAAGATCAGAAGAGGATAATGGTTTTTATAACCGTGCAGCGATACTTTTACTGAATGCAGATGAAAATTCCAAAGACTTAGCAAATGGAAGATCAGAAATTCTTCTGCAAAAAGTCTATTCTCTTCCCTCTCTTCCAAATCCGAAATAAATCCTCCATCAAAGCAAAAAGGTCAAGCAGGACAACGCATTTTCTATGTGAAACTGTGCACTCCTTGAGGATATCTAATACTCTAGATAGATATAATCCAGCGTATTTTTGAGCAAAATAAGCACAAAAAATTTTACTAAATTCCTCTGGGTTTGATAAAATCTTGTTGATAAACAGGCTTAATGATAAATATGTATATATTTGTATAGTGTTCATTGGCTGAAAGAGGCTTTGCAGATCAGGAGTGGAGGGAGAAAAATATGACTTATTTAGATATTAAGGAAAATAAAAGTATGAATTACTCAGTACAAAAAAATCTTCGTGATAAAATCTGGAACGACCCAGAGACAGCTACTTTCGAAGAGCTTCTTTCTGTATTACTTGGATCGAGAAGAAAAGGAGGAAGTATATTTGAGATTAGTCGAGATATTGCATGCCTTGCTCGTACAGAAAAAGGACTTCTGTATCTGGGACCAGATACGATTGCTTCCATTACAGGCGTTGGGAAGGCACGTGCTGCTTCTATCGTTGCGGCCGTTGAACTTGCCAGACGTCAACATAAAAACGAATGGCCTCAGAAACGATCGGTCAATCTCAAACAGCTTGCATTTCATCTCCAAGCCAATATGGAAGGAAGAGGAAATGAGTACTTTTATCTTTTCAGTTTCAATAAAAGTCTTGGACTCATTCAAGAGCACGTAGTGGCACGAGGAGGCTCAGAGGCAGTTCACGTCCACTTCCGTGATATTCTCAAAATCCTCCTCAATGATCGAGCTTTTCAGGTATTGATTGCCCATAACCATCCCGAAGAATGTGCACTTCCCAGCAAGGAAGACCTATCTAGTATGAAACGACTTGAAGATATTCTTGAGGAAATTGGAATTAATTTACTTGATCAATTTATTGTCGGTATAGATGGTGTCTATTCGTGTATGCGAAAACGATTTATCATTTCCAAAATAGATAAGAAACGAAAATTATGTACATCAGAGGTATAATACAATGAATACGCAAAAACATGCTGATGGATATTTCCAAACTCATGACAGTGTTTCCTGTTATTATCAATGCTGGTTTAGCGAAAAAGGAAATCAAAAAAATCTTGTGATTCATCATGGGATGGGTGAACACTCAGAACGTCATTCAGAACTGGCAGAATTTTTCACGAAAAATGGAATCAATGTTTTTTCATTCGACTGTCGAGGTCATGGGAAAAGTGAAGGAACTAGAGGTGATTCTAAAGGAATCAGAGAACTTTCATTGGATTTGGGAAAATTCTTGGACTTCTTACAAGAAAAGTATCAGATAGAAAAACCAATACTCTTGGGACATTCAATGGGTGGATTAATTGCCCTTGATTATTCCCTCTTACATTCAAATCAACTGAACTTAAAGGCTTTGGTGGTAAATGCAGCGGCTCTTCGTCCTATCATAAATTTCCAGCAGAAAATCAAGATTGCTGTGGGGAGATTTCTCTATACATTTGCTCCTCGTTTGGTTTTGCACAGTGGTCTTCCCACGGATGCTTTAAGTCGCCACAAAGATTCTACTCAAGCCTATCAGAAGGATCCCTTGACTCATGGGAAATTGAGCATTCGTCTGGGTTTAAGTATCATCGACTCAGGACAAGATTTACTTCAAAAAGCAAAAAATCTGAAAATTCCGGTACTTGTATCCCATGGCGAGCAGGATAGAATTGCAGATCCTACAGCTTCCAAAGAGCTTTATGAGAATATTTCCTCCAATGATAAAACTCTTGCCATATATCCTGAGCTCTATCATGAAACCTATCATGAACTCCCTGAAAGTAGGGAAAAGGTTATAAAAGATCTTTATGAATGGGTAAAAAGTCATTTGTAAGAGCTCACCAAGATCCCATCCTGAATGCTTATTGTATCTTCCGCCAATTCCTGAAAAATATCTTTGTTATGACTTGCGAAAAAAATAGTGATATCTTTACGTGATTTCAGATAGGAAACAATGCTTTGGATCATTCCTTGTTCTAGCGAACGAAAAGGCTCATCCAAAAGCAAAAGTTGAAAATCAGAAAAAAGAACACGCCCTATAGCAAGTCGTCTTTTTTCACCTCCAGAAAGAGAAGAGCTTCTTTGCTTCAATAAACTCTTGAGATTGAGTAGCTCAAGAATTTCTTCCCTAGTGGTTTCCGAAAAGGATGGAGAACTCGCATAAAAAAGGTTTTCTTCTACACTTAGATGATCAAAAATACGGTCTTCCTGAAAAAGGCAGCCTATCTTTCTTTTATGAGGTGGTGTAAATATAGATGGTCTTGACTTTCCAATGTCTCTTTCAAATAAAATATTTTGTCCTAGGATGATTTGTCCTTGTACGGGATGAAGTATTCCAACAAGGCATTGAAAAAAACTACTTTTCCCAGCTCCCATAGGGGCATCAATTCCCAAAATCTTCCCTTTTTCACAGCAAAGCGAGGCTTGCAAAAAAAAATGTTCCCTTTCAAATAAAAAATTGACTTCAAAAAACATGTGCTATTTCTATTACGGCTTCCAATCTTAGTTTTCCTTCTCCTTATCAACTCTTGTTTGAGATGATCCTTCTTGAACTATCTAAAAATTCTATCCTTGATCTTTTCAAAAAGGATGTCCCATCCTTTTCCTGAGGGTCTGCAAAAAAGCGATGTATCCAACAATAGATCCTTCTTCCGACTCCAATTTTCAAGTAAAGAAGCCGAGGTTTTAGGAATATAGTTTAAACCTAACTCTTGTGAAAGAAACTTAGCTATTTGATCATGTTTCTGACTACCTGTATGAAAAAGTATCGGAACCTTTCCTACAAATAAGGACTCTAGCAAAAGCATCCCTGTATAACAAAATACAGCATGAACTTCTTGTGAAATGATCCTTTCGTAAAAATCCTTCTGTTCTACTCGATTCTGTAGCAAAGTAAATTTTAGAAGCCTTCTATCCTCAGGCTCTGTCCCCCACCATAAAACTCTTTCTATTTTTTGCTCTTCTCTCAAACTCCATAGAAAAGCCTCCAAATACCGCAATTTTCTAAATTCGCCAACATAAACTACTATATCTTGAGCTCTCTCTTGAGCTACAGGTAAAGAGGGAAAAGCAAGATTTCGTATCAACTCCATGAGGATGGGGGATATCAACGCATTTTGTAATACAAGTTTCAGCTCCACATTAGAATGAGGAAGAGTATCATGGAAATCTATGTCTTTAGAATAAGAAGATTCAAGTATTTTCCGATTCTCATGACGATTATCTAAGACGATCATTGGAATCCCTGCTTGAAGGAAAGGAAATGGATCTAAATCTCCCCCATCCATAATGATAAGGTTGAGGGAATGTTTCCATCGAATAATTTCATTTAGTGTCTTTTTCTCTGTTTCCTGTGATTCTATCTTATAGAAGAGAATATTAAATTCTGTTCGCCTCTTTTGTTCATTCTTATTATGTGAAAGATATGAAGAGCGGTATCGAAGATTAAGTTCTTTGCAAAGAGAACTCATTCGAAGTAGATGCCCACTTCCTTGTTTCTTTCCAGCAGCAGCAATAACAGCGATCCATGGCATACCGAGGATTGGTTCTTTGGTGTTCATTGAATCAATGATGATTCTATCCTTCTTCTTAACACCACTCTATTTAGGCACTCTAACGAGTCATCTCAGAAAATCCCTGTAGAACTGTAAAATCCAGATCCAATAGTATTCTGTTCATCTTGATTCATTCTG
>JABABJ010000072.1 GCA_014238275.1 Leptospirales bacterium | reverse complement strand
TGAAGTCATTTATGCCGTCACCATCAGGATCAGGATCAGAAGGCTCAGGAAGTGGAGGAAGTGGTTCAGGGAGACTAATGTTCTCATCACAAGCATCACCTGTGCCATCGGTATCTGTATCTTCTTGACCAAGATTACTGACCTTGACACAGTTATCACACGCATTTCCCACTTCATCACTGTCGTCATCTTCTTGTCTAATATTGTTCTTGTCTGGACAGTTATCGTTTCCATCGAATATTCCATCACCATCAGTATCACAGTCATTATTATTTAACGCACAGATTACCAAAGGATGAATAAGCAGACCACAAGAAGATAGAAATGAAAATAAAAAAAAGGAAACAAGAACAAGATGAAGCCTTAGAAAGATAGTCCCCTGAATATTTCTCCAAATTATCTGGCTATACTTTTGCTTTTTTCCAATTTGCATGATACTTAGCTCTCACTCTTTCCTTATACTTGCTTTCCTTCATCTCAATACGAGACTCAATGTGATACTCTAAGATAAGACGGTGATTCTACAAAAAAGAATGAACTGTATAGGCTGAAGTAAACCAGAAACACCCCCTAAATTATAAATTTTCAGATAAAAAATACTTAAGAAAAAGCAATATGACAAGAAATCACTTCTTTCAAGGAAAGTGAGAAAAGATTGCTATTGATTCTTTTGATGTTTTTTGCTTCGATAGAAAGCCATCAAAGCTATCGTTCCAAATAAAAGGCAAGCCGAAATGATTCCTATAAAAAACTGAATCCTTTTCCTATAGGAAGATTCGCTTATCGTTGTATTTATTTTACGAACAAATTTCCCCTCAAGAAGGAGTGTCTTCATCAGGGAGGCAAGTTGATGCTCGAAGTCTCCTTCTTGAGGGGAAAGAGATGTTTTCTCTTCAGCAAGGGCGTAAATTTTGTACTCGTGATCACGAGTTGCAAAATATGCCTCCACAACCCTGTTTCTAGCCCCCTTACTTATCCATGAACGTCGAAACATTGCTCCTTGTACTCCTTGAGCTATAGCGAAGGTCTTATATTGTTCGATTTTCTCTTTTTGTAAAAGAGCTGTCTTTCGGATTTCAGAAATTTGGCTGGTACGAAAAGGATTTCCCATACAAGAAAAAAACCAACGAACCTTATAAGAAGTCTTGTGAAGCCTTATCACACTAGTAAATGTCAACATATTCTCGCTTTCTTCCGTTACAACGGGCAAAGAGATAGGCAGGGTGAAACGAAAGCCACAGAGTATCTTCCTATTCTTTGCATCCTTTTGAGGAGATAGAATTTTTCCAGAAAAAAATATGAGAAAAGCAAAAAAAACATGCAACATTTTCCTTTTTTTAGACCTTTCTTTTATAGAGGGATCGTTCATTGGACTCACATACAGAAAAAAAGAACTATATACAGGGAGTCTATCGAAAAAACTCAATGGGACGCTCCTATCTCTATTGCCCAAACGTCTCTGGAGGCTTATCTGTCATTCCTTTAGAATGTATTGGATTTTCTATCCCCAATGGTCAATTTGTCGAGCTGACAGGCTACCAGAAAGATAAGAAATGGATCGTCAGACAAGCCTCACTATTTTCCTTCCCCAGACGGAATATTTAGAACCATACACCCAGAATTAGGGAAATGAGAATAGAGCACCACGAGGAGGATCTATATTACAACCACTAATACCTGTAACACATGCACTATTAGCAAAATCATACAATCTGTAGCGGGAGTTGGAGCCACTCTGTCCAGTAATTGTCACATTGCTACTATTACTATTATCCAAACTAATTTGCACACTATTGGTGTTTGGACGAACGATCGTGAAGCTTGCGAGGCTTAGGGTCCCAGTAATATTTGCATTAGAATAACTCAGTGTTTCATTACCGCTATTGTCGTTTATGGTGTCAGCTCCCAAGTTCGTACTATTTGTATCAACAATAAATCGATAGATATCATCACCTGCACCACCCTCAAGGATATCATCACCTGCACCACCCTCAAGGATATCATCACCTCCTCTACCCCTCAGGGTATCATTGCCTGCACCACCCTCAAGGATATCATTGCCTGCACTACCCCTTAGGGTATCATTGCCTGCACCACCATATGCAGGCTTTGTCGAAGAGTTACTCGTGATATCTACTCCTCCAGGATTATTACCAACTAACACTCCTACATTATCTATACCATTTCCTCCATTTACAGGCTCATCCATTGCCTTACTAGAGTTAATTATTATTTCTCCAACAGAAAAAGAAGCTGCTCCAACAAGCCCACCTACAGAATCATTACCTTCTTCCCCGTTCACAGCACCTGTCGCATCGCTCTCATTGATCCCTCCTCCCTCGTTTAAGTAACCAACAAGCCCGCCTACATTATCTCCCCCATTTCCCCCATTTACCGAGGCTGCTGAATTGCTATCACTGATCGTGCTATTATTGTTCCCAGCAAGCCCGCCTACAGAATCATCTCCAACCCCTCCATTTACCTAGGCTGCTGAACTGCTATTACTGATCGTGCCATTATTGTTCCCAACAAGCCCACCTACGAAGCAATTATTATCCCCTCCATTTACCGAAACTATCGTATCAACATTCAAAATCTCTCCTTCATTCTCTGCTGCCAAAACACCTGTAGTGCTTCTACTTGAATAAAGGTTCGTGATCCCTCTCCCTTCTAAGCGAAGGTTCTGAACAGTTCCAGTGAGCATTCCAAAAAAACCAAGATTTTCCATCGCAAGCTCTATCGTCAGATTCAAGATAGCACGTTTGTTCCCCTCAAATGTCCCGCTAAAAAGAGGAATTGGCTCCCATTGACCCTCTAAGGTGATCTCAGCTACCAGCTCATAACCATTGCAGCCTTCACTAGGACAATCAGTAGTTCGTCCTGGGTCTGAAGTACTTGTTTTATAACTTTTTCCTTCAGGATCATAGCGAATATTGTACAGCTCTTCTGGGGTCGAAATCTCAAACAAGCCATTGTTATTTCTGTCCATATCACACACATCCTCTTGTTCAGAGTTCTTCTTTCTTAGGCAGTTATCACACACATCCCCAACTTTATCCTCGTCTTCATCTTCTTGTCCGCGATTCTCATCTGCAGGACAATTATCGTTTCCATTGAATACTGTATCACCATCAGTATCACAGCTGCTATCACTTAATGCACAGAATTGATCCGTAGGATGGACAAGCGGACCACAGGAAGACAAAAATAAAAAGAAGGAAACAAGAAGGAGAAGAAGCCTTAGTTGGCGATTGTTTTTCTTTTTTCTAGTTTGCATAACCCTTTGCCCTCATATCTCATCCTGATTCTTACAATAAACCAAAGGATGAGATGTGAGAAATACAATATACGTAAAAATATAAACAGATTACGAGATTGTGTCAACTATTTATCTGTTTTTTTCACCACTGCGTCGGTTTATTTCGTCAGTTTCTTCTCTTTGTAAAGAACGTGCTTACGAGCTTTTGGATCAAATTTCTTAATCTCCATCTTGCCCTGCTGTTTCTTTTTATTCTTCGTAAAGGTATAAAAGTGCCCTGTTCCTTCGGTCGACTCAAGTTTGAAAATCTCACGCATGCCAACATACTCCCCTTTTGTTTAGGTGATTCTTCCTCTTACTTAGGTCTAACACGAAAGCTTACCCTTCGGTTGACCTGACTACTGGGCTCTTCTTTGTTGAGAATCTCATCATCGGCAACCCCTACATAGCGAAGCTTGGATTCAGACATTCCAAGATCGAGCAAAATCAGAAAGACTGCCTTGGCTCGATTCGTAGAATACCAAATATTTCCCTTCTTTTCTCCCTCAGCCTCACGAGGACCCGAACTATCCGTATGTCCTACGATCTCAAGTACATATCCCTTATCAAGAGAATTTAATGTCTTTTTGAGACTGTCTTGATTCTTAGATGCCCAGCTTTTGAAATCCTCCAAGGGGACTTCTGTAGACTTATAAGAAAATCCTTCTCCGCTCGGAGAATAGCTAAGATTGCCTAAACCCTTCGTCTCTGTGCTAGCACAGGCCAAAAAGCCACTCAATCCCATGATGAGAAACAAGGGAATCACCCTCTTACTTACGAAACATATCTTTTTCATTTTTAAATTCATTCTATGGACATACACAAATACCGTGAAATAGGTCAAGAAAAATTTTTCTAAAATGAGTAAATCTTTTAAAAAAATCATTGACTTCCGTATCACTTCATAATTCTTTTGCCATAAAGATTCATCTGAGATGAAAGTGTCCAGCCCAAAAACAAATCCTAAAACAAAAGCAACTAAGCTCCTAAGCATTCAGGGAAAGGATGGAACAAAAGCACAAGAACTAAGCTACTACCCTCTTTCTGAGTCGGAAAACTCCTTTGAGCTGGCTCATCTTCCTTATTCTATACGAGTTTTGTTGGAAGCGGCAATCCGTAAATATGATGGGGTTTGTATTACTCAGAAAGATATTGATCACATTCGTGAATGGAAAGCCAAAGATACAAATAGACCAGAGATTCCATTTCACCCGAGTCGCGTCATTCTTCAGGACTTCACAGGAGTCCCTGCCGTAGTAGACCTTGCAGCCCTGAGAAGTGCCCTTGAACGGAATGGAGGAGACCCTAGCAGAATTAATCCTCAGGTGCAGGTGGATCTTGTGATCGATCATAGCATTCAAGTAGACCATTTTGGAAACTCGACAGCTCTCGAAAAAAATATGGAACGAGAGTTTGATCGGAATCAAGAGCGCTATTCCTTTTTGAAATGGGGAGAGCAAGCCTTTGACAACTTTCGAATTATCCCACCAGGGGTGGGGATTGTCCATCAGATCAATCTGGAATATTTGGCGAAGGTTGTCCTCTCTCAGGATGGAATCGCATATCCAGACAGCCTCATAGGAACAGATTCTCATACTACGATGATCAACTCACTTGGAGTGCTTGGATGGGGAGTAGGTGGAATCGAGGCAGAAGCAGTCATGCTTGGACAACCCATCTATATGCTTCTTCCCGACGTAGTTGGAGTTCAGCTTCAAGGAATCCCTCCCTGTGGAGTTACCGCAACGGATATAGTCCTTCAGATCACAGAAACCCTTCGTTTTCATGGGGTGGTAGGCAAGTTTGTTGAATTTGTTGGAGAGGGAATCTCTCATCTCAGCCTTCCCGATCGAGCAACCATTGCTAATATGGCTCCTGAATATGGGGCAACCTGTGGTTTTTTCCCAGTGGATGAAGAAACTCTTCGATATCTTCGCCAAACAGGACGCTCGGAGGAGCAGATAGAGCTTGTAAGAGCCTACTCTAAAGAACAAGGCATCTTTCTCTCTCATTCTTCGCCCATCCCAGAATATACAAAAATCATAGAAATAGAACTAAGCAAAGTAGAGCCATCTCTTGCTGGTCCCAAACGCCCACAAGATCGAATTTCCGTATCACACCTCAAGCCCGAATGGAAAAAGATCCTTCATGCTCCCAAAGAAAAGGATGGGTTTGGCATCAGTGAAAACTCTCTTGATAAAAATTCTCTTAATGGCTCGTCTCAGAGCTCCCAAAAATGTCTTCATCATGGAGATATTGTCATTGCGGCAATTACTTCCTGTACCAATACATCAAACCACGGAGTAATGATAGCAGCTGGTCTCCTTGCCAAAAAAGCAGTGGAAGCTGGTCTTTCCATTCCGTCCCATGTCAAGACAAGCCTTGCTCCGGGTTCTCGTGTAGTGAGCAGTTATCTGGAAAAATGTGGGCTGAATGTCTTTTTGGATCAGCTTGGATTTCACACCGTCGGCTACGGATGCACTACCTGTATAGGAAACTCAGGTCCTCTTCCTCAAGAAATAATTGAATGGATTCAAGAGAAAAAAATCATCGCTGTTTCGATCCTAAGTGGGAACCGAAACTTTGAGGGTCGAATTTCTCCTCATGTAAAGGCAAACTTCTTGGCAAGCCCTCCCCTAGTAATTGCCTATGCCCTTTATGGAAACATTGAAATAGATCTGAGTTCTGAACCCTTAGGAAAGGGAAGCAATGGATCACTCATTTACTTAAAGGATATTTGGCCATCTGAAGAAGAGATCAAAGAAATGAGCGAGAAAAACATATCCCCTGAGATGTATCTTCATACCTATCAAAACGTCAGCAAAGCAAATCAGAAATGGAATGAAATTCCTTATAAAGGAGAAGAGATCTATAAGTGGCAGAAAGACTCGACGTACATCCAAGAGCCCTCTTTCTTTCAAAACATGCCAAAGGAGCTACCAAATCTTCAGGCAAAAAATATTCTAAAAGCAAGATGCCTTGTAAAAGTAGGAGATTCCATCACAACGGATCATATCAGCCCTGCGGGAGCCATTCCTGAAGATATGCCTGCAGGGAAATATCTCTTGGAACAGGGAGTCTCTCTCAAAGACTTCAATTCCTTTGGTTCTCGGCGAGGAAATGATCGTGTCATGACTCGAGGAACTTTTGGAAATATTCGCCTTAAAAACCAAATAGCACTAGAAAGAGAGGGGGGGTGGACAAAGCACCAGCCAAGCAATGAGCTCATGACGATCTACGATGCTTCCCTCCGTTACAAAAAAGAAGGGATTCCTCTCATCGTTATTGCAGGAGAAGGATATGGAACTGGTTCATCAAGAGACTGGGCGGCGAAAGGAACCTACTCCCTTGACTGTAAAGCCGTAATCGCATCAAGCTACGAAAGAATCCATCGATCCAATCTGGTCGGGATGGGCGTCCTTCCACTTGAGTTCCTTCCAGGTGAAACCCACCAAAGCCTAGGATTAAGCGGCAAAGAAGAATATAGCATCGAAGAACTCAATGACGATCTTGCACCTCAAGCAAAGCTTCAAGTACAAGCTGATCAAAAAACTTTTTGGGTTCTCTGTCGTCTGGATACCTTCGTAGAAATCGAATATTATAAGAACGGAGGCATCCTGCATACTGTTCTCCGTAAGTTGTTATCGTAATCTAATAGGTGTAAGATCCGTAGCTTGCTTTGAGGGAAACCGCCGAAGAATCAGGAATTTTAGTCAATATTCGCTAAAAATTAGGGTCATTACTAGCAAGTATTAGCTATCGTATTAGTCAATATCTACTAAAAATAGGAGTTATTACTATTAAGTATTCACTAAAAGAAGCAAGCCTACTAAATTGGGACTGTCTTTATTAAAAGGTCGAGGAGACCCTGTTTTTGCGTCCCTAAGTTGCACCTCCAGATGGAGGGTGCAACTTAGGTTTGATATTGCTCTGAGGGAGATCTCGGAGCGGACTCTCTTGAAATATGTATAATATTTTCTGGACATGAAAAAAATGGGAAAAAGTAAAAAATTTATTTTACAGGAAAACTGCCTGTCCTCACTAGGTAAAATGAATGGAAATTGAATATCCTAGTAAGGAGGAATAGAATGAACCGAGTTCAAACATGCGAATATACACCATCTCACATAGCTAATTTCTTTTTAGAGCAGAAGGGTCATAAGATCGACAATCTCAAGCTAAATAAAATTGTTTATATTGCATTAGGTTTTTCTCTAGCTTTACTGGAGGAGGATTTGTTTGAGGAAAATGTAGAGGCTTGGACGTATGGTCCTGTGATACCATCTTTATACCATGAATTTAAGGACAATGCGAGAGAAGTAATTGATAGGCTCTCTTGTTTTTACAGCTATACACATGATAGTTTGTATAGACCTAAAATGAAGAAAGATAACTCTGACTTGAATACCCTAATGGAAACTGTTTATGAAAAATATGGGAGACTCCCTTCTTCTACTCTAGTTACGATCACTCATAAGAAGGGAACACCGTGGGCACAGACATTTGAAGATAATACTTTTCGTAAAGTTATCGAAAAGAAAGTAATCAAGGACTATTACAAATCGTTAACCAACCATGCCTGAAAAGATAAAGGAAGATATTCTTAATAGTGAGAAGATTGATGATAAAAACTCCGAATTAGACACACGAAGTCAAGTCCTCCACGACAAACTTCACATACAAGAAATAACTTCTGCCCACAAAAGAAGTGAAGGAGTAAAAAAACACTTCCATATAATTTTAGTGTGTATAACTTATACGGTAGTTATTTTTCTTTTCCTTTGTTCTTGTGTTTACTTTGCACATATAGCCCTTCCAGAGCCTTATAGGTGGCTTAATAGGACCAACGGCTTAGAAAAAGTAGAGCTAATTTTTATCACTATTATAGTAAACCTTATTGTTTCCTTTGTTGTAAGATATCTGAATGAATCTTCATCGAACAAAACAAAAAAGGATGTGGACTAAAACTATCTTTGTGGATTCAATAGATATATTTATGGAGACAAGCCTGCTAAGGCGGAACTGTTGGTATTAGAAGACTACGGTGGGCATTCATGGCTCCGAAAATATGAACCAAAACAGGGTTGCCCTCCTCTCTGGAAAATAAAATTGTCAAAATTTTGCAAAAAAATATAAAAATATTATTGACATCTGAGACTACTTTTGAGCCTGCTCACAATTCATGGTGAAAAATAAAACAGGAAAGGTAGTTCAGATTCTTGGCTCGGTTGTAGATATCGTTTTTCCAGACGATATCCCAGAAATTTATACAGCATTACAAATACCCCTAAAAGGAGATGATAAAGGATCGAAAGATGAAAAACAAAATAGTAAAAAAGCAACTGTAACTGTAGAGGTGCAGCAGCATCTGGGAGGAAACACGGTTCGTGCTGTGGCACTCTCTGCTACAGATGGCCTTCAAAGGGGGCAAAAGGTCATCAATACAGGAAAGCCGATTCAGATGCCTGCAGGAAAGGAGACCTTAGGGCGTATTTTTAATGTTCTTGGAGAAACAGTAGATCAACAAGGAGAGGTGAAGAATATCACAGAGTATCGAAGTATACACCAGAAGCCTCCAGCTCTTGAGGATTTGGATCCCAAAATCGAGGTTTTTGAGACGGGAATTAAAGTCATTGATCTTCTGGCTCCTTATACGAGAGGAGGAAAGACAGGACTTTTTGGAGGAGCAGGTGTTGGAAAGACAGTAGTCATCATGGAACTTATCAACAATGTTGCGAAAGCACACGGAGGCTATTCCGTTTTCGCAGGGGTTGGAGAGAGAACAAGAGAAGGAACTGACTTATGGCTGGAGATGAAGGAGTCTGGAGTCATCGACAAGGCTGTCCTTGTTTATGGACAGATGAATGAGCCTCCTGGTGCCAGATTAAGAGTAGGTCTTTCTGCCCTTACAATGGTAGAATCTCTTCGAGATACAACTGGTACGGACTGTCTTCTTTTTGTAGATAATGTCTTCCGCTTCTCTCAGGCAGGATCAGAAGTCTCTGCTCTTTTAGGCAGGATGCCTTCCGCTGTTGGCTATCAACCGACTCTGGCGACTGAAATGGGAGCCTTGCAAGAGAGGATCACATCAACTCGAAACGGTTCGATTACTTCCGTTCAGGCTGTATATGTCCCTGCAGATGATCTTACAGATCCAGCCCCTGCAGCTGCTTTTGCTCATTTGGATGCAACAACAGTACTTTCTCGTGCTATTTCGGAGAAAGGTATCTACCCTGCTGTAGATCCACTTGAATCTTCCTCACGATCCCTTCAGGCACATATTGTGGGGAAAGAACATTATGAAACAGCAAGAGAGGTACAGAGAGTCCTTCAACACTATAAAGATCTTCAGGATATTATAGCGATTTTGGGAATGGACGAGCTTTCTGAAGAGGATAAGATTCTGGTATCTCGTTCTCGTAAGATCGAAAAGTTTCTTTCTCAACCCTTTCATGTGGCAGAGCCATTTACAGGTCGCCAAGGGGTCTATGTAAAATTAGAAGATACCATCCGATCTTTCAAAGCGATCTTCTCAGGCGAATATGATGATATCCCTGAACAGGCTTTTTACATGACAGGAACGATTGAAGATGCAATGGAAAATGCCAAAAACCTAAAGAAGGCTCAGTCAGGATAAAAATGGATGGAAGAAAGACTTGAAAAGGCATTGAGGCTGAGTATTGCGACTCCTTCAGATTCTCTTTATACGGGAAACGTATCCTCCGTTCGGTTCCCACTGGAGGATGGGTTTGCCTCTGCACTTCCAAGTCATTCCCCATTAGCAGCTTCTCTAGGATGCGGAGGTATTCTCACCTTAACAGAAGACAAGACAAATAGGCATTTTTTCCTTGAGGGGGGCTTTATCGAGATTAGCTTGAAGAATATTTCTGTCCTTGCCAATGCAGGTCTTCCCGTTGAGAAGATTGATCTTACGGGAGCTGAAAAAGAACTTGAAGATGCTTTAGCTGAAAAAGCTTCGGGTGATCGAGCCATCGAAAGAAGACTCAAACGAATTCAAGCCGCTCGTATCCGTCTTAGGGCAGCAAAGTCTGCCAATCTTTTGAGCTCTAATTGAAGTGTGAGTAAATCTACGAATCCCTACCTTCCCATTGAGGACTACGGAATTATAGGGGATTTGACAACTGTCGCTCTTGTAGGGAAAAATGGTTCTATTGACTTTCTTTCCTTCCCTGAGTTTGACTCTCCGACTATCTTTGCTGCTCTCTTGGATCATAAGAAGGGTGGGTCTTTTCGTATCGCTCCTGTGAATCAGGATGTTTCCTGTCGTCAGATTTATTTATATGATACAAACATCCTCTTTACCCGCTTTATGGATGAAACAGGAATATCCGAAGTTTCCGATCTTATGCCGATTTCT
>JABABJ010000050.1 GCA_014238275.1 Leptospirales bacterium | reverse complement strand
GTAGAGTGTAAAGGCATAAGGGAGCTTAACTGCGAGACCTACAAGTCGAGCAGATGCGAAAGCAGGGCTTAGTGATCCGGTGGTTCTGTGTGGAAGGGCCATCGCTAAACGGATAAAAGGTACTCCGGGGATAACAGGCTTATCGGGCCCAAGAGTTCATATCGACGGCTCGGTTTGGCACCTCGATGTCGGCTCGTCGCATCCTGGGGCTGTAGAAGGTCCCAAGGGTTTGGCTGTTCGCCAATTAAAGCGGTACGCGAGCTGGGTTCAGAACGTCGTGAGACAGTTCGGTCCCTATCCGCTGTAGGCATTGGAGATTTGAGGGAAGCTGTCCCTAGTACGAGAGGACCGGGATGGACGAACCTATGGTGTACCTGTTGTCGCGCCAGCGGCATCGCAGGGTAGCTAAGTTCGGACGGGATAACCGCTGAAAGCATCTAAGCGGGAAGCCTTTCCCAAGATAAGATCTCCCTGGACTTCGGTCCCTGAAGGCAACTGGAAGACTACCAGATTGATAGGTCGCAGGTGTAAGTGTAGCAATACATTCAGCTAAGCGATACTAATCTGCCGTGAGGCTTGACCATATTACCTTGTTCTTTTGTACCCCAAGAGCATGGGAATCTCAATGATTTCCTTGCTCTTGGGGACACGTGTTTTATAATTCCCTTAACTAAAGGAGATAATATTAGCAGTTTTATATTTTTTTATACAAGTTCTAAGAGAGCTTTCATTCCTTTCTCAAGTATCCCATCTTCTGCTGCGTAAGAGATTCTTATGTGGCAATCTGAAGAGGAGAAGATGTAACCAGGGACTAAAAGAAGGTTTTTTTCCCGTACTGCTCTTTCGACAAAGTCTTTATCTTTTCCTGTAATTTTTGCGAAAATATAGAATGCCCCTGCTGGGTGTGTGAAATTAAGTTTTCCTCTCAAGACCTTTAGGCAGTAGTCTCGTTTTCTCTTGTAGGCTTGTTGGATCTTTTCCATGTTAAGATCAAGGGCTGTAATTCCTGCATACTGTACGGCAGATGGTGCACAGACAATAGTATATTGCTGAAGCACTGTCATTTTTTCGATGATACATGAGGGACCTGCGGCTGCTGCAAGGCGTAGTCCTGTCATACTATAGGATTTGGAAAATCCCGTAAGAGTCAGGGTATGAGGGTAAAGTGTCGCTGGGCTGATAAAGCAGTTTTCGTAGTCATAGAGTTCATAGATTTCATCTGATACGAGGATGGACTGATTTTTCTGTGCAATCTCTGCAAGTAATAACAATTGTTCTTTGGAATAGATATGTCCAGTTGGATTGGAGGGATGAGAAATAAGAATCATCTTTAGGTTTTTTGTGTCGACCTTCTCAATATCTTCTCTTTTAAAATTTTCTGGTATCCATTCTATCTTTGCCTGAAAAAAGGAAGCCATGCTCTGATAGATCAAAAAAGAAGGATCTGTTAGAAGAATTTTATCGCCGTGCTCGATGAGAGTCATAAAGGCAAGCTGTATCAAAGAAGAAGTTCCTGAGCTAATGAGAATCTGTTCGGGAGAGACAGAAAATCCATTTTGTTCGGCATATTTTTGAGATATCCTCTCTCTAAGAGGAAGGATCCCTTGAGTTTCTGTATAAGATGTCTTTCCATCATGAACGGCTTGAATCAATGATTCACAAATCTCAGGAGGCGTTGGGAAATGAGGCCTTCCTATAGATAGATTGATTGGATCTTTTAAGCCAGCCTCTAATGCAAAAACCTTGCGGATTTCTGATGAGTCGATTTTTGCAGCCTGAGAGGATAGGAGAGAGTGAAGAGGGTCTTTCATTTTGATGTTTCTTGATTCATTTTTCTTTGCATTTCATTTCTTGTTTGTCACGAATATGGTTTGAAAGATGCCATCTTCAGAATGCTTGAATATTCTGAGAAACAAAAATTTGATTGACAGGGTATTCCTTTTGATTTTTCTGACACTGTGCTTTGATTCGTATGTGACTCTGGAAATGCCTGAGTATTTGGTAGTTTTCCTATAAAGAGCAGTTTTCCTGTGAAATCTGATCCATTCACATCATGTTCCCTATATTGATGTGAATAGTTAAGCATATAATCTAAAAGCAAATTTTGATGAAAGACAGAGTCTTCATAGCTAGATAGTTATGTTTTTGGATGGTGTTTGAAATGAATTTAAGTCAAACAGTAGAGATCGAAGGGATTCATTTCCCAGTCTATCAGGGTGATTCTGGCTGGATCCCAGAGACAAAGATTATTCTTACTCCGACAGCTCGTAGTAATCTTAAAAAGATTCTTCTTCCTCTTCTTCATGGGCATCACATACTTTTAGTTGGTGATGCAGGTGTTGGTAAAAATGCACTCATCTATTATGTAAACTCTCTTCGGAATCATCCTACTTTCCGTTATAGTTTCAATGAAGATACTCTTCCAGAAGACTTAATTGGATGCTATCGTATTGATCCTATCAATGGAAGTTTCGTTTGGACTGATGGAACTCTGACCTCTTCTTTAAGGAAAGGGGCTTGTTTTGTCGCTGATGAAATGAATTTAACAGCCTCTGAAATTCTGAAACGATTTGATTCTGTATTTACTACAAAAACACTTCAGTTGTGGGAAGGTGATTCGAGTAATGTATACTCAAAGCTAGGTTTTAGTTTTATAGCGACGCAAAACCCAATGGAAGGGTTCGAGGCAAGAAAGATCATTTCTCGTGAGATACAGAAGTACTTTAGTACGATCTATATGGATCCTCTCCCTCCGAATGAGCAAGAAGAAATTTTGAAAAGTCTATATCCTCAACTGGATCCTTCACTGATTGAGATGATTGTTTTGATGAATTTCTCTGTAGAAAATCTTCTCATACAAAGGAAAATAGGGACTTCTGATTTAGAGCGTTATCATTTCAATCTTAGAAATATGAAACGTCTTGCTTCCAGATTGAGTCTGGAACCTTCTCATTGGCTTGATGAAATCAATGATATTTATATCCGTCCATTTAGAAATCTAAAGGATCAAAATGAGATTCAATCTTGCTTTCAGAAAATTATTTCGAAAAAACATTCTTCTATAGAAAGTAATGGTTCTACTTTGAACTTTATTCCTGAAAAAAACAAAAAGAAAACAGAAATCTATATCGATTCTGAAAATCTTGAGATTCATATTGGGAGAGCAAAGCTTTTTTTTCAGGGAAAAAATAATGAAGAGAAGGATATAGAAATGAAACAAGGGAAGGATCACATCTGTAGAGAGTTTCAGAAGGCTGCCCAAGATGCTTTTTGTTTTTTCCCTCCTGTTGTGCAAACCCTTCCTGTTTTAGAGGCAATTGCTCGTTGTATACAAATGAAAGAGAATATACTTCTTGAATCAGACTCAAATACGGAGCCAGAGGACTACGTTCGTTTTTTTGGCATTTTATTGGGATGCCCTGTTCGAGTGATTTCTTTTTCCAAAGGGATGAGGACATCAGATATTCTTGGAGGGCTGAAACCAAAACTACTTCCTGATTCTGAACAAGGTTTTTCGAAGAGCTCTTCTCATACTCCTTGTGCAGAGTGGGTGGATGGTCCTCTTGTAAAGGCAGTAAGAGTAGGGGAATTGATTTTATTGAAAGGGTTGGAAGCAGCAGGACCTGAGCTTATCGAAAAATTTAACATGTTTCTTGATGATTCACGAGCTCTTCTTTTGCCACCTGAGTCTGGAGAAGACAAACCCTTGATTCTCCATGAAAATTCGTGTATTTTTGCACAAAAGTTTTTCCGAACGCAAAGAAATACCCCTTCTATGTCACGTGCTTTTAGAAATCGATTTACTTCGATTGTAATAGAGTCTATTTCTGAACAAGAAAGTCTTCAAGAGCTTGCTTCTCATTATATGAAATTGGATCCAGAGGCTCATCGAAAAATTCTTGATACCTATGTTTCCTTTCACCATTTTATGATAGAAAGGTCATTGAGAAGAGATATTGGCTCTGAGAGGATCCATCCCTATCGATTTGGACTTACAAATTTTCAACGATGGTGTCACCATACTCGTCTTTCTTTGGAAATTAAAGAGAAACTAAAACAAAAAGAACTAACAGAGGAACAACAAAACACTACTCAAGAAAAGAAGAATTTAGAGGAATGTATCATCGAAGGAGTGGAGCTTGCCTACACGAATGAAATTTCAAACAAAAAAGAACGAAGTGAGATGCTTCATTCTCTTCGTCTTTTGATGGAAGATATACCTCTTGCAGAGGTATCAAGTCTTTACTCTATAGGAAAGGACGGTAAAAAAAAAATCATAGTTCATGATAAAAAGTCTTCTTGGAGGAGTATGTGGTGGGATCAGAAAAAACACTATCGTTCGCCAGACACAGGAAAGTTCAATCGAAAGCTCAGTGGGAGCAAGCTAAAAAAAGGACTGAATATCAATACACCAGAAACAGGAGGAAACCAAAAAGAGGGTCCTGATGCCTGGTACGGCTCTGATACCATCGGGAATAAAGGACAAGGAGAACCAAGTGCAGGAGGAGGTGCTTGGGGATACCGTACAGAGGAAATTTATCGTGAGTTTTTAAAGAAGCGTCGTTTTTTATGGAGCTATGATCTTCCTATTACTCTTCAAGATTTCAAGAAACTTTTTGCACCTCAGATTGAAAGAGTTCTATTAGATTTTGATCGTCTTTTCGAGCCAAACTATAAAATGACCCGTCATTCGGATTGGAAAGGAAGTAGGATGGATATGAGACGCTATCTTAGTTTTTTGTCTGGAGGAGGGGACAATCGTGTGTTTGATAAAACATCTATCTCTCTTCAAGAAGATCATATGAAAGGAGTTGAGGTTTTATTTACTATACACAAGAGTAGACGTATATTTAATTTTGAGTATTCCCTTGCTATCGTTGCAGCTTTAATGAGTAGTATTTTGATATTAGACAGTCATCGTATCTCTTATGGAATTTCTTCGTATTCTGATCTTAGTAACCAAAAAGAATCTGTGGATATCGTTTGGTATAAAAAACTAGCAGAAGAATTAAGTGCCCAGAAGGAAGAAGAAGTTTTTAATGGATTGATTCAGGAATGGCATGGTGACTCTGTAGATGAAAGCCTTGCTCTGAAAAGCGTAAGTGATTCCTTTCATCCCTCTGCTTCTACAAGGCTTCTTGTGATACTTTCTGATTTTAGAGGCTTTCGAGGGAAAGTTTCACCTGAACAAGACTTAGCGAAGATGGAATTACAAATTCTTAGCCAAACAGTAGAAAAACTTCATCGTCAAGGGATTATTGTTCTTGGCATAGGAGTTGGCCCACGAGCTCTTGCACGATATTTATTTGCAAACTTTCTTCACATTGACAAAGATAACTTTATCAATCTTCCTGTTTTAACTGCTTCTAAGCTGACAGAGCTAATTCGCCAGCACCATACAATAGAAGGCTCTGAATCTAATGCTTTGGTTTCCTAGCCTTCAGCTTTCTGTTTTTTATTTTTTAGATAGCGGAGGGAAACTTACGGAAATCACTTGATCAAAGGAAACCTTTATAATACCAGCAGATGTCTCAATGAGAATCTTTCCTCGCTTTATGCCAACTGAGGTTCCTTTGACTGTTTTTCCGTTTTGTAACTTGTATATTTCTACCTCTCTAACATTGAATTGAGTAGTGAAGGTATTCCCTAGGAGTTCATCTTTTTCATTACTTTTCATCCACACCTTCCAATAATATCTTCCAGGAGAAAGGGCTGGAAGATAGTATTGTGGTTTTGTGACTTTTTGCTTTTCTAATACTTTTTTCAATTTACGATCTTTTGCAATGAGTACTTCAAAGTAGTAGTTAGAAATTTGTTCGGGTCTTTCCCAAGCTAATCCTATACCTTTAGATTGCTTTGCTATCTTTGGAAGGATGTTAGCTCGAAAGGGAGGGTAAATAGGGTTCAATGAGATGAGCTGATCTCGTAGAGAGATATTAAAGGAAGCTACTGTGGAATAAGGAGTTTTTGTTTCTATCCCTTTGATTCTCCAATAGTACCTTCCTACAGGGATATCTTCCAAAAACGGATAGGTTTTTCTCTGGATATCATCCTTTTGGAATACAATATCCGTGAAATCAGGATCAGAGGCAATCTCTAATATAGATTTTACTACTTCAGGCTTTGTTTGCCAAGTAAATTGAATCCCATGAGTTTTTAAAAATTTCTGAGAGACTTTGGTTCCTTTTTTTGGATATCCAAGAATAGGGCGAAGAGTATCAGCTCCAACTTGAATTACTTGAAATCGTTGTGCAGCAGATGGGTCTGACTGTTTTCCTGTGCGAAATCGTGTTATAATTCTCCAATAATAAGTCCCTACTGGAAGTTGAAAGGAAGAGTAGGTAATATTACTGACTTGTCTTGACTTATAAATTTTTTGGAAAGAAGGTTCTTGAGCAATCTCAATGGAATAACCCGAAGCAAGCTGGTTTCTGGACCAAGAGAAGTTGATCAAAGGAGCTTCTTTAACATACGTAAAAATCTGGTTAGGTGATGGATTCAAAAGAAGTGATCTTTTGAATCCATGTATGGTGAATTTGAACCTATTACTTAGTTCCTTTTTCTTTTTGGAGAAAGAAGAAACTCGCCAATAGTAGGTTCCTTGTCCAAGCGATAAAGAGCTTTGCTTTGCTTGAACGATTTTTTTACGAACGATTTTATTTGCAAAATTAGGACTTTTACTAATTTCAAGATAGACGACGGGGAGCTTGGTCGCCTCCCATCGAAAGACTATCTTAGTAGTATTTTGGGAAGTAACGATTCTTTTTCTATCTTGTGGAGCCAGAAGGATTAGCTTTTGTTTTGTGACAGAGGTATTTCCCTTCTGAATACGGAGTTTTTCATTTTTTTGAATTTGCTCCTCCTTGCCTCCATCAAGGAGATTGGCTGTTCCTTGATTGACATTGAGTTCTAGCTGTTTGTTATTTTTGTCTACGGTAAGCTGTAATTCTCCCCCTTCTACTGTGATCTCTTTCTCGCCTGATGAAAGACTTAGTTTTTTGCTTCCTTTGGCTTGTTTTAATTGTACAGAACCTTCTCCTACTTGAAGGTTCCCTTGTTCTTTGCTATAATCAATGATGATGATGGTATTTTCTCCTACGTCTAATTCTGTGCCATCTTCTAGGACAACTAGTGCATCTGATTTGTTTCCTGTACGGATTGTATCCATATTGTAGATTGGTAATTGGTTGGAAATTTTTTCCCAAAAGATCTGGTTAGAGAATTTCCTAAGGGCCTGGTTTTTTTTCATGATCACCATCCCTACCTTGGGTCCTAAATTACTTCCTGATAAACCCTTTCCTTGTTCTCGATACAAAAGAAAGCTAGCTAGGAAGATGATGATGATACAGGGGAGGACAAAGCTAATATCATTTTTTTCTAGCTTAATAGGATTAGGCGAGGAGCTAGAAATATGAGAATTTGAGGAACGAGAGTTCTTGTTTTTTGCTTTTCGTGTCAAAGTTTTTTCTTCCTTAAAGTTTTTCTTTCTAAGGTCTTTTTTAGAATGTTGCTTGCACTCCTGCAAATCCCTCATATTGTCCTGAAGGGTTGGGTATAATACCAAAAAATGGACGGATGGAAGTATCATATTGGGAGGTACTTTTGTTTTTCTTAATACGATGAGGATGCCCTAGCCATGTATTCAAAATGCTGATTACATAGAATCCTCCAAGTATCCCTAGTGACGCATACGCGGCTTGTCTGCCTGCAATTAAGCTATCTCTCTTAGAGCTTATATCCATTTGTTGATTATCAAAGTCTTCATTTGTCAGAGGTGGCAGATTTTGATTATTACGACATGTCGCGTTTGCTCGGCAGGATATCTCTATATCCTTTTGCGTTGGGGTGAAAAAGTCATTGTGATAGATACCAGCAAGAGTAGCTGATGTGATTAAAGCTCCATAAGCGAGGAGCCCAAGGGTGAGCATAATTCCACCTGAAGTATCTCTTGCACTGCATATCTCTCCAGCCCCAGGAATGATCAAAGCAACAAGAAGGCATTTCTTTAGGCTTCCCGGTTCTCTTCTTTTACGCTCTTTTTTAGGTGGCGAGACAGTAATTTGTTTCAAAAGACTTTTCTTATATTCCTGTTTTCTCCCACTTGCAAGCCTAAAGACAACGCTGTTTTCTTTATATTCTAGGGGTGTGACATCAGGAATGGTTTTTCCGTTTCTTAAGATGACAGTTTCAGAAAGGATAGGTGAGGGAATCCAGAGCAGAACGACCAAAAAAAGGGCTATACCTCTCCTTAGATTCTCAAGGATACTTCCTCTGATATTTCGAGAAATTTTCATCATAACAACAACTCTTTACCCAATATTTTCTAGTTTAAGAACACAAATACTCAATCCTGTCCTCATTTAGGCATTTTTTTCTGCACTGGTAGGAAAATCGACTCTTTTTTACTTGATTTACAGAGAATTTTGATCTATACAATGATTGCTCCATCTCTTACAGCTTTTCTTTTCTTATCGGTCTTTAGCTTCTGAAAGGAAACAATGAAATCTTGCAGCTCAAGACTACCAGATTATGGATTCCTGTTAGAGATATTCAAATTTTGACTCAATACATAGATATGATTTCGTCTAAAGTTGTCAAGAAAATATTATTACATCAATATTGTTACATCAATCTAAGTCGTCTTAATTTCTGCCTCAGTGTTACTGGTTGGAATAGTTTTTTCTTTGAACCTGAAGATATGAATGCTACAGGAAGCATGCTATAGACCCTCAAACTAAGCCATATAGGATGAAATACAAAGAGAGGGAATATTTTTCGAGCTTTTTTGATCCTATCTTTTGCAAGGCTAATCTTTCCTTCCATAAGGTACCAGTATCCGAAGCGGAGAAGGTTGTATGCCATTGCTTTTTGCAAAAGGCTTGAGGGAAGGGAAGTGAGACGGTATGCTTCCGTCTGTATCTCTTCTATTGTTTTCTCATGTTTTTCTGCCTCTTCTGCTTTGAAGCATTGCTTTTCATGATACCGGTAGAAGGTGAAAGGGGTTGTTGTAAAGTGGAACTCTCCGAAAAGTGCAATTCTAAGCCAGCATGCCCAGTCTTCTGCGTAGCTGTACTTTTTCTGAAAGCCACCACTTTGAGAAAAGGCTTGTCTTTGTACAAGAACAGAGGATGTAAAGATTGGATTTCGTATCAGGAGATTTTCAAAGACCTTTCCTGAAGGTGCAGAGCTAAATTCCTTATTTCCCTTTGTTTTTCCTTGTTTGTCCATAGAAATACAATTTGTATAGGAAAGCACGATATCTTTTTCTTGCATAAGCTTCATTTGTATTTCCAATTTTTTCTCTTGCCACAGATCATCCGAGTCCAAAAAGGCGATATAATCTCCTGAGCTTTGCTGGAATCCTCTATTTCTTGCAACTGCTTGTCCCAAATGAGCTTGCTTTAGAATTTGGACACGAGAGCCGAGTCCCTTCGCAATATCTATGGTATGATCCGTAGAACCATCATCTACGAGGATGATCTCAAAATCCTGAAAAGTCTGCTTGAAGACACTTGTCAATGCTTCTTCAATATACTCCTCTCTATTGAAGACAGGGATGATCACGCTGATCTGAGGCATGGATGGACAAAGTGATTTTAGTCTCTTTTCATTGCAATACAAATATTTGTAGCTCTAATCCTTAGACCTCTCTCATGAGTTTCTGGAGAGCTTAGACAGACCCTTATTCTTGATTCTCCTGCCGAGAAATCAGAGAAATAGTAAATATTCACTAAGAACAGGAGTTATTACTAGTAAGTATTCACTAAAAGGAGGCAAGCCTGCCAAGGAGGGGCTATTCTTATTGGGAGTAAGTATCCATGGCTTAGCTCACATAAGAATAGCCGAGAAAACAGAGGAACCCTGTTTTGGCGTCCCTCACTTGTGCCTCAGATGGAGGGCATAAGTGAGGTTTTATCAACAGATTCTTTTTTGTTGAAAAAAGGATTGGAGTAGGAGACGGTAGGAATCTTTCTCGTTTTCCAAGAGGAAAAGCTCTGGATAGTGGTTGAATTGCAGTCTTTTATTTTCGGAGGAAAGGGGAGGAGAGGCTTTTTCCAAAATCCATCTGAGACCAGGAGCCTTTTCAGCTGAGGCAAAATAATAGACTTGCTTTAGACGAGCAAGGATGATAGCACCACTACACATGAGACAGGGCTCTAAAGAGCTAATCATGATGCAGTTCGGAAGACGTTCTGATCCCTTCTTTTTACAAGCAACTCGGATTGAGTTGATTTCACTATGAGAAGTAGGATCCTTCTCTTTTTTAGGGAGACTTCTGCAAAGGCTTAAAATCCGATACTGTGCAGAAGAAGGATTTTTCTTGGAAGTATGATCGCAAATTGGCTCACAGATCATACTTCCTACAGGAACTTCGTCATTACATTCTTGTAGTTCTTTACTCAGTTTCTTTGCTAGATATTCTATCGTTCCTTGGTTTGATCCTTGATTCATATTCGGAAGTCCAGCTTTCTCATGAACCTTGTGTATATTATAGTAAAGGAATTTCTATCCAGCAGGGGAAGGAGAGGGGCTGATATTTCCTGTAATTTTCTTTGGTGGCTTAGATTTGGTATTATCTACAGGGGATGTATTTATAAAACCTAAATCTTTTTTATCTTCTTTCGTGGCTTGGGTAGCTTGGTTTTTGGTAGGGTCTTTTTTTTCAGGATGAACGATGGATTCAAGTTCTTGTCCATTGATGCTTTCCTTTTCCAGAAGTGTTTTTGCGATCTTTTCTAATTTGCTTCGATGTTCCGTTAAAAGACTCTGGCCTTTTTCTAGCTGGGCTTGAACGATTCGTTTGATTTCTTCGTCAATGGAAGATGCTGTAACATCACTGTAATGGCGTATATTGGACATCTCACGCCCTAGAAAGACATTTTCGTTTTCATTTACATAAGAAACCGTACCAACTGCATTGGACATACCCCATTCACATACCATTCGTCTTGCAATTTTCGTAGCCACTTGGATATCATTGGAAGCTCCAGTAGAAGTATCCTTAAAGATAATTTTTTCTGCAAGAAAACCTCCCATCAATACACAAATCCGATCCTCCCAATAGCTTTTTGTTTGAATACGACGCTCTTCTTCAGGGAGACTTTGAGTGAGCCCTAATGCACTTCCTCTTGGTATGATCGTTACTTTATGCACTGGCTCTGCATAAGGAAGGAGAGAAGTCAGAAGAGCATGGCCTCCTTCATGATAGGCAATGACTTCTTTTTCTTTAGGAGAAATCAGAAAAGACTTTCTTTCTGGACCCATCATCACCTTATCTTTTGCTTCTTCCATATCTTCCATGGAGACTTTCTTCTTGCTACGCCGTGCTGCTAAAAGAGCCGCTTCGTTTACAAGATTGGCAAGGTCTGCTCCTGTAAAACCAGGAGTTCCTTGGGAGATCTTTTTTAGATTTATATTAGCATTGACTTTTACCTTTTTCGTGTGAATTTGAAGAACTGCTTGACGCCCTTTCATATCAGGAACATCTACAGCCACTTGCCGGTCAAAACGTCCAGGGCGAAGAAGGGCAGGGTCAAGGACATCGGGACGGTTTGTTGCTGCTATGACGATGGTTCCTTCATTTTCACTAAACCCATCCATTTCGACAAGCATCTGGTTGAGTGTTTGTTCCCTTTCGTCATGGCCTCCTCCAAGCCCTGCACCTCGTAGCCTTCCGACGGCATCAATCTCATCTACGAAGATAATGCAGGGAGAGTTCTTTTTTGCTTGGTCAAACAAGTCACGGACTCGAGAGGCACCGACTCCCACAAACATCTCGACAAAATCAGAACCTGAAATTGAATAGAAAGGAACTGAGGCCTCCCCAGCCACCGAACGAGCTAGAAGAGTCTTTCCTGTCCCTGGAGGACCAATCAAAAGGACGCCTCGTGGGATTTTAGCCCCAATATCTCGAAATTTTTGAGGACCCTTCAGAAACTCTACGATTTCTCTCAGCTCTTGCTTGGCCTCATCACATCCTGCTACGTCCTGAAAGGTTGTCTTTTTCTTAGAGTCATCGAGGAGTTTTGCCTTGCTTTTCCCAAAGGAAAGGACTCGGCTACCGCCCGCCTGAAGTTGTCTCATCATCAGCATCCAAAGGAGAAAAACAATTAGCATGATAGGGAGGAAGCTGGCAAAAGTTGAGAAGAAGCCCTTGCCTTCCTCATTGACGAATCTATAAGAAATTCCGTTTTTTTCAAGTTTCTGAAGAAGCTCATTTGAGATCGTCCCTGGGAGGTTTTCAATCACGAATGGAATGGTTCGTTCAAGAATTCGCTGAAGGTCATCAGAAGGATCAATTCGATTTCCTGGCTTGAGGTAGCGACCTTTAATTTGGCGAGGTGAGATTTCCAAGGTAATAGAAGTTTTTTGCTTTTCAAAGGGAAAGGATGAAGGAGCTTGTTTGGCCTTTGGAAGTGCACGAGTGTAGAGAGTCCCTGTTTTTTTTCGTCCACTTGAGGTGAGCATCTCACGAAATTGAGAGTAGGTAAGCCTTTCTGTTTTCCTTTCCTTTGTGGCACGAGAAAATTGTGAACCAATCCAAAGGACAAGAAAAAGTACGACGATCAAGAGTATGAAAATTCTTAGACGGTTCATTTAATTACAAGGAATCTACCAAGCGATAGAATGTCAAGTTTTAAAGACGGAATGAAAGTATACAAGCTGCAAAATCAAATCCAAATTAGGACAAATAGAAAGTAGCAAAATACTGTATCATTGATATTTTGTTGTAATTTATCATGATTCTATCAAGCGTCAGGTAGACAGGGGTAGGTTCTGTCTAATAGAATCTCAGAGCTTATATTTTTCTAAGACTTCATTCACATCTCCATGGACCAAAGAGCGAACTACAGCCTCTACATCATTGATGATCCTAATAATTTGTATATTTTCCGAGGAATCAAAGTGACTTTTTAGATAGCTTTCTCTATCTCTATTCTCAGGATTTTCGCCCAAAATACCGACTCTTAGCCTGATGAAGCTGTCTGCCTTGAGAGATTGCTTGAGATTAGCTAAGACAGGATGGACACTGTCATCTCCTCCCCGCTCCGCTACGATTTTGCCGAGAGGAAGGGTGAAGTCGTCGAGAATCATAATGACTTCACTTGGATCAATCCGTAAAAAGGAAGCAATGTAAAGGGCAGATTCCCCACTCAGTTCTGCAAAGGTTTGCGGTTTGAGGAAAACAATATCTTTTCCTTCAAAGCCCCCCATTCCAATGAGGGATTTTTTCTTCTTAGTACGAATTGATATGTTATTGTTATTTGCAATTACATCTAGGATTTTAAAGCCAATATTGGATCTACAGCTTATATATTTATCACCTGGATTACCAGTACCAATGATGAGCCTTGTCGGTCTTTTAACCATAATCTAAGCTTTTGGATCTGAAGAAGACCCTTCCTCTTCCTGTTTATCTTCTGTTTTTTCTGACACGTCTTCACTTTCAGCAAGCCTAGCTCTTGCGATTTTTAACACGATAGGATTACCTGTCAGTAACACATTCCACTCCTTAGGGATATCCAGATCACTTAGATAAATAGCTTCTTCTACATTGAGGTGAGTAATATCTATTTCTATTACTTCCTTGAGGAATTTGGGCAAAGTTGATATTTTCAGAGAATGGATAAATTGCTCTAATGCACCTCCTGTCTTGATTCCTTTTGCTTCGCCTGTGTGCTGAATTGCAACAGATACCTTAAGTGGCTTGTTCTGTGAGATTCGATAGAAATCAGTATGAAGAAGACGTCCTGTTACAGAGTGACGGTCTAATTCTTTTACGATTACCATGTTCTCTTCTACTTTGCCTTCACGTTCCAGTTGTAGCTTCAGCATGGTACTTCGACGTAGGCCAGACTTTTGCAGTATCGCAAAGCTTTTTTCAGGGAAGGTAAGTGGAACTGACTTTCCCTCGTAGATTAGGTTTCCTGGGATTTCTCCTCCCTTCCGAAGTCGTCTTGCGACTCCTCCTCCTGTATGTCCGGGTTTGCGGACTTTTGCTGTTAATGTTGGTTGACTCATAATTTTCTCCTTACAAAATTTTCTCCTTACAAAATTTATTTTTTATATAGACATATTTATAGAAATAAAGAGCTGACAGATTCTTCATTGTGAATTCTCAGAATTGCTTCACCGAAGATTGGAGCAACAGTGAGAATTTGAATTTTTTTCCTCTCTTTTGAAGCTGGTAGAGCTATAGTATTACTAAAAAGTATCTTGTCAAAGCAAGAATTGTGAAGCCTTTCTGGAGCGTCATTGGAAAGTACAGCATGGCTTGCACAGGCTAAGATCTGATTTGCACCGTTCTTCTTTAGAGCTTCTGCTGCCTGTACAATAGTTCCTCCTGTATCAATCATATCGTCATACAGTATGCAATCTTTTCCTGATACATCTCCGATTACATGCATTGCTTCTGCTTCATTTGCTTTGACACGGCGTTTGTCAATGATTGCAAGTCCAGCCTGCATCTGCCTTGCGAGAAATCGTGCTCGCTCGACTCCTCCTGAATCGGGAGAAACAACAACAGGATTGCACAATGTTTTTCCTTTGAGATAATCTACAAAGACAGGGGCTGCATAAAGATGATCAGCTGGAATACGAAAAAATCCTTGAACTTGATCTGCATGAAGATCCATACATAATAGTCTGTTAGGACACATGACTTCTAAAAGATCAGCTACTACACGAGCTGAAATGGGAACTCTCGGAGCAGATTTTCGATCTTGTCTCCCATAACCATAGTAAGGAATGACAGCTGTAATTCTTCCCGCAGAAGCACGCCTTGCAGCGTCTAACATAAGAAGTAGCTGCATAAGATGATCATTTACAGGAGCTACAAGGGATTGAATGATGAACACATCTCTCCCTCGTATATTTTCCTGAAACTGAACAAAGAGCTCTCCATCGACAAATCTTTTGAGTATTACCTTTCCTGGTTCTATCTTGAGGTAATTGCAGATCCCTTCTGCTAAGGGGATGTTTGCTTCCCCAGAAAACACTATAAGCTCTTTTAACATTTGATTTTCACTTTTATATGATTTTCCATCTTGTTATGAAGAGAGGGAAAGAGCTGGATTCTTTTTCAGAAAGGATGATGCTTTTTTCAGCTCATCTGGTGAGTTGATTCCTTGAGCCTCTTGTGGATTATGAAGGATCTTGATTCCCACAGGTTGATGGTTTTCGATGGAAATCTTGATAGCGTCAGGGAGATAGTATTCTTTCTGGGAATTATTGTCCTGTATTTGGCGTATCACAGAAAAAATTCTTGGGCTTTCAAATACATAGGTTCCTGTATTGACCTCCTGTATTTGCTTTTGTTGGGGAGATAAATCCTTTTCCTCTATAATTTCAGCTAAATTTCCTTTATCGTTTCTGATAATTCGTCCATAACCAAAAGGTTCTTCTTGAATCGTGGAAAGAACAGTGATGAAGTTTAGCCCCTCAGAGTGGTAGGATACAAGGTCACGGAAGGTTTGAGAGGAAATCAGAGGCATATCAGCAGAGACTACTAGGAAATGATTCCGGGTACTGTTCTGCAAACTCTTATGACGAGAAGACGAGAGAGTAGCTTGGGCACTTAAGACGGCATGAGCAGTTCCCTTTTGCTCCTCTTGGAAAACGATTTCAGAGCTAGGAAGATTGCAGTCTTCAATCACTTGGGAAACCTTATCACGAAGCCATCCAAGTACAAAAATAAAATGACTACATCCTGCAAGTTGGAGATTTTCAATGACATGTTGTAAGATAGGTTTACCGTTTAGTTTGATAGCGGCCTTAGCAGTATTGGTTTGCATGCGAGATCCTTTCCCTGCAGCAAGGATCATGGCTGTAAAACTGCTTTCTATGCCTGATTTCATTTGAGAAGTTTCCTTAGTTATAATATTTATATGACATGAACGGATGAGAGGAGACAATTCTCTCTGGATTCTTCCTTATGGGGGAGAAAGGGGATGAATCAGATCAAATTTCTCATACGAAGCATGATAAAAGTCTACTTTTTAAACCTGCCTTTCTATGTCAAGAAAAATTATTTTACTATCTTATTGTTTGAGTTCTACTTCCCAGAGAGGGTGCAATATCTTCACAAGAGGGATGACAGTGCCCTTTTATCAAACCTCAGTCATTCCCCCTCTCGGAAGGGAGCGAGGAGAGTCTGCGAGCTTGGGTGTGTTCTGCCACGTCCTGCCACGTTCTGTGGCAGTATTTAGTATTAATAGGGATTTCTGCTTTTTTTCGGCGACTTTCTTCAGAGCAAGCCTACTACTTACTCCTAGATAGAAGACAGTCCTGCCTTACTAGGCTTGTTTCCATTGATTTTGCAGTGTCCTAATTTGGATTTGATTTTGCAATGCTCTCTCTAGGAAATGAAAAAAAACTTGACAAACTAGTATTTTATTACTACTTGACAGAAACGGGGCTACTGCTTTATTATCAAGTAGAGATCACAAGCCTTCACTTGCCACTACGGACGGAACAACTTAGGGTGTAATTGGGTTGTCGAGT
>JABABJ010000111.1 GCA_014238275.1 Leptospirales bacterium | reverse complement strand
TGGCGGCATCAGAGCTTGGCGACTTGAGCCAACTGGAGACTCCTGCTGAGACAACCCATACTGCTAGCGAGACTATACCTGCAGATCTATTAACACCAGAGCTTGGCGACTTGAGTCAACTGGAGACTCCTGCTGAGACAATCCCTACTACCAGTGAAACTATATCTGCAGATCCACTAACACCAGCAGAGCTTGACGACTTGAGTCAACTGGGAACTCCTTCTGAGACAACCCCTACTGCTAGCGAGACTATACCTGCAGATCTATTAACACCAGAGCTTGGCGACTTGAGTCAACTGGTGACACCTTCTGAGACAATCCCTACTACCAGCGAAACTATACCTGCAGATCTACTAACACCAGAGCTTGGTGACTTGAGTCAACTGGAGACTCCTTCTGAGACAATCCCTACTGCTAGCGAGACTATACCTGCAGATCCACTAACACCAGAGCTTGGTGACTTGAGTCAACTGGTGACTCCTTCTGAGACAATCCCTACTGCTAGCGAGACTATACCTACTACCAGCGGGACTATACCTACAGATCCACTAACACCAGAGCTTGGCGACTTGAGTCAACTGGAGACTCCTTCTGAGACAATCCCTACTACCAGTGAAACTATACCTACAGATCCACTAACACCAGAGCTTGATGACTTGAGTCAACTGGTGACTCCTTCTGAGACAATCCCTACTGCTAGCGAAACTATACCTGCAGATCCACTAACACCAGAGCTTGGCGACTTGAGTCAACTAGAAACTCCTGCTGAGACAATCCCTACTGCTAGTGAAACTATACCTGCAGATCCACAAGTCTCGCAGGAGACTCTTAATCCAGATATGATACAAGAATCGTTAGATATAGATAATTCTACGCTAAAACCTGATAGTGCAATGGATCATTTTGAACCTCTAGGAATGGACCCACTTATGCCATTAGAATCTCAAGATATAGGAAGTCTGGATGGATTGGAGAGCTTAGCATCATCAGATAAATCATCAGGTATCGATAGCGAGTTTACGGATGAAGAATTAGCTAATATTCGCAAAACACTACTTGGTTATCCAAAAGAGATTAGAGAAGCAGCCATTAACAGTATTATCAATGAAAAAGTGTCTCAAACGAATCAGAGAATACTTATGAATATGCTTGCAGATCATGCTTCAGAGGAACAGATTGCTGACTTTCTTGAAATCCATCTTGGTCATAGACCAGATACAACACCTTCTCATTATACAAAAGAAGGAGTTGAGATTATTTATACAGATGATCTAAGTCCGGAATTAGTTTCTCGGCGGAAACGACGTAATCGTATTCTTTTAGCAGTCCTAGGATTGGGAGGTACAAGTATTGCAGTATTTTTCGCTTTTCTCACAATTCAAAAACTATTTTACGTGAAAAATCTCTATGAAAAAGGGCTCAGTGAGTTAATCCAAACAAGAAGTGTTTTTGCTGTAGGAGAACGGGAAAAGAGAAGGAGAAAAGCTGAACAATATTTTCAACAAGCCGTAAAAAAAGATAATAACCAATACGATGTAGAATATCTGAATCGCTATGGAATAGCATATATGAAAGCTGGTTTTTATCAAGATGGATTTACGAAGCTTTTTGGAAGAGCAGAACCTTCTTATGAGTCTTCTCAAAACTCAGCTTGGAATATCCCCAAAAGGAGAGCCCCTCGACTCCGAAGATTGGGAAAATGGAAGAGAAAACTTGGGGTCGGAACAAAATTTACTGATCAAACAGGAGTGGTTCGTAGAGTTCGTACAGCAGGAGCTTATATGGTGGATAGACTTAGAGATGAAAAAATGAAAACACAGACCTTGATCAATCTTGCACGCTATCACTCCTTCCCTGCTAAGGATTTTGTCAACGGATATTCAGGAAAGAAATATAAAAACGATAGTCTTGGAATTGAGTATTACCGTTTCATTTTAACATTGATGAATCAACCCCATAATATAGACTCCTTAGCTGGAATAGCTAAAATTTACTATAACCAAAAAAGGTATACAAAGGCAGCAAGTTATTACAAAAAAATCATTGATCTTTTTCCCTTTAGTGTTAAGGGGCAATCAGGTTTACTTCATACATACATTGAGCTCTATAAGAATACAGGAGATCCTCGCCCTGCATTGATTAAACACAGAGAGATTCAAAGAGCAGGATTAGAAAAGAAACTACCTCTTTATCTTACCACTAAGCTTGCAGGTTTTTATACAGATCTAAAACCAGATGATGTGCGGATTCGATACCAGACCAATCCAGTGGATGATATAAGAAAAAGAGACTTAGAAAGTACTGCTATGAATCTATTGGAACTCTTGATCCATAAAAACGAGAAGAGAGATGGAAAAGTAATAAAAGGAAAACAATATGCTGAAGGTTTTTATCAAAGAGGACGTTTCCTCCAGCGACAAGGGAATAGGCTTCGTGCTCTAAAAGAATTTCAGAAATCCTATAATGCAAATCCTAAACATTATTTATCTGTTAATTCTATAGGCGAATATTATAGAGATATTTTAAATTTTGATCGAGCCTCTCGCTATTTTGAAAAATCTCTGGAAACATACCAAGATTTTATCCAAACAGCTGGACGTGAAGATGAAGATGAAGTGTTGCTTCAAGGAGAAATTGGAAATATCTTTTTTAATATTGCATCACTTCTTTTTCTTCGCTATTCCGGAAATGAAAAGGAAGGAGTTCCAGACTCTTTCATATATCCTTTTCGTGCTGGCAAACAAGAAAATTCCGAGCTAAAAGAAAGACGAGAAAGGCTCTTGCTTGCAAGAGATTATTTTCAAAAAGCTCGTACATTCCCGTTGAAAGATACTTCTGATCTTGCAAAAATTAAGTTTCGCATGGGTTGGATTGACTATATTAATGGAAACTTTGCTTCAGCTTTGGTACAATGGAGTTCTATAGAGCCAATTTATCAAGATAGGAACCTTTCCCTTTTGATGGGTCAGGCAAATTCATATTTTTACACGGATCAAACTCTTAGCGCTTTAGGAACGTACTTAAAAATACAGTCTGATCTGGAAAAAGAGCTAGAAGCTTCTCACTTGCCTAAGCAAAAACTTCTGATACAAAAAAAGTATGCTACTCTATCTGCTATTTACAACAATATAGGAGCGGTTTATGAAAGGGAATCACAAAAATTATCTCGCATTAGAGATAGAGAGCCTACTCGTTTAGAACAGTTCAAAAAGCTTGAGACTGATGCACTGATTTATTACTGGAAAGCTGTAGAAGCAGGTCGACAGGCAAACTTGAGTAGTGAAATTGCTCGAACAAATGTTCAGCTTGCTTTCAAAGATACCAGCCGTATAAGAATACCTCTCTTAGACGATTGGGTTCCTCCTGTTTTTTCCAATTTGAAGAAATTATCTTCAGAAACTCTATGATTTGCACTTGTGAGTAATTTATTTTTTAGAAGGAGCCTTTTTGTTTAAGAGCTCGTAAATAAGCAATGCTTCTCAAAAGCATAAAGTCTGGCTTTAAAGCATCTCTCTTATGATTCTTTATATAAAGCTCCGCTTTTCCGTTTAATCCAACGATAGTCTTTATTTTCTGTACCCAAGATCGTCTGCTAGGGAGCTCCTTTTTCTTTTCTAAACGAGGAAGATGATCCCACATATCTTCCTCTCTGAATCGGGGAGGGAAGGTACCGTCTTCTTCATCTGAAATTTTAATATCTGGGAGAATTCCATAAACCTGTACTGTATAAGCAAGAGGAGCATAATATCGGGCAGAGGTTAGCTTTACCATAACATTGGAAACACTGGTGGTCTCTACGGATTGAACTGTAGCCTTGCCAAAGCTCCGTTCCCCTAGTACAAGGGCTCTTTTATGATCCATGAGAGCAGATGCTAAAATTTCACTTGCAGAAGCAGAACCTGAATTAAGGAGAATGATAAGAGGTGTTTTTGGATCTACAAGGGATTTCGACTTTGTTTTAAGAGTTCGACTCCCTCTTTTACCTTTGACAATTACTACAGTCTTCCCGCTCGGAAGAAAAAGATCCGCGACATTTACGGCTTCCTGCAAGTAACCGCCTGGATTCCCTCTCAGGTCAAGTATCAGACCGTTAAGAGAACCTCCATTTTGTTTCAGTAGTTTTTTATATTCTTTTGCAACGATTTGATGAGTTTTATGCTTTGAGTACAAAAATGAGTTGATATCAATCAATCCGTATTTTTGCTTTTCTGGGATCAAAGAAGGAGTAAGCTCTTTACTCGTTAAAGTGCGACTTGTGACAGCAAGCTGCTTAATGATTCCACGCTTAATCGTTACATCTAAATTTCGAAGCTCAATCGGGCGTTCAACATGCAGGATTACTGTAGTATCACGAGGCCCTCGAATCTGCTTTACTACCTCAGAAAGTGGAAGATCCTCAATTGATTCTCCATCTACATTACGTATGATGTCACCAGCCTTCAGACCAGAATTAAGTGCAGGAGAACCTTGAAGCGGTGTTTCCACTACCACATCAAGTGAGCCACCACCTCGCAAAAGGGCTCCAATTCCTTCAAAAGTGGAGTCTTCAGATTTAGACAGCATTTTTTCCCAAGAAACAACAGGAATCACATTTCCATGTGGGTCCATTGACCTCATAAACCCCCTTGCAGCTGCAAAATAGAAGTTATGAACTCCATAACTGTCTGTATCTTTCTTTTTTTTCTTCCTCTTTTTCTTATAGGCTACAGGAAGCTCTTTATACTTTCCCCAATTTTTCTCAAGCCAATCCATGATTTTTGAAAAATCATAGGAAGAAAATCTATTCTTTTCCCAAGACTTAATTTTGAATTTACGGATCTTAAGGAGTTCTTTTCGCCTTTTGGAAAATAACTCTCTCCTTTGTTTTACGTTAAGCTTCTTACTTTGAGACTTTTCCAAGGCATCTTGCTTTTTTTCTTTTTTATCCCATTCTTCATAATTTGGGACAAAAATTAAGTAAGAATCTTCTGGTTTTAGGAAAAGCGTACGACCTGGAATAATTTTTTCTTTGGGCTTTAGTTTATTTCGATTTTGATAATATTCCTTTGTCATGAGTAAAAGGGAATAGGGAAGATTACTCAAAGCAGCTTCGGCTGCACGAACATACGCAAGATCCTGATTAACCCGAGATGGATCGATATATTTCCTTTTTGCATGAGAAATTACAGTAGCAATATCACTTCGATTGAAGGTAGATGGTATTTCAAGTGGTTTTGCTTTCTCTCGTTCACAAAAAGAAAAATAGGTAAGAAGAAAGAATCCAAGAAAGGAAACAGGAGTTTTAAATAATCCTCTAAATTGCATAAAAAACTTTTCAAATAAGCTAAGAGCTTTCAGAATGGATCCATGGATACACTCAATCGTACCATCTATCCCTATCTGGAGCAAGTATTTAGAAATATGTTTTTTTTGTCTACTATAATTGCCGTTTTTTTAATAACTATATGTGCAAAATCAAATCTAAATTAGGACAAAAAGAAAAAAAGTAGATATTTCAAGACTAGAGCCATCCTGCTATTTTTTAAAAACAAAAACAGGAGGGGTGTGCAAAATGCCTTAGTAGGAGAATAAATCCTTGCTATAAACATAAAACCATAAAGTATGGTCATGATGAATATGTAAAATGAAGCAAGAAAAAGATTACAAATAATTATGAGTGAAAGAATTACTGAAAATATAGTAAGAGATCATTTTCGCAATGATCCTTTGTTTCAAAAAGATGATATTTTCTTAGAAGAACAAAAATCAAAGATAAATCATATTCAAGACTTATTCAAAAAAGCCTCTAAGAATGAAAAGAAAAATAGAGGGATGCCTGAGTTTATTCTCTCCTTTAAGTCTTATCTTGATTTGCTTATAATAATTGAGTGTAAATCAGAAACTTCAAAGCATGAAAGTAAAAATAGATTAGATATAAAAAATTTTGGGGAATTATATATTTATTGCCCCAGTCTGAAAAATATAAAAATGTATTGACTTTGGGGCATATAGTGTAATAATGGTTTTTATAAATAAAGTAAAAACTATCTCAATGTATCAGTTTATGTTAATGTTTCCAAATGAGGGCAGTGCTGTAAGACTTTTTGAAGGTCAAATATGGGGTGATACTCCACTCCAATATGTCCTTATTGTAATTCTAATGTCACCTCTTCTAGGAAACATAGAGATGGACATAGATGTAGAAAAGATTTTACAATTAGGAAAGGAACTATATTTGAAAATTCAAGACTGCCTTTGCACAAGTGGTTATATGCTATGTATTTAATATTGACTGCTAGGAAAGGAATATCAAGTCTACAACTTTCTAAAGAGTTAGATATTACTCAAAAATCAGCTTGGTTTTTATTACAAAGGATTAGGGAAGCATGTAATAATGGCAGTCATCTACTTAAAGGGATTATAGAAATAGATGAAACTTATATTGGCGGTAAAGAAAAGAATAAGCATGCCTCTAAAAAGACTAAAAACACACAGGGTCGGAGTACAAAAACTAAGTCTGCTGTGGTAGGGTTAAAACAAAGAGATGGTAAAGTAATTGCAAAATCTTTTAAAAATGTAAATTCTACTAATATACAAGAATATATAGATAAGAATATAGCAAAAGGCAGTATCCTTTCTACAGATGAAGCCAGTGTTTATAAATTAGTTAAAAGTTATCATAAAATAGTGGTCAATCATTCAGTAAGCGAATTTGTAAATGGTATGGCAAGTACAAATGGAATTGAAAGTGTTTGGGCTGTCTTAAAGAGAGGCTATCACGGTACGTATCATCATTTTAGTAAAAAATATTTGGATAGATATGTAAATGAGTTTACTTTTAGACTCAATGAGGGAAATTATAAAATAGATCCTATTGATAGGATGAAAAGTTTAATTAGTTGTTCTACTGGTAAAAGATTGACATATAAGAGATTGATAAATGGGTAACGAAAGAATTACTGAAGAACTAGTGAGGGATCATTTTAAAAATGATCCCTCATTTAATGTTATTAAATTAGAAGAACAAAAATCTGCAAATCTTAGAATTGAAAAATTATTAAAACATGCTTCTAAAAGTGGTGATGGCTCTGGAAAACCAGAATTTATCCTTAGTTACAAAAATAATTCAGATTTTTTAATTGTTATAGAATGTAAAGCTGATATAAAAAAACATGAAAGTAGAAATATAGATAAACCAAAAGAGCATGCAGTTGATGGGGCTTTACTTTATTCTTCATATTTATCTAAAGAATTTGATGTTTTAGCTATTGGCGTTAGTGGACAAAAACAAGAAGAAATAAAAGTCAGTCATTACCTACAATTAAAAAATAGTAATTTTGAATCTATATTTGGGGATACACTTTTAAGTATAAATGATTATTTGGGAGGTTACTTGAAAAATGACAAGAAATTTAGACAAGATTATTCAAATTTATTAAATTATTCTATTCAACTAAACGGAGAGCTCCATGCGAAAAAAATAAAAGAATCTCAAAGAAGTTTACTTATCAGCGGTATTCTAATTGCATTAGAAAGTCAAGGTTTTAAGCGTAGCTATAGAGATTATAAATCTAAAGATTTGTCTGAAAATTTAGTAAATACAATTTCACAACAATTAGTAAAAGCCAGCCTTCAAAAAGATAAAATAGAAAATCTAAAGCTTGCCTTTAGCTTTATTAAATTAGAAAATTCCTTGGCTCATAAGGAAGGAACACTTCTTAATCTAATAAAAGATGTTGATGATAATATCAATCAATTTATACAAACCCATAAATACTTTGATATTTTAGGTCAATTTTACATAGAATTTTTAAGATTTGCAAATAGTGATAAAAGCCTAGGTATTGTTCTTACACCTCCGCATATTACAGAATTGTTTGTAGAACTTACACAAATAAATAAAGATAGTACAGTTTTAGATAATTGTACTGGGACATCTGGTTTTTTAATTAGTGCAATGAAAAAAATGATCAAAGATTGTCATGGAGATGAAAGAAAAGAGAAAAATATAAAACAGAATCAATTAATTGGTATTGAGTATCAAACAGAGATATATGCTTTAGCTATTTCAAATATGTTTATACATGGTGATGGTAAAAGTAACATTTTTCATGGAGACTGTTTTGAGATTCAAGATAAAATTAGCAATAAATTTCGATGTACTGTTGGGTTATTAAATCCTCCATATAAAACTGAAAAAACTGATAAAGAAGAATTTGAATTTATTTTAAATAATTTAGAGATGTTAGAAAAAAATGGTACTTGTATTGCAATTATACCAATGAGTTGTGTTTTAGCTACAAAAGGGGAAGGTTTAGAATTAAAAAAAAGACTTTTAAATAATCATACTCTTGAAGGAGTTCTCTCCATGCCAGATGAATTATTTTTTAATTCTAAAGTAGGAGTTGTAACTGCAACTTTAATTATAAAAGCACATGTCCCCCATTCTTTTAGCAAGCAAACATGGTTCGGTTATTGTAAAGATGATGGATTTGTAAAAAGAAAAATAGAAAAAAGAATAAATTATTATAGTAAATGGGATAAAATAAAAAAAGAATGGGTAAGCTCATTTTTAAATAAAAAAACTAAACCTGGTTTTAGTGTAATGAAGATAATTACACCTACAGATGAATGGTGTGCAGAAGCTTATATGGAAACTGATTATTCAAAACTTACTGAAATTGATTTTATCAATACAATCAAAAATTATACAGCATATCAATTTTTGAGTAACTAATGATACAGATTAAAGACTTATTTGATTTAAAATACGGTTCTAATTTAGAGTTATATAAATGCAATACTTTGACCCAAGAAAATGGAGGTATCCCTTTTGTTGCAAGGTCTTCTAAAAATAATGGAATTATTACTTGTATTAAAGAAATAGAGGGGGTAAATATTAATCCCAAAAATACTATATCTGTTGCTGTAAGTGGTTCAGTTATGTCTTCTTTTTACCAAGAAAAACCTTATTACAGCGGACGGGATATTTATTACTTAACCCCTAAGATAAATTTAAATAAAAGACAGATGCTTTATTATTGTTTATGCTTGGAAAGAAATAAATATAAGTATAACTATGGAAGAGGAGCTAATAAAACTCTTCCATTTCTGTTCGTACCTACTCCTACTGATATACCCAAGTGGGTAAATACAATCAAGTTCCTTAGAAAGCCTTCCTATGCTCCATATTCCAAGAAAAATATCAGTTTAACTACAAAAAATTGGAAATACTTTGAAATCAAGAATCTATTTTCTATAGAGGGAAGTAAAACAACCTCTTTGTTAAAATTAAAAGAATATGGAAGTGGGAAATACCCTTATGTAACGACACAAGCAACTAATAATGGAGTTGATGGATACTATAATTTTTATTCAGAAGAAGGGAATGTTTTAGTAGTAGATAGTGCTGTATTGGGATATTGCTCCTATCAAGCTAAAAAGTTTTCAGCAAGCGACCATGTTGAAAAGTTAGTGCCAAAATTTACTATGAACCAATATATTGCTGTATTTATAGTGACAGTCTTAAATTTAGAGCAATATAGATATAATTACGGCAGAAAAAGTAGCCAAGTAAGAATGACAAAAGTTAGTATAAAACTTCCCGTAGACAAAGAATATACACCAGATTGGCAGTTTATGGAAGACTATATTAAGTCTTTACCTTGTTCAAGCAATCTGTAAATGAAATATTATGAATAAAACAGAAATAAACAATCTAAAAGAATTTGTAAAAAAGGTAGGAGGATATAAACCAGAATCTCCACCTAAAAAACCAGATAAATAACCTAATAAAAAAGAATTAGAACAAGTTTATGCATATAGAAATGATGTGGTTGAAGTTAATTAGTTATTTTTCAGACTGGGGCAATAAATATATAATTCCCCAAAATAATGAACCAGCTTGGAAATTTATGGAAAATTATATAAAATCCTTACCGTATAGCAGTAATTTATTGAAAAATTAAGGTTTTTAAATTTTGAGTGGTTTTATGTATATAATTGCCGTTTTTTTGGTATGGATTCCTCAATGCTCTGAAAAACCTTACTACCACTATTACGATAAGGCTGTTCGGCTTTATTATTCTTATCCTTCCCAACCAGACAAGGCTCTTCGTATTTTAAAAGGTCAATGCCAAAAAAGACGGAAGGGGCACCATCTGAGCTGCTATAATTGGGGAGTTTTTTTAGAAATGAGAGGCAATTATTCCCAAGCCCTTACTGCTTATGAGAAAGCTTATGAGATTCAACCCAAGCCTTCCTATCTAGCAGCGGCTGTTGGATTAGTAGAAAGACACAGTGATTCTGGATCTTCGAAGAATCTTAGGCTGAGTACAACGCTTCAGGAGGGCAGGAAAACCACTCCATACCTAAATTTCACAAGACAGATTGTGACTCTTTGTCGCAATCAGAAGGCTGAGGAAGCCCTTCTCTTGCTCGAAAAGGTTTATTCAGAATCCTCACAAAAGAGTATTCGTCCCTCTCAAGAATTTATTTCTCATCCATTTTTTCGAAATTGCTTTTCTGAAAAAGATTTTTTATACAGAAAAATATTACTCCTCTCTTCCGAAGAAAAGACGAATTATCAAAAGCAAATTTATCAATTTTATGCCCGAGAAGATCAATTTCACTCACTTTGGGATATAGAGCTTCATCTTCAGAATCTTGTCTGGAAGGAAAAATCTTCTCATCCAATCACATTATCTTGGCAGAATACAGTCACAGCCGCTTTGCAAAAGGATCATGAAAACTGTTTTTTTCATGCAAGTCAATATTTCAAGCTACTAGATGATGTTATAGAAAAGAGCTCACAGAATATAAAACGACAAGAAAAAGCTATTAGCCTTCAGCGAGCTGCGGCTCTTCTAATTCAGCAAGATAGAATCTTTTCTGCTATTCGTGATTTAGATCGAAGTTTGACATCATCGCAAATAAAAAGTATAAACAAATTGATTCAACCTTATTTGGAATAAGCTAATAGTCTAAAACCAGAAAACTTCCAAAAGTAATCTAAGGTTTATCCTTTTTGTAAAGCAAGCATCCCACAGGCACCACCAATTCGCAAACCAGGAGAACCTCGGTTAAACACAGTAACTCCTGCATCTAAAAGCTGAGTCTGAAAATCATAAACTGTCTCGGGAGAAGGGCGGCTCCATCCTCTTAGATTGGTATTAAGTGGTATCAGATTAACTCTACATGGAATCGAATGAGCAATTTGGATCAGTTTTTTTACATTTTCTTGCCCAATGTTTACTTCAGGAATCATTACATATTCAAATGTGATTTTCCGACCAAGCTCTTTTGTAAACTTGCGGCTCATTTTCAGAAGTCGTTCCAAGGAATTCTTGCGGTTGACATCCATGATTTCACTTCTTTTTTCCGTATCGGTATGGTTGAGCGAAACAGCTAGCTCAAATGGCTGTTTAGACTTAATGAAACTTTCCATCGCGGGGATTACTCCAGCTGTACTGATAGTAATATGGCGTGCTCCAATGTTTAAACCCTCTGGATGATGAAGGATATGTGCCGCTCGTATCACGTTTTCGTAATTATGAAATGGCTCTCCCATACCCATAAAAACAATATTACTAAAATTTTCTCCGAAGCTGCGAGTCATCTCATAAGCCTGATCGACGATTTCCCAAATTTGAAGCCCTCCTCGGAAGGGAAGTGTCCCAGTAGCGCAGAATAGACAGTTGAGACTGCATCCTGCTTGAGAGGAAATACACACTGTTCTTCGACGGTGACTTGGGATCCAAACGGCTTCAACCTGACGCTCTCCTGCACGATTTGAGGGTAAAGAAAAAAGTGCTTTTTTTGTCTTTCCATAGTCTCCTTCTTCTTCCGAAAGGTGGGATATCTGAATAGAAGGAAAAACAGAGAGTTCCTGAAGCTTTCTTCTTAGCACTAGGGAAAACTCTGTAAATTCATCTAAGCTTCGGGCAAGATGCTTATTGATCCGACGAAAGGCTTGCATCCCTCGATAGCGAGGCTCTCCTAGGCTGTCGAAAAAATCTTCCAACTCCTTGATACTTTTTCCTTTAAGAGTAAAGAGTGGACTAGAAAGGTTCATACGAATACTACAGATTCCCCTTCCAGTAAAGAAGAGTTTCTCACCTCTCCAATGAGAGAAGGAGAAGTATCAACAGAAGGATATTCTTGTTTGAGAAGGGTCTTGAGAATTTGGATGCAATCGTTGGAATGTTGTTTTTTTGTGATTGCAACCATGCCAATTCCCATATTAAAGGTATGAAACATTTCTTCTGAGTCACACCCTCCACGAGATTGAATTTTAGAAAAAACCTCTGGAATATTCCATGAGTCCTTATGTATTAACGCAGAAAGTCCTTGTGGGAGAATGCGAGGAATATTTTCAAAAAAACCACCCCCTGTAATGTGTGCAAGTCCCTCAATCTGTCTCCGTTTCAAAAGGGGGCGAAGAATTGGCTCGTAGATCAAAGTTGGTTTTTTGAGAATCTCTTCTAGCAAGAAGTGGCAGTCATCCTCAGAATTGGGAAGATCAAGTGAGTCTTGTAAGAAAAGATAACGAATAAGCGAAAGACCGTTGGAATGCACTCCTGAAGAAGGAATTCCTATAATGGAATCACCCTGAGTAATACTTGAGCCGTCTATGAGGTTCTTCTTGTCTACTACGCCGATAGCAAAGCCAGCTAAATCATATTGATGTGGACTTAGTATTTTAGGATGTTCTGCTGTTTCTCCCCCTGCTAAGGTGCATCCTGCTTTCTTACATCCAGACGCAATAGATGCTATAATAGTTTTCATACGCTTTGAATCCAGTTTTTCACAAGAGATATAATCCAAGAATTGGAAGGGAATTGCCCCACTGCATAAGATGTCGTTTACACACATGGCAACCAAATCTATCCCAACAGTATCATGATAATCAAAAAGATGTGCTAAATGAAGCTTTGTTCCGACACCATCAGTAGAGCTAACAAGAACAGGATGATCCATGTCTTTTAGAGATGAAAGATCGACTAAAGAAGCAAAATTCATGGAGCTCTTCAAGGGAGGATAAGCACGAGAATGGGTGTTTTCGAGAGCCTTTTGTATCTCTTGTACGAAACTTTGCCCTTTTTCTAGGCTGACTCCAGCCTTTTGATACGATTTTGCTTTCATGAGCCAGTTTTCAATCCTGTCCAACTTACCATCCAAGCCACATCGATGACTCGCAGAAGTATCCAGTACTCATCCGATTTGAAGCTGTTCTGTCAATGTAAAAAATGGAAGTCTCTTCGATAAATTTTTCTTGCAGTTCTGTGATTCCTGTAAATCTTAGTAAGTGCTTGAAGACCATCTAGGTTTTTGGCTCTTAAGCGATACAGACTGGTCTAAAGTATCACAAAATCTGGGAGAAGGGGTACAAAACTTATCGCTAGCATCGCAGAGCTTCTTTCTCATGAGATTCCACAACTGGTTGCAATTGTAGAATCTCCCTTGTCTCCGACCTCTTTGGATTCCTTGCAAAAGCAAGGAGTGCGTATTTTAGAGTTTCGACTTGACAGCTTTCCCGAAGTTTCTATATCCAAAATTGCTTCTTTTGCAGAGGCTGTATCGTGCCGTAACATTAGCATTCTTGGGACATTTCGTAAAAATGACGATATTTCACAAAACCGAGTAGATCTTTTTAGAGAGCTCATCTCTTACTTCGATGCCATAGATATAGAATGTGAAGGAAATGACAAGAAGGAGCTTGCAACGCTTGCTCAAGAAAATCGTAGGGAAATTCTCTTCTCAACTCATAACTTTATTGCAACTCCAGAAAAAGAAAGTATGGAAAAAGTGATTGAAGAAGCCCAAGAGTTTGGGGCTTCGATCGTGAAGCTGGCTTATTTTGCCCAAAGCAAAAAAGACATGAAACGGCTTCTTGATTTTGCAGTCTCTTCTCAGAAGAAGTTTCCTTTCATTGCTTGGCTTTCTATGGGTCAATGGGGCCCTATCTCTCGGATCCTTGCCCCTGTCTTTGGCTCTGTCCTTGCTTATGGTTATATAGATAAAGCAAATGCTGATGGTCAACTATCCATTCAAGAGCTTCATACAGGCCTTTGCCACTTTCATCCCACTTACCAAAAGACGTTTCAGGAAAAGGTGGACTTTATATAGAAGTAACTAGTTCCAGCCCGCTCGTATCTGAAGTAAAAGAAGGATCTCAATGATACAGGCTGGAACAGCAAACCATAGCACGTAAGGGGCAAGCAAAATGGCCAAAAAAGCTCCCAATAAGCTATTCGCTATTAATGCGACATGGGTCAAATACCAAATTCTTCGCGTTTTTTCTTTTTTACGAAGCAAAAACCAGCCTACGGGAAGCAATAGTAAGAAAGGATGCAGTATATGAATAGAGGGCATGTAACCAATCGTATTATAGCCAAATGGACCTGAGGGGCTTACGAAATAAATCAGAAATAGCACAAGACCTACCAAACCTGAAAGCAGAAACCAAGACCACCATCCAACACTAGCAAAAAAAGCCATATAGCGGTTTTTGGAAGTCTTTGGGAAGATGGACGGAAGAAGGCAGAAGAATACAAGGTACACTAAGATAAAGAATGAAAATTTTAACCATTTTTTGTTTAAGTTGGTTTTAGAAGATTGATGTTTATCTCCAAGAACGACTGTAGGTCTAATCAGAACACTCTTATTTCTGTCTAAGTTTTGCTTTCGGATTCCTTTCCCATAATCTTCCAACATATACATGAGGTGACGAGGAAGGAAGGCTTGGTCGTACACAGAAAGACTGTTACCTATTTTTGATGCTCCCATGGTAATTCCAAATAAATAAATCCAAGGGAAAGAAATATATGCGTCTAGACTGTCCCGATGTTTACTACGTGGTGCAGGGAGGGAGGAAAATTTTTTCCTGAGTTCCTCATCCATTACTTGATTGATCAGATCTCTTAGTTGGGTAGTACAGTTTTTGCTGTACTGATCATATCTGTATCTATAGCCTTCAGAATGGTGCTTAAAGAAAATCTTTTGTGCAAATTCCTGTTTTTTTTCCTTTGGCAAAACCAGCTCCTGAACAAAAATTTTTCTGCGTGACTTGCCAAGCAGATTCTTTGAAGATAAAGTCGAATAATATGATCTAACTTCTTCACCTGAGCGTTGCTTGATTTCATAAACTACAGAACCCAAAAGATAGGACATGATAAAGGAGCTATGTCCTATACCTGTTATCTTGCCATAATCAATGAAAATCTCTTTATTTTGAGTTGGATCAAAAACTCGAAGTAAATTATGCCCCCACAAAGATGGAAGTGAAGCACCAGGCTCAATGGTGAGTAATTCAAATTGAAGAGATTGACTCTTTGAGAAGGGACGGGAGGAAAGCGAGTGGGAAGAAACAATCAAGCAAGATACGAATAGAAGCAAAGGTATGAAAAAAAAGGATCCAATCCGAATAGAATTCATCATCTAGCAAGATTGCCTAACTCATCCTAAGATGAAAAGATCAGCAAAATCAATCTCTAAGCATAAAACTCTTCATAAGAGATTACGGAAACTATTTATCACAACCCTATATTTGTAAATATCTTTTTATTTTAAATTACTTGAATCCATTTTCCCTAAAGGCATCTATCCTTTCCCAGAGAGGGGGTTTTATAAGACCTAAGTTGCACCCTCCGTGGTGCAACTTAGGGACGCCAAAACAGGGAAACCCTGTTTTGGCTCACATTTTCGGAGCTTCCTTTCCCAGAGAGGGGGCACCGCG
>JABABJ010000100.1 GCA_014238275.1 Leptospirales bacterium | reverse complement strand
GGCGTCCCAGTATCTGGCGTCCCAGTATCTGGAGTCCCACTCGAACAAGATACGATGGCAAATAAGGAAATGACTCCCAATGCCTTCTGTATGACCCACGTCATTCTAGTTAAATTTCTCATGTTTATTTTCATTTTTGTACCTCAATCTGAATACAATAGTTACAATAAACATAAGCCTGTTTTTTTGTCAAGTTTTTTGGCAACTATATACTAATACGAGTATCTATATAAAAAATTTATATAGACTTTATACATCATCTATCATATCTTTTGGAATATCTTCTCCTCTTATTCTTTCTCCTGTTACTGGTTCTAATGTAAAAAAGTAGCTCTCATCCTTTTCTCCAAAAAGATATGCCAAGTATCTCAAAAAATTACATATATTCTCATAATGCCAGTCTAGCACCCCTATGCACTAAGTACAAGCACTTTTTATAACCTTAGTATTTTTAATAGAAATACCTCCTGATTTAGTTTTATTCCTATATGTACTCAGCTCCGAAAAGTGAGTACATATAGGAATAAATGGAAAAATTTATCTAGTCCCTCCTTGTATATAGTTGCCAATTTATTGCGATATTTCATAAAAAAAGATGAAAAATGCTTGTCATTTGTATGCCTTTCCCTCACTTTGTTCAATGTTATGTCGCACCCTTATGATAGATTAGCAAATGAAACTGTTATGAGGAGTGATTCATACGGCAGTTTATATGAATAAAAGGGAGTGAATTTTTAGGAGTAAAATATGGCAAAAACAAAATCAAGATTACAGGCTTTACCTGTAGATAAAAACAAAAAAAATAGCACAGGAGAAGAGCGTCTCAAGGCTGTGAGTAGTGCAATGCAGCAGATTCAGACCCAGTTTGGCAAAGGTTCCATCATGAAGCTAGGGGATCAGGGTAGTTCTAGAGACATAGAGAGCATTCCTACAGGGGCATTGACACTTGACCTTGCTTTGGGAGTGGGAGGGCTTCCTAGGGGCAGAGTTGTGGAAATTTTTGGACCAGAATCTTCTGGGAAGACGACTCTATGCCTTTCTGCAGCTGCAAATGCTCAAAAAAATGGTGGGATTGTTGCCTTCGTGGATGCAGAACATGCTTTGGATCCTGTTTTCGCCGAAAGAATAGGTGTGAAAATTGATGATCTTCTTGTATCGCAACCGGATAATGGGGAAGAAGCCCTTGAAATAACAGAGTCTCTGGTCCGCTCAAATGCAGTAGATATGGTTGTGATAGATTCTGTAGCCGCCTTAGTGCCGAAATCAGAATTGGAGGGAAATATGGGAGATGCTCAGATGGGGCTTCATGCTCGTTTGATGAGTCAAGCTCTTCGCAAGTTGACTGCCACTATTGCCCGTTCCAATACAACGGTAGTCTTTGTAAATCAGATTCGTCATAAAATAGGAGTAATGTTTGGTTCACCAGAGACTACTACAGGAGGAAACGCTCTGAAGTTTTATGCCTCAGTACGCTTAGATATACGAAGGATTGAAACGCTTAAGAAGTCTGATGATCCCTTTGGGAATCGAGTTCGGGTAAAAGTCGTGAAAAACAAGGTTGCTCCTCCATTTCGTCAAGCAGAGTTTGAGATTCTTTTTGATCGTGGAATCAATCACGAGGGATGTCTTTTAGATCTTGCTGTTCAAGAAGGGCTCATTCAACGCTCAGGGACGTGGTATTCCATACAAAGTGAAAAGATTGGGCAGGGTCGTGAGAATGCTTGTTTGTACCTAGAAGAAAATAAGGAGAAGGCTATGGAGATAGAGAAAAGCCTCCGACATCAACAGGAGGAAAAATATCGCCAGAAACGATCTAAAGCTGGAAAGGAAGCATCATCTAAAGAACCATCGAGTTCAGATTCAGATGCCCAAATGGCTTCGTCAAATCGTCAGTCTACGTATCCATTGAGAGGGGTGGCAAACCCAGCTCGTCCATAAGGTTAAGTCTTCTTTCCTAGCTAGTGTTCTGATAATCAGAGTTTTGCTCCTCAACTAGAAACACTGCTTGTGAAAGGTGTAGGATTTGTGGAAATGGGAAAGAAGGCTGCAGTTTTGGGAGCAGGAGGGCTTTCGGGAAGAGAGCTTCTCCGTCTCCTACGAAATCATCCAAAGCTAGAGGTTTGCCACATCACATCAGATCGCTATGCTGGGAAAAGCTTGGGGGAAATATTTCAGGAACAGGGACGCAAATCGAAACTTACTTTCCAAAAGCACAATTCCCCTCTTCCTTCCGACAGTGTTGTGTTTCTTGCTGGGCCAGACGCATTTGCCCGTGAGAAAGTTCCTTCACTAGTAGAACAAGGGATCTATTTTGTCGACCTGAGTGCTGCCTTTCGCTTCTCGGAGGGTAAAATCACTTATGGCTTGCCAGAAATATTTCGAGAGGATATACGGCTAAGTAAGGGTATAGCGAATCCAGGTTGCTATCCCACGAGCATCATCCTTCCTCTTTTCAGTCTTGGGGAATGGAGAAAGAATATTTCCTTTATTTCAATAAACTCTGCATCAGGAATCTCTGGAGCAGGAGGGAGGAAGGAAGATAATGGCTTTCTTTATCAGAATGTTTATGAGAATTTTCGATCCTATCGAGTTTTGTGTCATCAACACGAACCAGAAATACAGAAGTATGCGTCTCATGGGATGGGACGCCAGCCTCCCTATCAGCTTGTATTTATACCTCATTTACTCCCTATCAATAGAGGTATTTTAACAACGACTGTAATTTACTGGAAAGGAAGTCCTCCCCAAGGATTGGAAGATCATTTTCGCAAGCTAGCAGAAATAGAGGAGTTTATCCGATTTTACGATAGCCCTGAAGAGATAGAGATCCAAAACGTTCAGAGAACCAATGAAATTCATCTTAGTATCCGAACTCGAGAATCTATTAGTGTCATTGTTAGTGCGTTGGATAATCTAGTAAAAGGAGCGGCAGGGCAAGCAATCCAAAATATGAATCTAATGCTTGGCTTTCCTGAAGCCATGGGCATTGATGGGACTTGAATCTCTTCAGATTCCACAAATTGAGTGGAGCTATCCTGTCTTCACTATGGGGCTAACAGGGACGATTGGTTCTGGTAAGTCTACTGCTGCTTCTCTATTTCGAGAAGCAGGATGTAAAATTCTTGATGCAGATCAGACAGCACGAGAAATTCTTCATTCTTCCTCTGTGCACTCTTCTCTGCTGGAAATATTTGGGAAAGAGATTCAAGAAAAAGATGAAACAATTAGCCGTGAAAAAATAGCAGAAATCATTTTTAATGATAGACAAAAAAGAAAAGTATTAAATCAACTGATCCATCCAAAGGTTCAAAGCCATCTTAAATCTGTTCAAGAAAATCTGCCTCAAGGAGAATTACTGGTTTACGATGTTCCTCTCTTGTTTGAAACTGGATCTCAGCAAGGGATGGACCTAACGGTTGTCCTGAGTGCTCCTCAATCTATTCGCTTTGAGCGTGTTAAAAAGAGGAGTGGATGGTCGTGGGAAGAGTTTTTGAGACGAGAAGAAAGTCAGTACTCTGCAGAAAAGAAGCAAAAGCTAGGAGATATAGTGATCATGAATCAGGCTACTCTTGATGATTTGAAGACCTCTGTGTTACAGATTTGTTCCAAGATAAAACAATGCAATAGTAAAAAGGAGAATCTATGATAGTAATATCTCTTTGATTATATGTTGAAATTATGTCCGTGAAACAAAGAATTTTTTATGTAGTTCATCTGGATCGAGGGAGGATACTTTCTCTTTCACTCACCTTTGGTGGACTCATGCTCTTTAGTTTTGCCCTTGGGAGGCATTTTTCTCAAGGGAAATTAGATCCATCACAACAAGAGCAGCCAGCCGTTCTCTCTAATCATTCTTCAGGACAGGAAGGTCAAAATTTTCAGACAGATGATAGTGTTTTTCAGGGAGAAGTATCTCAGAGAGAAGAGTCTCTGAACAAAGAATTTCAGAAAAAAGAAATAGAGGACTTACAGGAAGCATTTCCTTCCATGTTACGGGGAAAGAACGATTCATTGGAAGAAACACCAACTATTTCTAAGAAATCACCAACTGTTCTTGCCAATTCCTCACAAAAACCTTCTTTTCGGACAGACAAAACAAAACAGAAAAATACAAATACTGCTTCTCGTAAGAAAATATCCTCAAAAAAGACTCTAACTACTCATTCCCCTAGTCCAAGGAGAGATTCTGTCTTGAGACTTACAAACCAATCTCCCTCTTCTCCCTCTTCTCCGTCTTCTTCTGTACAACATTATTCTATTCAGACAGGAGCTTTCCTTTCTTCTGAAAGGGCATACAAAATGAAACAAGAGCTTGACAAAAAAGGTTACCAAGCATACATCAAGCAAGTTGGAAAGCTTCATCATGTGATTCTTCGTAAAAAAGTGTTCCTTCATGAATTTCGTGACCTGTATGATAGTCTCAAAAAGATCAACTACAATGCCATAAAATTCCAAAACCAGAGATAGATAAATATAATTCTACAAGGTAGTGTTTGTACAAGCATGCATCTGGGAATCCGCTACTAGGCTACTAGGCATGGTTTGGATTGATTTTATGTCTCTTTGACTTGTACTGATTCTTAGTAAATCTTTACTATATGCTTTTGAGATCATAACATTTTATACCGATAATCTAATGTTATGATGGATCAAAAAAAAGACTAAAACACCTTGTTGCATCTTTCTTTGTAGATAGAATCGAAAGGAATTATAAAGATTTTATTCACCACCAAAAAGGATTTGATAAACTCGCAGTTTTTTTCCGTGAGCATATCTATATTCCTAATAATAAAGAAATACGTGATACTGCACTAGAAAAAATGTATAATCAACTTAAATCTGTTATTGGTCCTAAACTTACTGCTCGCCTTTATCAACTGATTCAGTTGAATGAACTAACTGATAGGCTTGATCTTGAAATAGCATCTTTTCTTGCAGAAGAATATTTGGAAGACATAGATTTAAAAGAAAATTTCCTTGACGAAGAAATGCTTAACAAAGCTTTTGTACAAACTGGACAGGTTCAAGATAGAATACGTCAAATAGCATTGATATGTGAACTCATGGGATTCTTTTTCTCTTTCAGTAGGGTGCCAATGGTGGGCTTATGGATCAGGTCTGTGAAAGCAGCAGCAAGAGCAGTGGGTGCAGGTCCTCTTGTTGCACCTATTGAAGCAGGTTATTCTGTTTCTCGAGAGATCAAAGATATCAGAGGGTTTCTGAAAGTTTTTAAATCTCAAGAAGAAGAAAAATTGCTAGCTTTAGCTGGTGCTAAAATCTAGTTTTTGGAAAACATAAGAACTCTCTCAAAAACCATGTATTTTTGAGCTCTGTACTTAGTAGCCCGAGCCCTAAGAACAAGAAAGCTATGAGAAGCAGAGCCTGTGCTTGTAGTGCATTGTATTGAAATGATAAAAGAACTAGCTAAAATTTCGAATGATGATTCTTTACAGAGAGTCATGAAGTCTACAGAGCTAAAAGCAAATAGCCTGTCGGAGATACCCAAAAACAAAGTACAACCCCAATCCTCTGCTAGCCTTAGCAAAAAAAATCATACTCTTTTCTTTAACAGAGAGCTTTCTTGGCTTCAGTTCAACTACCGTGTTTTGGAAGAATCTTCTCGAAAAGACAACCCTCTTTTGGAGAGGCTAAAGTTTTTAGCTATTTTTGAGTCCAATCTGATTGAATTTTTTATGATTCGTGTTTCCGGGCTGAAACAAATTAAAGCTTCTTCTATTAGTGAAATTCAGCTTGATGGGAAGACTCCTCTGGATACTCTCTATTGGATTTCACGCTGTGTGAATCGACACTTAAACGAACTAAGTCGCAATGTAGATGATATTTGGAAGTTACTTCAAGAGACTGGTATTTATATACTCAAAAATCAACATGAGCTCCTCCCTCATGAAAAAAAATTCGTAAGCTCTTATTTTCACTCTGAACTCTTTCGAGTTTTGACTCCTTTAGCAATCGATCCTTCTCATCCCTTTCCTCATATTGTAAATAGGCGTTTGAACCTTGTGATTTTGTTGAGCCGTCAAACCGAAAAAAATCAAAAAGAAGATATTTATGCTGTTATGGAGGTCCCAGGAGTACTTCCTCGTTTTGTAAAGCTTCCTCAGAAAAAGACGAAGCAATCTCCCCTTACTTATCGATTTATACCCCTTGAGGCAATTATCAAGATGCATTTGAAAGATTTTTTCCCAGGGACAAAAATACAAAGTGTTCATACATTTATGATTATTCGGAATAGCGATCTTTCCATTGATGAGGTTGCTTCAGATAATCTTTTATCAACTATTGAAGATGAAATCAAGAACAGACGCTGGGGGGAAACAGTCTGTCTTCATTACAGTGATGATACCCCTGAACAGGTACGGAACTTTCTTACTAAGGAGCTTGACTTAGAAGAATACGAAGCCTACCGACGCTCAGGAATTTTAAATATGCAAGATCTATGGCAACTTTATACAGAGCTTTCCAACTCGGAAATCAGCAGGGAGATGAAATTATGCGATCCTCCTTTCATCCCTCATCATCAACTTCATCTTGACACACCTACGGATATATTTTCAGCTATCCGTAAAAAAGATATCCTTCTTCATCATCCTTACGATTCTTTTAAGATTATTACCAAACTTTTGGATCTTGCCGCAAAGGATCCAAAGATACTTGCCATTAAGCAGACCCTGTACCGAACCGGGAAAGATAGTCCAATCGTACAATCATTGATTGAAGCTGCAGAAAATGGGAAACAAGTAACAGCCTTAGTGGAATTGAAGGCACGCTTTGACGAAGCTCGTAATATTAACTGGGCGAAAGAAATGGAACACCATGGGATACACGTTGTATATGGTTTAGTTGGTCTGAAAATTCACGGGAAAATGCTCCAAATCATTCGTCGAGAAAAAGATGGTGTGAGAACCTATGTTCATCTCTCTACAGGCAATTATAATCCTATTACTGCTAAGATATATACAGATATGAGTCTTTTAACCTGCGAGCCAAAGATCAATTATGATATTATGAATTTGTTTCATTCTCTGACTGGGATTGCAACTCTTCCTCATTCCAAAAAAGCATCAACTGCTCCTCTTCACATGCGCAAAACACTTCTTCGTTTAATTCAGAGAGAAATTCATCATGCAGAAAATAATAAGCCTGCAGTTATCCGACTTAAAATGAACTCTCTTTCCGATCCAGATATGATTTTAAGGCTGTATCGTGCTTCTCGTGCAGGGGTAAAGATACAATTGAATATTCGAGGTATTTGTTGCCTTCGCCCTGGTATTCAGGGAATTAGTGATAATATTGAAGTAGTTTCTGTTGTAGGCAGATTTTTAGAACATAGTCGAATCTTTTACTTTGAAAATGGAGGTAAACCTCGTGTCTTCCTATCTTCTGCTGACTTAATGGAACGAAATCTAAATCGGCGAATTGAGATTCTCTTCCCTATAGAAGATGCTGATCATGTCCAAAAACTAATTTCTATTTTAGATGCAATTTTTCAAGATAACCATAACTTGAGAAGACTCCAGTCTGATGGAAACTATAAGAGAATCAAACCAGAGGCTCACGAAGCACGATTTTCTTCTCAACGTTATTTTCGTGATCTAGCGAATAAGGAAACAGAAAAACACAAGAAGGAGGAGAAGACCAGAAGACAAAGTGTCTTTCAGCCTCTTTCTAACCCAGAGCTTAGTAGCAAACTGCAAGAGAAAAAGGAGAGGGAAGAGTAGATATGATTTTCCCGAAACTATGCTTTTTTAGAAGGCTTCTTTTTCGAAAGGATGAGCCAAGTCCCTAAAAGAAAGGCCATGGTGAGTATAGCTCCTATTCGTACGAATGACCACGCAAATACAGTATATTTCCCTTTTACTGAGTCATACCGAAAGCAGTACAATAAGATCTTCTCGGATATTCCTCCTATTGTGCCGTTTGTTGCTTCTACCAATGAAAGCCTAAGGGCTCTTTCTGTAAAGCTGATTCCGTAAAGATAGCGAGTGATCTTTCCATCTGGACTCAATAAAACAGAAGCGGCAAGATGACTAAATTCTTTACCATCCGGCTTATACAGGAATCCGACAGCTTGGGTCAATTTCTGAATTTCTTGTTCCTCACCGGTGAGGAATACCCAGCCTTCTTTGGGTATTTTGGCTTGTTGAAATCCATCACGGATTTTTTTCCCTGTTTCCAAAGCAGTTTTTGTTTTTTCAGTAGGCTTGATACTGACCGAAACAATTCGATAGTTTCTTCCAGGAATAAATCCATTCCTAGTAGCAGCATCTGCAGCCTTACGGATTCCCTGAAAGGTATAACTACAAAGATGCTGACAGCTAAAATAAGAAGGAATGAGAAGTATAGGTATTCTCTTACCATTTTTCTTCCGAAATAGCTGGGCTACTTGAATTGTTTTTCCTTCTTCATTACGCAGAGAGAGCTGCAAAGGAATCCTTTCCCCAACTCTTTCGTTAATAGCAGCTCCCTTAGGGGGAACTTGAGTGTCTGCCCCAAGAGAATTTGATGCACTGTATGCAAAGGAAGAAAGGATAATGCCAACTAAGAAAAGCAGAAACATAAGGTAATTTGTATGAAAGAGAGTAAATAATCAATATCAAAAGGGATAATTTGTATTCTTCTGCAATAATGATTGATTCAATAAGCTACTAGATAATTTTTTCGACCCGTAAAGGACGCTTAATATTGAGTTGTCCCTCTTCCACATGAGAGGCTGTAAGATAAATTATACCTTCTTGATTATGAGGAGTCCCTGCCTTTAACTGTACTGAAAGAAGTCCACCCAGCCATCTGCGTGAATCTTCTATAAAGAGTATATCCCCTTTGTGTGCATTGATTTTTTTCATATCTGCTTTGCTAAGAGATACACCCTCTACATCCTTCACCTCACAGCGAACTTTGATAGGTGGTTTAATACCTTCACTAACAGGGGCAGGCTCTGACCCCTTAAACTTACGCCTTGCTGAGGCGATAGAATCTATTACAAGTCCATCCAGCTCTTTATCGTTCTTCTTTCGAGTAAATTTGGATATTCCGAAAGCAAGGGTCGTACATGCGATAATACCAAAAAGAGCACGAATGTATTTATAGTCTCTTGAAGGATCGATCCCGTGAGCAACAGGCTGTACAATATAAGGGAAAAGAGGAATCAAAAGCATGAGCAATGAACCCAAAACTAGAGTCCAAAAAGCAGCAGCACTCGTAATCCTTTTAGAAAATATTGCAAGAATGATAATCGTAATTAAAGGTGGAGTAATGGAAGCCACGAAGGTCCCGTGAGCCTCGTAAATGGATTTGAAACTGGCAAAAAAAGGAACGAGAAGTATTCCTGTCACTGTAGTAACAATAGCAGTGATTCTCGCTATGCGCAGATAATGAGAGTCTTTTTGATTCTTCTTAATATAAGGACGATAGACATCATTCACAAAGATAGCACTAACCGCATTGATAAGTGTGTCGATTGTTGACATCATTGCAGCCGTTAGTGCGGCAAGGACAAGACCAAAAATACCAGGGAGAGTCACCTTACTTGCAACAATCACAAAAATATTACGAGGCTCCACTTCAGGGATGAGACCAAGAGTTGTCATAGAACGCCCAAGCCATCCTGTATTAGCAATTGCAAGAACAGCAAGAGGCATCAAGACAAGAATAATGGCAAACACAGCCTTCCGAGCGTCTCTTTCACTTCGACAGCTCAAGAATCGCATAATAGTACCCTGATTCATGAAGTAAAACGCAACAGAACTTGCTGCCGCATCCTGCCAGAAAATGCCAGCAAAATTAAACTCTGCTGGAGTATTAAAGCTTGCAAACGGGAACTTATGGGCAAGCGGGAGTCCTTCCAAAAACCTTTCCCAGCCACCCAAATAACCAAGCCCCATCGCAAAAACAAGAAAGCCAGCGGCAAGAAGAACAAAGCCTTGGAATAGGTCTGTTAGTATAACAGAGGTTTGCCCTCCTGCGTGCATATAAATAGCCCCAATAATCGCTACAATAACAATGATTACATAAAGATTGATGCCTAACAGGGGCTGAAGGGCTACTCCCAATGTATAAAAATTAATTCCAACATAGCCTGTAAGGAATAAGAGAATAATAATGACACTAGTAAGTTTTGCCTTTTCGTCAAACCTTCTCGCAAAATATTCTGGTATAGAATGAATCCTATTAAAGTACAGGATAGGAAGCCATCCAAGGACAAAGAAAGGGATAATAAACCAGTCATTCAAATAAGTCATTGTCGAAGAGAAACCATGTTGATATCCTATCTGCGAATATTTGACAAAACTATAAGATCCTACTACTGTCGCCACACTACTCATGGCGATTAACCACCACGAAAATCTCTGCCCTCCAAAAAAGAAGTCCTTAGTTGAACGGGTAAATCGAGAGAATAAGGTCCCTATGGAAAGAATGAGGAGGAAATAAAAGACAAGAACAACATAGTCCAGCCAAGAAGCATTAATGTCAATTTGCGAGGTCATAGTTTCTTAAAAGTTATTTCAGCACACAATAAATCCATATTCCGTGTGAAAGAGCATAAAAAAAATAGCCTCCTAGTAGAATAGCCAAGAGCTTACGGTGGGGATGAAAGATGGATGTCTCTTTGGAAGAAGATCTTTCTAGCACCAGGACTTTTCTTTTCCATGCAATACAAAGACCAGTAAAAAAGAACGCTCCACCTACAGCATAGGTATAAACATACGGTCCCCATGGAGAACCGGAAAAAAAGTTAACAATCGACTGTATCAAAACACGGAGACTTCTCTTCACTCATTCTTTTGATTACAGAAAGAAATCCAAAACTCCTGCAAACAAAGTCACATAATCTTATGTAAGCTTTTTTTTGTCAAGATTTTTATAAATCTAAGCAATGAAATTGTCCAAAAAAAGATGCTAGGTGGTACAGCCGAGAAATCGGGAAAATCTAGTCAATATCTACTAAAAACAGATCGGGCACGACTGAGGGGCTATAAATATTTGATTACTAGAGTTATAGCGGTAAATCCTATCCCAAACATCCATTGGATAGATTGAAACCGCTTGTCTACTTGCTCAAACCGCTTGTCAATATAAGAGATCATCTCTGCAATGCGTCGATTTGTCTCTTCAAAACGTCGATTTGTCTCTTCTCGTGCCTCTGCAAAACGCTTATCCATCTGATGTATAATCGTTTCCAAGATTTCTTTTTGGTAACGACGCTCCTCTTCTCTTATGCCACGCTCCAATATATGATTGTTGCGCAGTGCGGTCAGATCTGAAGATGAAAGCTCAAGAAGAATAGGAAATTCCTTTTGTATATGCTCTGTCACAATTTCTAGGTCTTTTTGTGCTAGTGCCATAACGCTCATAATGGTGATCTAAGTATTTATGTCAATCAAAAAATCGGAACTACTACAATAAAAATGTGACTCTATATTAATTAATGGTCAGAAAAAACTGGATTTTCGGAGACCCCCCATATAAGGTCTTCAAGTTACTCTCTCCGCACCCGATATGAAAAAAACTTCTTGCACTAAAAAGCAGTGATAAAACACAAGAAGATATTGGATATTATTGAGAGCTATGTACAGAAGACCTCTTTTTTCTCAGAAGAAGACTTCTGGAATTTAGTAGAGAGCGAAGCAGGTCCTATCCCTTCATCTTCCCTTCCTTTTTTTGCAGCTTCCCTGCTTCATAAAATAAAGCGATGGATACTTCTTGTTACACCTTCGAATCGAGAAGCAGAACTGTATTATAGGGCATCTTCTTTTTTTCTCGAAAGGGAAAGGAGCTTCTTTTTCCCTGGCTATGAAAGTCTTCCTTTTGATGCAAAAATCATTCAAGAGGATATGGTCTCCCATCGTCTTTCCAGCCTATCCCAGATCATTTCTGCTTCTAAGCCATCTATTGTTTTTACGAGTGCGGATGCAATGAGCAGGATTTTGCCTTCTTTCAAAAAGTTTCAAGATGCTTCGATTAGCATTTCCAAAGGAATGGAATATGACCCTCACAAACTTCTCGAACAACTGATATCCCTTGGATATGAAAGAAAAGAACAAGTTGAGGTTCACGGGGATATATGCCGTAAAGGTTCCGTTTTGGATATCTATCCTATGAACTTCAATTCAAAGCTAGAACTTCCGATTCGCCTAAGTTATCTGGATGATTCTATTGATAGGATTAGTTTTTTTGATACAATCAGTAAGCAAGCCCCTAAGCCTACCTCAAAGATGGCTGAACCTGAAAGAATAGTTATTTACCCAGCAGGAGAGATCGTTATAGGAGAGGAAGAGAAGAGGCTTCTTTTATCTGCTTTTCAAAAGGCACATCGAAAGAATCTTTCCATACCTGTATGGGAAGAAGAGCTTCGTCGTCAGAAAAAAATTCCTTTCTGTCCAAAGTTTCTTGGAATAGAAAATTTTTTGCCTATCTTTTCGAAAGATAAGACTTCACTGATAGATTATTTTCTTGAACCCCCTCTTGTCCTCTATTACCCCTCCCTTGCCGTAGGGGAATCCTTTTCTCGCATCCAACGAGAGTTTGCAAGCATCTGGGATCAGAAAAGAAAAGATATTTTTTGTCTTTCCCCTAGCAATCTTCTAGTAGAGCAAGGCTACTCCTTACGAAAAAAATCTTCGATTCCTGAGAAGGCTGATTCACAGAAATCCTTTTCAGAAAAAGGATCGAATGGGAAATTTCTTTCTCAAAATGAATTTTCTCTACTTCGAGTAAATCCCTATGGATCACAGGAAATAGGGATAAAGGAAACAAAGTTTCTTGGTAATAAAATGAGCGAGATCCGAAGTACGATTCTACAACTCATCAAACAAAAAGACATGGTTGTGATTATCTCTCCTTATCAACCCCAGCTTCAGAGGATTGCCTCACTATTTCAGAAAGACGGGATCAAAATATCTTACCATACAAATATGGAAGAGCTTGGAAAGCCTAACGGAAAAACTCTCTATTTTGCCAAGATATCACTTCAAGGGGGTTTTTCTGTTCCTTCTTGTGGATTGTACGTGTTTTCTGATACAGAGATTTTTGGTCGTTCTTATCAGAAAAGAAGCCGCTTCAAAAGTATTCAATCTTCTCCCTTAGAGTCCTTTTTAGACCTTCAAAATGGTGATTATGTGGTTCATGTGACTCACGGAATTGGTCAATTCTTGGGACTGGAAAAGATTCAAAGCCTCGGCAAGAAAAGGGACTTTCTGGTAGTTGAATACGCAGATCAAGCTCGTTTGTACATCCCCTTGGATCAAATTTCTATGATTCAACGCTATTCTGCTTCTACAGAAAAGCCACGTCTTGATTCACTAGGACAATCTTCGTTCAAGAATGTTCGAAAGAAGGTTGAAGAAGAAATTCAGAAAATTGCCGAGGAGCTACTTCAGCTTCATGCACGTCGAATGAATCAGAGAGGTTTTGCTTTTCCTCTGGACACAGCTTGGCAGGAAGAATTTGAATCCCTATTCCCCTATCAAGAAACTCCCGATCAAGAGACCTCTATCCAAGCTGTCAAAAAAGATATGGAATCCAGTAAGCCAATGGATCGACTACTTTGTGGAGATGCTGGATATGGAAAAACAGAGGTAGCGATTCGAGCAGCCTTTAAGGCTATCCTTGCAGGTCGTCAAGTACTTCTCATCAGTCCGACTACGATTTTAGCATTCCAGCACTTTCAGACTTTTCAAGCAAGATTTCAAAATTACCCGATCCATTTTGACTGGATTTCCCGATTCCGAAATGCAGCTGATATACGAAAGATCAAACTTTTTCTAAGGGAAGGGAAACTGGATATGCTGATAGGAACTCATTCTCTTTTGGCATCGGATATAAGAATGAAAAACCCAGGTTTGATGATTATAGACGAAGAACAAAGATTTGGTGTTGTCCAAAAAGAGACTTTCAAGAGACTTCGTTCTACTGTGGATATTTTGAGTATGAGTGCGACTCCTATTCCACGAACCCTTCACATGTCGCTTACAGGAATACGTGATCTTTCTATTATTCGTACTCCACCCAAAGAAAGAATACCAATCAAGACCTATGTGATCGAGGATAATGAGCGAATGATACGAGAATCTATCCTCAAAGAAAAAAAAAGAAACGGACAGATATTCTATCTTCATAATAGAATTGCCACAATTGAGTCTGCAGCAGCAAGGATCCAAACCATTGTTCCAGAGGCATCTTTATCCGTTCTTCATGGGCAAATGGAAGAAGATCAAATCGAAGATATCCTTTTACAGTTCTTAAATGAAAAGTTTGATATTCTACTGACGACCTCTTTGATAGAAAGTGGAATGGATATGCCCAATGTAAACACTCTGTTCATTGAACGTGCAGATACCTTTGGGCTTTCGCAACTCTATCAAATACGAGGGAGAGTAGGTCGTTCCAATAAACAGGCTTACGCTTATTTCTTATATCCTCCAAATAGAACATTGACAGAGACAGCACAGAAAAGGCTGGATACAGTTTTAGAATACCAAGAGCTAGGAAGTGGATTTAAAATTGCCATGAGAGATCTGGAGATACGAGGGGCTGGAAATATTCTTGGCCTCAAGCAGTCTGGACATATAGCAGAGGTAGGTTATGAGCTATATATTAAACTTTTGAACGAAGCGATAAAAAAACTAAAAGGAGATACGAAAGAAGAGAATCCAGGATGCAATATCAATCTTCATACAGATTTTTATATTCCCGAAAGCTACATCCTTGATGTTCGCCAGAGGATCGAGTTTTACAAGCGTTTTGAAGCTGCAAGAGATAGCAAAGAAATCGATTATCTCTATGATGAGATGAAGCAACGTTTTGGAGAACCTGACGAGGTAACAAAGACCTTTGTAGCAATAGAAAGGATTCGCTCCCTAGCACAGAGGGCTGGATTCAGCTCTGTATATAAGCAACCACCAAATCGTATTGAGTTTCGAATTTCTGAATATTTTTCGATACCTCGCATTCACTTAGTCCGCTGCATCCAGAAGCGAAAAGGGCTCTTTATACGCTCTGGAAAGGAAGACTCTCTCTTTTACGACGTGCAAGATGCTTCGCATTATCAAGAAGAAATTGTTTCTGTCCTAAACGAACTTCTGACCATCCAAGAGAACCCTCAAGAAAGCCACCAAAAAAGACCCTCGACAGAAAAGAATCAAGCCCCCTACAATACTGCTAATAACGAAGCTCAGGATATGCTGTATTCGACCCAAAGTCCCAGATAAGCTTATCCCAAGTATTATAAATGGTCTCTGATGTAGAGATCACACATGTGGGAGATGATGGGCATCTTTGGAGCTCCTGTGTAGTAGCATCTACTCCTTGCCCAGCATGAGTATGAGAGTCATGCTGCGAATCAAACAAGGTGCTATCCCAGTAGCTATTCTGTGCTGGGTCTACACCTGGAAGGAGCTCACCGATTAATCCATGGAAATTATCTGTGAGACCCTCCTCAACTAGGAACATTTCGGCTGCAGCATAGCTATTCTCAAGGCTTCCTTCTTGCTGCTGTTTACCAACGATTCCACCGACACCAG
>JABABJ010000098.1 GCA_014238275.1 Leptospirales bacterium | reverse complement strand
ATCATCCCAGGAGAAGATACTTGATAATAGATTGAATTCCCAGCAATTTCAGCAATCTGCCCATCAAGATCGTGAACTTCGGGAGATGTGAAAACTGTTTGACTGCTTTCGTGAAGAACCCGTACAAAAGCTTTCTTTCGTTTCTTATCAAGTTCCCCAATCACATCATCTATAAGAAGCACAGGTGTTAAATTAAGACTCTTCTTTAGAAAGAAAAACTGAGCTATACGAAGGGATAAAACAAGGCTTCTCTTTTGCCCTTGACTTCCAAATCTAAGTATATCTTTTCCTTCTTTCTCAAATAAGAGGTTTTGCCGATGAGGTCCTACCGAAGTGGAACCAAAGTTAGAATCCTGTTCATAATTTTCTCTAAGTATTTTTTTATAATTCTCTTCTTCTTCAATATGAGATAATTTCAATTTTATCTTAATATCATCTCTTGTTTCTGATATATCAGAAAGTACTTTATAAAAAACATCCTGAAACTCTTGAATAAACTTTATTCTTGCCTTTGTAATCCTTTCTGCACATTGTATAAGATTTTGATCCCAAGCCTCCAAAATTCCTTCTTTATCTTTATCATACGAATTCCCAAACTTCTTTAAAACAACATTTCTTTGCCTAAGAGATTTATTAAAATTAATAAGATCCTGAAGATAATTTTTGTTTTGATAACTCAAAACAGTATCAAGAAAACGACGCCGAAAAGAAGGACCTCCATCTACTATGGATATATCAGAAGGGCTAAAAAAAACACAAACAATCTGACTGATCAAAGATTGCCTTCCCAAAAGAGGAGTTTCATCCAATTTTATCTTTCTCTGTACTTTCCCATGAAAAGGATCACAGCCACAGGAAAGAACAAATTTCTCACTATTTTTTTCGTAGGAACAGGAAAGATGGTAGCCTTGTTCCCCATTTTGCACCATATCTTTTTCTTGTGCTCCTCTGAATGATTTTCCAAAGGCAAGAATACTAACAGCTTCGAGAATATTAGTCTTCCCCGAAGCATTAGGCCCATAAATGAATGTCAAACGAGGGTGTAGTTCTATCTTCTGGTTCTTGTATGTACGAAAGGTTTTAAGGTGGAGTGTATTAATCCTCACATCATAATTATATCTTCATTGGCATGATCACAGCGGTGAAGTCCTTATCTTGAGGATTTTTAACAACTACAGGTGAATTGGATGAAGAGAACCCAAGAATTATATCATCGCAACTTAGATTACGTATAACATCCAAAAAATAGTTTGAATTAAAAGCTATAGGAATATCTTCTCCCTTATACTCAGCAAGAATAGTATCATGTGACTCTCCTATATCTGGCGTTTGAGAAGTCACTTCAACAGAACCCGACTGAAATTGAAAAAGAACTCTTCGAGAAGGCTCTGCAGCCATAACAGAAACATGACGAAGAACACTTTCAAGCCTTCCTTTGGAAAAAGTTACTTCATATTCTACCTTTTCGGGGATTACCTGCATATAATCTGGATAGTTTCCGTCTATCAGTTTACTAATTAGATTCATATTATCTGATTTGAAAAAAAGTCTTTTTTCTGTATCATCGTAAGCTACACTTAAATCTTCCAATTCCGAAAGTTTCTGAAGCTCTTTTACTGCTTTGTGAGGAAGGATCAAACCCTTAGAAAAAGGAGGGTCTTGAGAAAATTTTCTTTGGACAAGAGATAACCTTCTCCCATCCGTCGCAACAAAATTTAAAATGCCATTCTCCGACTTCATATAGAGTCCATTAAAAGTATATCTTGCGTCATCTTCAGCTATAGAATAAACAGTCAGTCTCAGCATTTCGGACATAGTGGAAGAGGGGATAGATACATATTGATCATCTGAAGGAAAATGAATAGAAGGGTATTCCTCAGCAGAAGATCCCATAATAGTCGTTTGTGCCTTACTATCTTGAGAAGCACTTTTAATAACTATTTTTTCATCAGAAACTAATTGAATATTAATCGTTTCTGATTGAAACTCGCGTAGGACATGACTGAATTTCTTAGCGGGAACGGTTATTTTTCCAGTTTTCTTGACAGAGCAATTTGTAGTAACAGTCGATGCTATCTCTAAATCAGATGCATGTAGCGATACCTTATCTTGTTCGACATCTATTAATATGTTAGACAAAATAGAGCGTATTTCCCTTGCAGAAATAATTCCTTCAACTTTTGATACAGCCTTATGAAGGCTAGATTTTTCTATTTGGAAATCCATTTTTACCTTTATTAACCTTTTATTGTAATAGAGTAAAAGACAAATACTTAATTGATTTTCTTTATCTTCCTCCTCTACTATGACCTCTTAATGTGAAAAAATCATCTAAAAGTATGTTCAGCCCCTGATCCTAGCTCCTCTCAAGTAAAACTTCTTGTGAAAAAGTATGTGAAAAAATTAGCAACAAAAAGGCCACAAAGGTAAGTATTTTAAAACACTCGAAAAATTGGCAAGTTTTTAATTGAATAAAAGAAAGTTTTTTAACAAAAGAAATGACTTTTTCACATTGACAGAATTTCCCCCTGTAAAGAACGTGTTCAAAAGGTGATTGAGTAGATACGAGCGTTTTGTGTAAGATTTCAAAAAACCATTCGGTTTTAAGCTTTTCTCCTATATTATAGGGGTTTCTGAGCTTGTGTAGTCAAACATGCGGTAAAAATAAACTGCTGCCTATTTTCTGAGCATTTGCCGTTCTGTTATGAAAAGAACATATCAGCCACGAAAAAGAAAGCGTGCTAAAACGCATGGATTTCGCGTTAGAATGTCAACCAAAGGTGGTAGGGCTATTCTCTTCCGTAGGAGGAGAAAGGGTTGTAGAAGGCTTACAGTTTCCGATCTGGCACATAAGAAATGAAAACCATCTTTCAAAAACGAAGAGGAATAAGTTTGAAAGGAAAGACTCTTTTTGATAATCTCTTTAGAAATGGGAGGTTTTGCAGGGGGAGGAATATCTCTGTAAAGTATCTCCTTTCCAGGGATTCTTCTTTTGCAAGTAAGGGTGTGGTTTGTATTTCTTCATCCTTGGGGAAGTCAGTGGTACGAAACCGTTTTCGACGTATATGTCGCTCATTACTATATTCTGTTTATCCGAATGTGCGACATGGTTATCATTTTGCTATTCTTCCGAAAAGGGAGTTTTTTGACTATGGACACAAAGAGCGAGAGAGAGATTTTTTGGGGCTATTTGAGAGGGCAGGGCTTCTCCTCTAATGAAAAAGAGAGTTTTTCTGTGTATGTAAACAGCAGAGTGTCTAGTATGAGGTTTTTTAGTTAGTGAATCGTTTTTTTAGAATGATCAATTTTCCTGTATTGGTCCTGATTCGGCTATATCAGTTTTTCCCAGGTCCCTTATTTGCAGGGAGTTGTCGATTCTATCCAACCTGTTCTCAATACGCTTACGAGTGTTTTGGAAGGTATAGCTTCCCTCAAGCCTTGCTAAAATCCATAAAAAGGATCCTTTGTTGCCAACCCTTTTCTAAGGGCTACAGTGACGAAGTTAGGTAAAGAATGCAAGAAAGAGAGAACAAGGGACCTTTTGGAGCATTAATGCCTATCATCCTCATGGGAGGTGCTTTGATTCTATTCATGCAGTACATGAAAGATGATTCAAAAGAATCCTCTTCAGATACATCATCAGATACATCATCAGTTCCAAGATCAGATAAGTCAGTTCAAAAGAATACGGTATCACCTAGGAAGTTT
>JABABJ010000160.1 GCA_014238275.1 Leptospirales bacterium | reverse complement strand
TTTCTCAAGAATATCATCGTAATTATTCATAAATAATTACCTCCTAATTATTATTTTTTATATGTACAACTTAGAGATAAGTATCTATTTTGGCAAATAGATACTTATCTCTAAGTGTAACAAATGTCTATGGGTTTGATACCTCAACACAAAAAAAATGCTTGACAAATTGGCATGGCTTTATAGCATGCCAAGCGTGATTAGGAAATTAAATGCGGTTTTCGCATATGTGGTTTGTTTGATAGCCGCCCTCCTTCTGGTTGGGTGTGGAAGTCCTTTGGCTGTCTTTGTGGAAGATGATAATCCAGGTGAGACTCAGGGTAATCAGGAAAATCCGGATGATACGGATAATGATGGAGTAAATGACGTAGATGAAGAAGGTGAAACATTAGACCTTTGTAGTCCGAGTGTTAGCCCAGATTTCATAAGTGATCTAGGACTCCCAAGCGATGGTCAGCAAAGTAACGACTATGATGGCGATGGTTGTCAAGATGATGTCGAAGACCCTGACGATGACAACGACAATGTACCTGACATAGGTGAAGATGGTAGTGAGCTAGACAAGTGTCGTACGAGTGAGAACTCAGATTTCATAAGTGATCTAGGACTCCCAAGCGATGGTCAGCAAAGTAACGACTATGATAGCGATGGTTGTGAAGATGCAACGGAAGATCCCCTTATCGATAATGATGACGATCAAGTAGCTAACAATGTAGATATAGACGATGACGGCGACGGTTTGATTGAAATTGGCCACGAGATAATAGATGGTCTTTCGGGTTTCGACATGCTCGACAATATCCGTAACGACCTGTCTGGTGCAAGCTATTCAGATGGAGTAACTACTCCTTCAATGAATGGTTGCGGAGGTCAAGAAGGAATCAGCAAATGCAATGGCTATGAGTTGATGACGGATATTACTTTGGGTAGTGGCAATATATGGGAGCCAGTAGGTGAGGATTACACTACTCCATTTACCGGTAATTTTAACGGGAACGGATATACCATACAAAATTTTAGAGTCAATACTGCTCTCCGCCATGCAGGCTTTTTTGGATTTGTAGCAGGTACAGAGGCAGAGCCAATACGAATAGAAAACCTGAAATTTATGGGAGACGGAACAGAGGTTCGAAGTACTTATATGGCAGATCCTAGCGACCCCAACGCCCCAGTAGTGATTAACATTGGCGTTCTCGCAGGTAGAGTTGGTGCCACTGGCCCTGACATAAAACTAAGAGATGATGTCATCATAGACAAGGTCTCTTCTATAGGAATCACAGTGACATTAAACGACTCTAAAAGCAACCCAAATAGTCTCCCAGGTGGGTTAGTGGGATGGAATAGAGGAACCATTCAGAATAGTTATTCGACTGGAGATGTCTATGGTGATAATGGTGGTGCGACGAGAGCTGGAGGTTTAGTGGGCGTAAATGCAGTAGTAGCTATCATCCGAAACAGTTATTCGACTGGAAATGTCTTTGGTGGTACTGGTGCTGATGATCAAGTAGGAGGTTTCGTGGGAGGAAATGTGGGTATTATCCAAAATAGCTATAGCACGGGAACTCCCGATAGCGGTGGAATTCCAGAAGGTAGCAGTGATCCTGATGCAGTAGGCGGATTTGTAGGCAGAGCTGCTGTTTCTAGTAGTGCTACTGCTGACACCACTAGCACAATTGAATACTGCTATGCCACAAAAGCTGGGGTGAATGGTACTGGTTTCCTAGGTGATATAGGACTTAGTAGTCACGGTACTATCATGGATCCTATCATCCGAGCCAATTACAGATTGTCTGGTTCGGATGGAGTCGGTAGCGGGGGTGCAAGAGTCCAACAAACAGATAAGTCAGGGCTCAGGACTCTGACTAGTGCTGACACTGAAACCGATTTCCCAGGTTTCGGATGGAGTACAAATAACTGGGTCTTGGATTCTGAAAATGGTAAGTACCCTACCCTCAAGTCATACAAGGAGGACGAGAATAATGCTCAAATCGAAGGAGTTCTCCTCTGTGGGCAAGGAACGAACTTTGTGCAGTGTGCCTCACAATAAGAGGCTACCGTAGAGGGCTTATGAAAAGATATGTTCGTCAAAGAAAAAGATGAAACAGTAGATTTACTCTTTCATCGAATAAAATTCCCAAAAGGAGGATTGTACTTATCGGGAGATTTACATGAAAAAAGATAGGGGGAAGAGTACTTAGGTTCTTTTCTCGTGCTGCAAGATGCCCTCTAAGTAAAAGAAGCCCTATCGCCAGAATCATAGCAAAAAAGAACCATCCCCTTTTTGCTACTTCCCCAGCAGCAACGAAAAAAAGAAGGGATGTAATATGAGATACTCGTGCTGTCCATAAAGAAGCCTGAATTCCCCATTGGGCTGGAATGGAGTGAAGTCCTTGTTTATGATCAAAGTCTGCATCCTGACAGGAGTAGAGTATATCAAAACCAGCTATGTACATCATCAATCCTCCACTCCAAAGAAAAGCAAGAAGATCAGCTCGTTCTAATACAGCAATCCAGACAGCAAGGGGTGTAATTCCTATAGAAAGCCCCAAAACGAAATGGCACATCCAAGTAAACCGCTTCGTATAGGAATAAAAACAAACTAAAATCAGGACAATAGGACCTCCAATTCCAGTAAGAAGATTAATAGAAGCAGAAGAAAGTAAAAAGACTACTGCACATAAAATGACAAAGAACCACACTTGTTCTACAGATAAAGTTCCCGAAGGAAGCTCACGCCTCGAAGTACGCTGGTTTTCTTTATCATATTTTCGATCTACTAGGCGATTGAATCCCATAGCAGTGCTTCTTAGAAATACCATACAAATGCTTATCTTCACAAGAATTAGTAAAAATTCTTGTGAATCGCCCTCAAAATAGGGAAAAGTTTCTACAAGAGCTATATAAGCCATGGGGAGAGCAAAAAGAGAATGCTCAAATCGGATCATGGAAAGATATTTTCGTGTGGCTTGAAATAATAACATGGCTGAATATCTCTGGCAGGATTTTGGAACTACTCTAAAAAACTTTCTCCTGAGTTTAAGGAGGGCTATCCCCCGTCTATCCTATTTTTTTGCCCTACTCTACCTATGTCTAAGCCGTATTTTTTGAGATATTTGGAAAAATGTTTGAGAGAGAGTTTTTCTTCTTTTCCTAGACGATAATGAAGTATTTCTGTTAGATAGTGCTTTGAGTCATGAAAAGAATCTCTATTTTGTTGCAATATATCGCTTATATGCTCTAGTCCTTCTTGCAAGGAATCTTCGAAAAAGCTATCATGGATGGGTCGATTGAGAGGATAGGCCCAAAGTGCAAAAACAAAAGGAAGCCCTTCTTTCTCATACCACCATTCGCCAAGATCAGTCACAATCCATTTCTCTCCTTCCCTTTTTGTGGATTTCAAATCTTCCAAAAACTGCAATGCAGGATCTCCAATCAATATACCTCCAACTCCCTCTTGTCTGACCAATCGAGGGATTTCAGAAGATGGGATTTCTTCGCTTTCAGGGAGATTTTCATGGCTCTGAAGATATAAACACTTCCATAATGCAACAGAGCTTCGAGATGCACGATCATAGTACATCTTAGAAACAGAGGCTTCTTTCGGAAAGGAAGTCGGAAAGGAAGAAGGAAAGTCTCTCTGAGAAATAGTCGTAGGATTCCTCCGTATGTAAAGAATAGAATGAGATCTCTTATGAGTACAAATTCCTACGGTTTGACACCATCCAATCTGAGTAGGGTTTCGAAGGCACTCCACTGAACTAATCAATGCACAGTCCAGCTTCCCTTGCAAGAGAAGGTCGCAAAGTCTTGAAGGATCTTCCTCGATGATTTCTATTCTTTGTGGAGATTCCGATGAAGCAAGATGGATTGTAGAACCTGCAAGGCTCAATCTACGTATAGCATAATCTAGTGGTCTTGCATTAAGGAAACGAACTATACCAATACGCATGATTCAGATGTCTTTACTGAATGGAAATCGTCAAGAAATTAACGAGGAGGACCAAGCTCATCTAAGTGAATTTGATTTAGGGATTCTTTATATTCTTTGGAGCCAGAGCCAAACTTTAGTGCTACTGCTCTGAGATAATGGATATTTTTTCTACGACGTGTTCTTCGAAGATGATCGTCTCCTATTGAGCGATTCTTTTTCTCTGCCCTATAGATATGAGAATAGCAAACACTTAGATAGTAATGAAGAGGCCATTCCTGTTCTGTCCCGTCAAGCTGTAAATAATCCTTTAGTATTTGAAGGGAAGACACATATTGCTTAAGCTGTATAGAAGCAACGCTATACAGACGACATGAACTTTTTCTTAGCTCTTGAAAGAATGAAGTGTCTATGATCTCTTGGCTCTTGATTTCATATAGAGTCCTGCATGCTTCTAGTGAGTAATTTGCTGCGATTTGATGCTGTTTGAGGAAGAAAGCCTTCTCTTTTCGTTTGGATTGTCCAGTAAGAGTCGGTTTGAATCGAGAAGGAAGAGGATATAGGAGAGATGAGGTTTTTTTTTGGTTTTTTTTGGTTTTTTTCAGAGCTTTTAGGGCTGCCAGATAGAGACTTTGAGAGCGACGAAGAATGGTTTTCTCATATAGGTTAAGTTTAGGATCAAATAGTCTTGGCGAAGGGAAAAAGGAGGATGGCAAATGATAGAAGGGGCTTGCCCACTGGAGCTCTATCTTTTCAAGAGACTGTCGTGTGCGGGAAGACTCATTCCGTTTTAGATAAATTTGGTAATCATGAAGAAAGTCACGAGCGAAAAGAGGAGCTGAATATACAAAGGAAAGTCGAAAAAAAAAGACGAAAAAGATGAAAAAGAAAGAGCAGTACGAAAAACGATACGGCAAAAAATCAAACTTCTTGATGAGGCTCACAGAAACAAAAAAAGACCCATCTCATCCTACTCCTACTTCCATCATTCAGGAGAGATTCACTCGATCCTTTACAAGGCTTGTTCCTAAGAGAAATTTTGTCTATCTTTTTTTGAGTGTTTTTGAATTGACAGTGTACTGCTTAAAAAACCAGCCTTAATTTATTCTTTTTTAATATGGAGTAATAGAACACTATATCAAATGAATCTTATCGATATGGGCAAAGAAAGTCCTACCAAAAGAATCGATTTCCCTATTCCGTGAAAACCCAAACTCAGCAAAACAAGAGAACCATCCTCTTACAAGAGGCTCTCAAGAAGAAAATCCTACTTTTGGACGGTGGTATGGGGACGATGATCCAGCAATTCAAACTACAGGAAGAAGACTTTCGTAATCCCCTCTACTCCAATCATCCTTGTGAACTGAATGGAAATCATGATATACTCTCTTTGACAAGACCAGATATCATCCATTCGATTCATACATCCTTCTTAGAAGCAGGATCAGATATTATCGAAACCAATACCTTCAATTCCAATTCTATTTCCCAGTCAGACTATCAAATGCAATCAGAGATAGAAAAGATCAATCTTGCAGCATCAAGACTTGCCGTAGAATCGGTCAAAAAACAAGAGGAAAAAGGAAGACTCTGTTTTGTGGCAGGGGCGGTAGGTCCTACTAATAAAACTCTCTCTCTTTCCCCTGATGTAGACCGTCCTTCTTACCGTGCCATAAGCTTTGAAGAGATGAAAGAAGCCTATCGCTCTCAAATCAATGCCCTCATTGAAGGGGGAGTGGATATCATTCTCATTGAAACTGTTTTTGATACATTGAACTGTAAAGCCGCTCTTTATGCTGCTTATGATTCCTTTCAAGAAAAAAATATCCAACTTCCCGTGATGGTATCTGTAACAATCACGGATCAAAGTGGGCGAACTCTTTCGGGTCAAACGCTTTCTGCATTCTGGTTTTCCATAGAGTTTATACCTCATGTCTTCAGTGTAGGAATCAACTGTGCCCTTGGCTCAGAACAGATGCGTCCATTTTTACAGGAAATTGCCAAACTCAGTAGCCTTCCCGTCAGCCTCTATCCAAATGCAGGTCTTCCCAATGAAATGGGAGATTACGACGAAACTCCTACTTTTATGAAAGATCAGATTGGATCCTATGCAAAAGAGGGTTTGATCAATTTAGTAGGTGGTTGTTGTGGAACAACTCCTGAACATATCGCAGCTATGAAAGAAGCCGTCAGAGAAATTCCTCCCAGATCTTTTTCTAAATCTTGTTCTGATTCACCTCCTCTTCTTTCGTTGAGTGGACTGGAGCCATTTCAGTTACGTAAAGAAACAAATTTTGTCAATATAGGGGAAAGAACAAATATCAGTGGATCTAAAAAATTTGCACGTCTGATACTTTCAGAAAGATATGAAGAAGCTCTCACAGTTGCAAGAACTCAGATTGAATCTGGGGCCCAAATCATAGATATCAACATGGATGATGCAATGCTTGATTCCAAAAAGGAAATGGCACATTTTTTACGCCTCATAGCCTCAGAACCAGATACCGCAAGAGTCCCTATCATGATTGATTCTTCGCGTCCAGAAGTCTTAGAAGAAGGCCTGAAAAATGCTCAGGGAAAATGTATTGTAAATTCTATCAGTTTGAAAGAAGGAGAAGAATCTTTCTGTACAACAGTAAGAATGATACAGAGATATGGTGCCTCCATCGTTGTTATGGCATTTGATGAATCTGGTCAAGCAGACACATTTGAAAGACGAATCTCCATCTGCCAAAGAGCCTATCAAATCCTTGTCGAGAAACTCCTCTTTCCTCCCCAAGATATTATTTTTGATCCAAATATCCTAACCATAGCAACTGGTCTAAAAGAACACAATCATTATGGACTTGACTTTATCCGATCTGTAGAATGGATCAAAACAAACCTCCCTCTTGCAAAAGTAAGTGGAGGTGTAAGTAATATTTCTTTTTCGTTCCGAGGTAATGAGAAAATCCGTGGAGCTATGCACACCATCTTTTTGTATCATGCAGTTCAAAAAGGAATGGACATGGCTATTGTCAATGCTGGTAGCCTTCCAGTTTATGAACAAATTGATAAAAATCTTAAAGAATGTATCGAAGAAGTTATTTTCAACCTAAATTCCACTGCCCAAGAAAGGCTCCTTCAGTTTGCAGAAAATCTCCCTAAAGAAGCAGACAAAACCCAAATCTCTAGGAGAGATGAATGGAGATCCCTTTCAGTACAGGAAAGATTGAAACTCTCTTTGGTTCAGGGAATAGATACCTATATTGAAGAAGATACTGAAGAAGCTCGAAAGATCTATGATCAAGCTATTTCAGTCATTGAAGGGCCTTTGATGGATGGAATGAATACTGTCGGAGATCTCTTTGGTTCAGGAAAAATGTTTCTTCCACAAGTAATCAAAAGTGCAAGAGTTATGAAGCGTTCTGTTGCCTATCTTCTCCCTTATATGGAATCTTCAAATGAGGGCAAGGTACCCTCTCGAGGTAAAATTCTACTAGCTACTGTCAAGGGAGATGTTCATGATATTGGGAAAAATATTGTGTCGGTTGTGCTTTCATGCAATAATTTTGAGATTATCGATCTTGGGGTCATGGTCCCTTCTGAAAAAATCTTAGAGACTGCTCGAAAAGAGCAAGTAGATATCATTGGCCTGTCCGGGCTAATCACCCCTTCTTTAGAAGAAATGATTCGTATAGCAAAAGAAATGGAGCGAATTAAGATGTCCATTCCTCTACTCATAGGAGGAGCAACTACATCACAGATTCATACTGCTGTAAAAATAGATCCCTGCTACAGTGCTTGCGTGGTTCATGTAATAGACGCATCGAAAAGTGTCCCTGTCACGGAAGCTTTGATTGGAAAAGAGCATTCAGGGAAAGAAAAGAAGAAAAAATTTGCAGAGGAAATTCAAAAAAAGTACATAGAAATTCGTGAGGATTATCTGAGCCGCAAGCAAAAAAAGGAATACCTGAGCTTGCAAGAGGCTCGTAAAAACCGTTGCAAACTAGACTGGTCTCAATCCACTTTATATAAACCGAAGAAAATGGGGAAAATAGTATTTCCTGAGCTACAGCTCTCTGTCCTAAGGGAATATATTGATTGGACTCCTTTCTTTAGCTCTTGGGAATTGAAGGGAAAATATCCTTCCATCTTATCTCATCCCAAGTATGGAGAAGAAGCAAAAAAACTCCTAAACGATGCCCTTTCCATGCTAGATCACATCACAGAAACAAGAAAGTTCATAGTCAAGGGTGTACTACGGCTGGAACCTGCCGTCTCAAGGGATGATGATATACTCGTTTATAAAGCAACACATTCCAAAATACCAGATAAAAACCTAATACAAGAGACTGTATTTCATACTCTCCGCCAGCAAAGCAAGAAAAGAGAGGGGGAGCCAAATCGTGCCCTTGCAGATTATATAGCACCCTTGACAGACGATCCTACTGAAGGGGGAAGGACAGACTACATAGGGGGATTTGCTGTCACAGCAGGTATTGAGCCTGAGGAAATATCTATTCACTATAAAAAGCAAAATGATGACTATAAAAGTATTTTAGTAAAATCTCTTGCTGACAGACTTGCAGAAGCAGCAGCAGAATATCTTCATGAAATGGTACGCTGTGAATATTGGGGCTACTCTAAAAAAGAAAACTTAAGCTCTGAGGAGTTGAACAAAGAACGCTACCAGGGTATCAGGCCTGCACCAGGCTATCCTTCTCAACCAGAACATACAGAAAAAGAAACTCTCTTAGAATGGCTAAATGCAGAAGAGGACATCCATCTATCTTTGACAGAAAGTATGGCAATGTATCCGCCAGCCTCCGTTAGCGGATTCTATTTTTCTCATCCAAAATCCCAGTATTTCGCCTTGGGTCTGATTGCAAAGGATCAAGTAAAAGATTATGCACTTCGTAAAAATAGATCTCTCACTGAGATGGAACACTGGCTTCAACCAGCTCTCAACTATGACCCTATACAACTATCGAAATAGGACATTCCCAACCGTAGTTAGAAGCCTCTGACAAGCAAGTCTCCCATAGCCAATGTCTCATCAAAACAAAATAGAAACTAATATTCTCCTTTCTCCCTATACTACTCTACAACTGGGAGGACAAGCTGCTTTTTTCCTGAGAGCAAAATCTTCTCAGGATATAGTTTTTGCTCTCAAGGAAGCAAAACAGAGGGGACTTCCTGTCTTAGTCTTGGGGGGAGGAAGCAACCTTGTCCTTCCCGATGAAGGATTCGACGGCATTGTAATTAAGATAGAAACAAAAGGACTCCGCTTTATTCTGAACACAGATGGGATGAGAATCAAGGCTTCAGCCGGTCAAATATGGGATACTCTCCCCTACGAATCCATCTCAAGAGGCTGGAGCGGATTAGAATGCCTCTCTGGGATCCCCGGATTGGTTGGAGCAGTACCTATCCAAAATATCGGCGCCTATGGACAGGAAGTATCTCAAACAATAGAAAGCGTACAATGCTTAGATCGAAGTAGCTTACAACTCAAGACCTTTCGTTCAAAGGAATGCTTGTTCTCTTACCGCTCTAGTATATTTAAAGAAAACGCAAAGGATGAATATATTGTCTTACAGGTCTGTTTTTTACTCAAAAAAACCTCTTTACCCAATCCTTCCTATCCAGAACTAAAGCATTATATAGAAGAAAACTATGCTCAGAAGCTTTTAGAAAAGAATTTCCTAAAAATAATACGACAATCTGTACTATGTCTGCGCCGTAAAAAGGGCATGTTAATAGAGGCTTTAGAGCCAAAGGATCCAAATACTTGTTCTGCCGGTTCTTTTTTTATCAATCCTATTCTCAATCTCTCGTGTATGCAGAAGCTTCGCCAAAAATGCCTTACGCAGGGTATCCAAGAACCTCTACCTTGTTTCTCAGCAGGAAAAGACTGGAAAATATCTGCAGCTTGGCTCATTGAGAAAGCTGGCTATCAAAAAGGATTCAGAAAAGGAAGAGTGGGGATTTCAGACAAACATTCCTTAGCCCTAGTCAACTATGGAGGAAGTAGCAAAGAACTCCTCCAGCTAGCAAGTGAAATCCAAAAAAATGTATATTCCCATTTTGGAATTTTGCTAGCAGTAGAACCAAAAATCATAGAGTGCTAAGTCAATCTCGGCTCAGGACAACTCAGATTAGGACAAGTGTAAACTGCAAAATCTACTCCAATCCTAAACCAACGCAGATAGTACAATAACACCGACTTTGTCAAGTACACAAAATTTTCATGGTCTGTCAACAAAAAAAATTGTTCCCAGAGGGAATTTTATAAAACCTCAGTTATGCCTTCCGAGTGCTCCTTCTCATGGCTCTCCCTACATCCGTATGATGGTATAGGGATTCTTAATTTTTTCGGCGATTTTCCTCCACTTTTAGTGAATACTTATTTTAGTGAATACTTAGTAGTAGAAACTCTTATTTTTAGTAGATATTGACTAACGATAACTAATATTTACTACTAGGCAATGTCATTTTTAGTCAATATCTACTATTTTTTTCTTTGTCCTAATTTGGATTTGACTTTGGAGATAATACCAGAAAAAGCATAAGACGCAATATAATGCAGTAAAGGGACGACCAGACTTCAAACAATACTTGATAGTAAAAATTCGAATCTGAGCCACAAGCGAAGGGCTCAATCTATGAGCTGAGCTTCCTGAAGAAGCATCGAAAAGAAGATCCACAAGAAGGCTAAGAGGAGGAAGAGACCCTTGAAGATCATCTTTTCGATGCTTCTTCGCTTTCTTGGGCTTCAATGATTTCTCGACTCCTAAGCTGGAAAAAAGTTTTTGATACTCCCCTCTTTTCAAACCGCAAACAGGATCATTTCTTCCTGTCATTCGATAGACAGCGGCAATCCTAGATATGATATCGGAAGCATCCCTCTGTGCTTTTTGAGAACTCGCACCTTGTCTCTTATACAAAAGGATATCTTCTAGGTTGGAAACACCAGATTTCTCATATATCCTAAGAAATAAATCATAGTCCTCAGCTCCATGATGATAAAAAGGATAATAGCCTCCCAGTTGAGTCACAAGATCTTTCCTCATAATGCAGGCAGGATGGCAAACCAAACATCCTGTGAAAATCCTACGGTATAAAGAAGTTTCTTCTGAGGGATAGGAGGTGATATGAAGCATTTTTCCATCTTCTTGCATATGAGCGACTCCTCCTCCAAGAAGTCCAATTTCAGGGTGATCGTTCATATGTTTGAACTGCTTTTCCAATCGATCTTTTGTGGCAATATCATCTGAATCTATTCTAGCGATCAGGGGGGCTTTTACCTCATTGAAAAGGGCATAATTAGAGGCATAAACTCTTCCTTGATTCTTTTCGAGAAAAATAGGACGTATTCGGGAATCCATAGCTGCAAATTTTTGGATAAGTTCTACAGAACCGTCCGTAGAACCATCATCAATAATAATATACTCAAAGTTGCGAAAGGTCTGCTGTAAGATGCTTTCGATAGAATCTTGTAAATGAGGGACTGAATTATAAACCGTCATTAAGACACTGATTTGCGGAGAAACTATCGCTGATTGTGAATCCATTGCTCTATGGCATAGAAGAATTTTGTTCTTTCATGGCTGTCAAGCACTAATTATAAGGCTTTGACTTTGCAAATACGAAAAAAGACTTGTCTTCTAAAGCGTTATAATTCTACATGTAGCCCATGAAAATAGAAAATAAATCTTTTGCTGATATCTTCAAAGAAAGCCATGTCCAATACAAAATACCTTTTTTCCAAAGGGGCTATGTATGGGATTTAAAACAACAGAAAGAGCTCTGTCAAGATATAGAAAACTATATATCTGGCTGTTCGTATAATAAGGATGAAGCACAATCACCAGATAACCTATCTAAAGAAAGTGGTTATTTTTTTGGTTCTGTTGTCGTAAAGCAGATGCCACATTGTTCTGACAACAGCGTACAATATCTCATTATTGATGGTCAGCAAAGACTCACCACCATTTATGTAATTTTGGCAGTGATTCGCCGTCGATTTCAAGACCTTGAAGGGAAAAGAGAAAATTTGAATGTTGGAGATTATGCAAACCAACTCGCTCAATATCTCGAAAACAGGAGGATGGGAAATGAATCTTCAAGATTAAAAGTTCTCAGTACTCGAGGAGATGCCTACGCTACCTATAAAGCTATTTTCAGGGGCATGGAGCCAGCTACAAGAGACGAACTTCACGGAGACGTTTATACAGAAAAGAATAAAATAAGCGAAATAGTAAAGTTTTGGGATCGGAAGTTAAGAGTGAAACAAGACGAGCAACTATGGCTATTTGCATTAGTGCTTCTCCATTCGTTAGAAATGGTCTGGATTCCACTAGAAGAAAGTCAAAGTGAACAGATAATATTTGAGTCACTGAATGCAAAGGGTACCCCTCTAACGGGTATAGAATTGATTTGCAATTACATATTTAGCCCTCTAATGCTACCTGATTCTAATAAAAATGAATATGAATTACTGAATAAAACCCATTGGCTCAAACCCTCCTTCGCAATTGAGATGAGAAGAAGTAATGCTCAAATTGATAGGATTCGAAGTGCCGACTATTCTCAGTTTGAATCGTACGTAAGATATCTATTTTCAATCGGCCGAGAAAAGACACTCCCGCAAGGGAAAGACTACAGGATGACCTACTATGCATTCAAAAAATTACATCCTGACCTTGAACTTAAAGATGCAAGAGAATTTATAGAAAGGATTCATGAAAATGCTAGTATTTTTTGTGACATTATAGATGCAAACAGACGTACCATCGAAAATCCCCAGATCAATGAGTTTGTTGATCAAATTAACAAACTCCTTGAAACCAGTGTGAACTCTGTAATTATATTCCTTTTAGCGATTTTTCGAGCACTCATTGATCATAAAATTACTGAAAAGGAGGTAAAACTACTTTTAGATCAAACCTTGACGATGATAGTAAGGGGGAAGCTATCAGGAAAGAACTTTAAATACGATACCTTCTTTCCTTCTCTCACAGAAAATTTATTAAAAAATGACAATAAATCAGAAGAGTTTATGAGATTGATCAAAGACAAAAATTTTTACATTGCTGATGATATCTTCATGGACTCCGTAAAAAGGACACCTTTGTACAATGATAGCAAGGGAGGAATGTCATGGTGTCGCTTCATTTTGCAGGAAATTGATACTCATATCAGTGAGAAGCAATATTCAAAACAGAGAGCAAATTATTCTACGCTCAATACAATAGAGCATATTCTGCCACAAACATTTGATGCTAGTTGGAAAGAGTCAATATCCCCAGAAGAACATAGAGATAATAAGTCTAACATCAATTCAATTGGGAATTTAATGCTTGTCAGTGCCCAAAACAATGCTTCTGCTTCCAATCGTCCCTTTGAGAGTAAGCTAGATTGCTATAATGGCAATCCATCAGCCTTGTATAACAATTTAATGGAAAATCTAAAAAAAGACGAAAAGAACAAGCCATTATGGACATTAGAGGCAATTATGGAACGTTCAGAGAGCCTTGCCAAACAAGCTAAGAATGTTTGGAGCTATTCAGGAACTTCTTAATATGGCCTTCTAATCATGCTAAAAATCATAGGCCTCTCCTAATTTGAGATTAATTTAGCCTTCTATAAAAGAATGACATCATTATAAAGCTTTTATGATTAGCAGATCTTTGCGGGCTTTCGTTTTTTTGACTTTGCAGATGGGCTTTTTTGACCGATACCCTTGCTTATGGAAGCAAGTCGTTCCATAAGCTATTCTGTCAAAACTCCCAGATACGTATTACAAATACTCCTGTGGACTGTAACGATAAGTGCTTTCTTGTTACACGGATGTAGCATAAGGCCTAAGGGAGAGTTTGGCTGGTCTAGAATCAAGAGAGAAGAGAGAGCTCTGGATCGTTCACTCAAAATGGTAGAGACAGATTTTCGAATTTATAGAGATCATGTCCAGTTTTTGGAATCTGAATCCATTTGGTGGATTTATCAGATGAAACGAGGCTTTCTATTTTCAAATAGAATTCAGTCAGTTCTCTATCGCAAAAACTACAGCTTCCAAGATATAGCCGAAGAAAGAAGAATTCTTTCTCTTCAGAAAAGCGGATGTTGTAAGTACATCAGACATTACTATCACAGTCTTTCTCCTGGAAGATATTCTATCCACTTAAGCCATGATTTCAAGCCATTAGACCATATCCTTTTTTCCGTTCTTCCCAATGAATCAGCAAATTCTCAATAAAGATCGTCCATTAAGCATTGGAAGCAGCCGAAAGACATCTCGGACGAATTACGATCTGCATACTGAAATCTATATCCCCTGAGAAAGTAAGAGTATATTCCCCTATTCCAATCTTGGAAAAATTAAGAGAAGTGTCTTCTGCATTCAAACGACATGAATCGATGATTCTAGTCTCCTCTCCCTTCCCTTGGTAAAGAACAGCCGACGTATCACGATAACCATAAGGAAGACGAACCAAGAGCATCAGTGAATCCTCATGATCTCGCATGAGTTGATATTCCAAGCTCTTGTCTCTTTCGATGCTTTGAGACAAGAAGATTCGATGGTATAAAGGAGTGGTCTTTTCTTGATTCAGAGTAAACAAATCTTTGTCTGATACTGCAGAAGATCGAACAACTACAGCCGGAAGTGAAATTCTAGAAAAACCATCCCATGTCGACTTGATAACCTCCAAGCTATTTCGAGATAACTCTACGATCAATGCAGGAATAGTTTGTTTATTTGTCTCTTTCCTCTCTACTGTTTTTAGTAGAGATTTTCTCATTACATCGAGAAGAGTTTCAGGAACAGCATAAGCTGGAATATTTTTATCACTCATCATTTTTTCATCTGAGATAGTTTGGTAGATTTTCATTACAAGCCTCCTATCCAGAAAGGAAGGTATTTTTCCTGTTATTTTCCATTGATTCGCTAAATAAGCGATATCATTTTCTTCATGAGATGTGTTTCCTCCTTGTTGATATTGGGTTGCAGACATATCATGCTTTAGATCCATCAAATCCTCACGAGCCTGTTCCAAGCTAGTATTTATATCTTTTCTTAGATAAGCATTCGACAGACTCATTCTTTTTTTTGCTTTCATTACATCCTCCTCTGATAAAATTCCTTACCACTAAGACCTTATAGTTTTAACCTATTGTTCTACAATAAAGTCCCACTGGTTAATATCTATTAATAGACGAGATTTTTTACGATTTGTATCGTAAATACTAGTACATTTTTTGGAAGAAGCGAAAAAAATGCAAAAAAACAAACAAAATAACCGAATCCAACGAAATATTGCTGATTTTATGTCTTTAAAGCACTGTGGAAAGGAAAAAGCATACAAAACTGACAGCTAAGTTGACAATAATATGGCTCCAATCTGTATATGAATCATCTCCAAACAAGACTGTTTTTAGCCTACATTGGAGATTCTTAACTTTCCCAAAATCCGCTTCATTTGAACAGAAATATTACTTTCAGGCATCTTCATAAATTCCGCAATCCATCGATAGGGAGTTCTCACGATTAAATGCCCATTATTCTTTTTCTGAAGAAGCTTTTTCCACTGTACCCGTTTTTTTCGAATCGTAGTCCGTAGCCTTTCAAGTTCGGTTAGAATCGCAGGATTACTTTTATCTTGGCGGCGGATCAGCAACTCGATCTTTTCTTCTCTTGCTTGGAGAGACATGATATTAACATAAAGAGATGTGATTTTATCTTCCACCTTGATATTTTGGAGCTCCTTTCCTGCCAGAGAATGCCTAAGTTCCAACAACTGGCTCATAATCTCGCTCTCCGTACAACCTGTCTGACAAGAAAGATAATCTATTTCCTGATGATTCAGATCAAAATAATAGATATAAGACATCTTAAAGAGAAGGCTGGTTTCCACCGGCAACTTTAATAACTTGTCATGTAATAATTCTACAACTTCTTCTTCTGCGTTGTTCTTGACAGGAGCAGGAGCATTTTCGATCATGTGACGATGTTCATGTTCGTCTTGAGAGTGGACTTGTACGGTTTCAAACTCCCTTATTGTTCTCATCCAATCAATTACTAAATTACGAAGAACTGTATAAAACCATGTCCGAAAACTCGAACGTCCCTGAAATGAACGAAATCTCTTCCCATCTTTCAATCTATCGAATGCATACAGATAGAAATCTGAAGCAGCATCTTCATCTAAGTGAAATATTTTGAGTGGAAAATTATACATGTCTTCTGAGAAGTGTTCAAAAAACTCCTGTAATGCATTGCTATCTCCCTCCCCACATTTCTTTACCAAATCTCGGAAAAAATCATTTTTATCCTTGTTCGCAGAAACTAATTCTTCTTGCGATGTACATTGTTTAATTTGCAAGTGCATAATAGTATTGAAAGGCTAAGACTCCATTAAAATATTGTACTACAGAATCATAATGAAACTCTTTGCATTAGACTCAGTAGATAAATAAAAAATGAAAATATTGTCATCTTTTTTCTTTTTTTTATATATTTTTTGTGGATCAAGGTCAACACCCCCTCAACAACATGAGATATTACCTATTTTGCACTGGCCAATAGACCTAAAGAATACCTATCAGCAAGAAACAGAAAAAAAAGAAGATTTTTCTTTCCCGTTGATCACTTCAGTTTTTGGTGAATCACGAAATGATCACTTTCACAACGGAATCGATCTTGCAGGGAAAGAACTCCCAATTCACCCTATAGCAGACGGGGAAATGGTATACAGACATTATCATTCTGATGATCCTTATACTCCCAAAAAGGGAACAGGAAATATAGTTTTTCTTTCTCATGGAATCAACGGAAAATGGATGAGTGCTTATTACCACTTATTCGAAAAAATTTCTCTACTACAAAAAAAAGAAGTTTCCAGAGATACCATCATTGGCTGGTCCGGAAACACAGGTCGTTCTGGAGGACCTCATCTTCATTTCTTATTCATGGGAGAGTATGGAAGAAAGATTCTCAATCCTATGAGCTTCCTTCCCAAGACTAATGATACCTCTCCTCCACAAATTCGTTCCCTGATCATTCGAACATCAGATACGAGCGTAAGGCTTTATCCTGAAATTCCCAGAAAAATTCATCTGAAAAAAAAATATCCTATATGTTTGGAAGTTACTGACTCAGACACTTCTGGAAAGACTAGTCGCGGAATTTATACCCTAAGCTGGACTTGGGAGCCTAAAAATACATCAGGTAGCCTTCGTTTTGACTCTTTTGTTTTTCAGGAAAAAGAATGGAATTTAAATCAGTTTTCCTTTAGAGACCTGTTCTACAAGAAGCTTTATTGTATAGGACAATCTTTCTTTATGCACGGGGATAACTTAATACGTATCAAGGCTGGCGACTATCAAGGAAATGTAAGCGAAGCAGTTTTTTCTGTTGAACTAAGTCCAAAATACTAGCACTATATCTTCCTACTCCGACTCTTGAGAAACAAGAGTCGGAACGGTGTCCTCTCTCACCAAAGCCACACGAGAAGATCCAGAAGATGATATAGATGACACAAACACAGGATAAAGCACTACTAAAATAATGCCAATTACCAGAGATGACCAAAGAATCGAAATGGAAACTATCAGGCTTTCGTTACTAAACCCTGCAAGAATCATCCATCCCTTTCTTTGAAGATAATCAGCAAGTATATCCACATCCGTCCATCCATTTGCCCTTGTAAAATCAAGCAGATCAAATAGAGAATACCACACAAGTAAGGTCCCTGTAAAAAGGAGGCTACAACGACTAGCAGTTCTTCCGGCCAAGACAGAAATAAGAAAAAAGAAAGAAGATCCAATTCCTACATAAAACGAAAGCTCGCCAACACCACAAAAAAGACGGCTAATGCAAGCCAAAAGAAAGGAAGTACACAATAAAGAAAGTCGCTCCAGAGAGGCTTTTAATCCTCTCCTGAGTAAAAGACTTCCACACAAGGCAGAACCAAGATAACCAGCAGAAACTGTAAGGATCGTAGCAGGAGTAGAATCAAGGTTAGAAACAACAGTCTCTCCTGATTCGGATAAATCGATAGATATCTCTTGAAGCACTGCTTGATCCAAAAGAAGAGCTGTAATTCCATGACATATTTCGTGAACAAGAACAGCTAAAAGACGAAATGGTAAAAGAAAGTTAGTATCCCAAAAAAAGCTAAACAATAGAGTACAGAAAAAAACGAATCCTATTCTCACGACTAATTGTCACTCCTTGAGTTTTGATTTCATCAGTTTATATTTTTTCCATTCGTACTAATTGGGCTATTTATGCTTGGGTGCAAAAGGATCACAGGGAGACTTATATGGAAGAAAATCTTTATTCCACCATCGTTTTTGATCCAAAACACCATTCTCCGTAATATAATCCCAATCTATATAGTGTTGATTCTCTTCGTACATACTTTTCGTTGGATTACATTTGTCCCTGTCATTTCGACTGCTACCCAATAAAGGATCATAAATATGCACACGAAGTTTATCAAAATATTTTCTAGCTTTTTGACAAGAAGGAAGACTCAAACAGATACAAGAAACCACCAGAATGATGGAAAAACGAGAGATACGTTCCTTTGCTTTATGCACGAATATCAAGAAAACGGCCAACACCCTCTTTAGATCTAAAAATACGTTCTTCATACAAAGTCTCTTTCTGATGAATATTTCCTTCATTCTTTATGGAAAATCTCTTGGGCTGAATCCTATCGATTTGCGAAATTGGCTGATCGCTGAATTTATGAACAGGATACGCATACACTCCCTGTATTCGAGACGCATTGGGGCTACCATTCTCTATTCTCACACATATAGTATCGGATCGAATCGAAAGGAGATATAGGTCTGTTTTTCATGAGAAACTAAGGCATTCCTAGAATGTCTCGAACTAAGGCTCAGAATGAGAAAAAAAGGAAATTTTTTTCGTGTTTTCTTGTAAAATCTTTATTTTTTACGTAAAATTGTTGAATAAATATCACTAAAAAAAAAGTTTGCTTCCGATAGGGCGACTTGTTTAAGCTGATTGTAAGAGCTTTGTAGTGAATAATACTCATGAGAATAGTCGCGTCAAGAAGGCATGCTCCGTAGAGCACGCCTATGACACTGGTTTCAAAAATGTAAGGAGGCATTTCTTAAAACTAAGCCTAGAAAATTAGAACTAAGACAAATGAAACAAATTACACCAGAACAAAGAACAGAATGGATCATGAAACAGCTCCATATATCGCGTCAAGAGCTAAGTGAAACCTTAGGAGTCTCACTTTCCTCTGTTGCGATGTATTTCAGTGGCTACCATAGAATACGGAGGGTTGTTGCCCTTGCTATACAGGCTTCTTATGGGATTAGTGCAGATTGGCTCATGTATGATAAAAAACCAAGATTTATCAAGAAGCCAGATGAAAAAATCTCAGACGAAGCTATGGAAATAGCGATCATGTACAATCTTCTGCCAAAAAAACTACAAGAAGTAGCAGATACCATGATGAGCGGGCTTCAAAAGCTGTAAGTGACTTAAGGTCAAATGGCAGAGGGGGTCTGTTCGATGGTTTCTTCTATGGTTCAGCTAAAGGAATCTTAGGATCGGATCGAGAATCGAGAGAAAATACTTTTTTTCTCAAATCCAGCTGCAACAAGTATCCTGAGTTCCTTAGTTTCTGCTTCGATTACACGAAAACCATGGCGAATGTATTCTTGGCGATCGATTCCCCCTAGCCCTGCTACCTTCAATAGGATCTCCTCATTTTTTTTGATAAGATGGGCATCAAATTCTTTGTATCCAAGTAAGAGAGAGTAAGATTTGATTTTCATGGATTTCCCTAAGATGCAAGAGAATCAAGGATGGACGCAAGTTGAAAGTCTTTTTCTGTCAGTCCTCCTGCCTCATGAGTTGTAAGCTCTACCGTCACAGTTCTATATACATTCGACCATTCAGGATGATGATTCATCTTTTCTGAATGTAGAGCAGCTCCACTCATAAAAGAAAATGCCTCTATAAAATCACGAAAACGAAACTCTTTGCGTATCCTATCCCCAGACCGTTCCCAAGTTGAAAGCGTTTTGAGTCCTTCTTCTATTTTGATTTCTCCCCATTTTTCCATAAATACCCATCAAATCCCAGCAATATCTTCAATTTACGGCATGAAATTTCATTTTTCCAATTTTTTTTCTTGCAAACTTAAAATTTTTTAGGTTTTTCATATTTTTTTCTTGACTTATGAAGCCTCACTTTTTACATGTCTAAAAGTCACTTCTTCGGCTATCCTACGGAGGATGACAAATGCTAGCTGAAAACAGCTCATGAGTTGCTTGAGAAGGCTGTCGTAGTACAGTTTCCTGAGTCTTCTTGTTCAGTTGTTAACTGCTTTCTTTCGTAATCTGTTTTTCGCAGATGATTTGCTTTTTCGGTAGGATGTCCACTTAAATCATGGACGGGCAAAGTTTGCCTGTCTGTGACACTGTGCAGGTTAGGCCGAAAAGCACTGAAAATGATTTTAAAGGAGGTATAAAAGATCATGACAGTAAGACCGCTTGGAGATAGGGTGCTTCTTCACCCCCTCGACGAGTCCGAGGAAAAAATAGGCTCTCTTTATGTACCTGATACGGCTAAGGAGAAGCCGCAAGAAGGTGAAATTAAGGCAGTTGGTCCTGGGAGGACAGAGGATGGCAAGCAAGTTGCCCCCGAAGTCAAAGTTGGAGATCGTGTGCTGTATGGAAAGTTTACTGGAACTGAAATTAAGCATAACGGTCAGGATTATCTGATTATCCGTGAAAGTGATATACTGGCGGTAGTCAGTTGAATGTTGCAAACAATTGATTTGCAAGAGATATAAAAGTTGAGTATGAAACTATTTTAGGAGGAATATCAAGAAAATGGCTAAACAACTGGAATTTAATGAAAGTGCCCGTCGGAAGATTCAAGGGGGTGTAAACAAACTGACAGATGCAGTTCGTGTTACTCTTGGACCGCGTGGCCGTAATGTTGTCTGCGACAAAAAGTTCGGGGCACCTACAATTACAAAAGACGGAGTGACTGTAGCTCGTGAGATTGAGCTTCAAGATCCTTATGAAAATCTTGGAGCACAAATGGTAAAAGAGGTTGCAACAAAGACAAATGATGTTGCGGGGGATGGAACAACAACAGCAACTGTTCTTGCTTGTGGGATGATTTTTGAGGGTCTCAAAAACGTCACTGCAGGAGCAAATCCCACTCACATCAAAAGGGGTATCGATAAAGCGGTATCAGTGGTCGTAAAAGAGATCAAGAAAATGTCTCGTGATGTTGGTACCGACAAGAAAGAAATCGCTGCAGTTGCAGCTATTTCTGCCAACAATGATCAAGAGATAGGGAGTCTTATTGCAGATGCTATGGAGAAGGTCGGTAATGATGGAGTGATCACTGTAGAAGAGGCAAAAGGTATTGATACCAATATGGATGTGGTAGAAGGAATGCAATTTGATCGAGGCTACCAATCACCTTATTTCGTGACAAATCCAGAGACAATGATTGCTACTTTGGAAAAGCCTTATCTTCTCATTCATGAGAAGAAGATCGGAAATATGAGAGAGCTTCTTCCTGTCTTGGAAAAGGTTGCTCAGGGTGGGAAACCTCTCGTCATCATCTCAGAAGAGGTGGAAGGAGAGGCTCTTGCGACTCTTGTTGTCAATAACCTTAGGAAGACTCTCAAAGTCACTGCTGTCAAAGCTCCCGGTTTTGGTGATCGAAGAAAGGCTATGTTGGAAGATATAGCTGTGCTTACAGGAGGGCAAGTAATTTCGGAAGATCTTGGACTCAAGCTGGAAAATGCTACGGTTGAACAACTTGGGCAAGCTGAGAAAGTGATCGTAGACAAAGAAAATACCACAATCATTGAGGGTTCTGGAAAGGCATCAGACATCAAAGGAAGAATCAGTCAGCTCAAAAACCAAATAGAGGAAACAACAAGCGATTACGACCGTGAAAAACTGCAAGAGCGTCTTGCAAAACTAAGCGGTGGAGTTGCTATTGTGAATGTTGGTGCTGCTACAGAAGTAGAAATGAAGGAGAAAAAGGCTCGTGTAGAAGATGCCCTTTCTGCTACTCGTTCTGCTGTAGAAGAAGGAGTTGTACCTGGGGGAGGATTGACTCTCATTCGAGCTCGTGAAGCACTTAGTTCATTGAAACTTGAGAGTGCCGATGAGCAGACAGGTGTCAATATCGTCTATCGTTCTATGGAAGAGCCTCTCAGATGTATATCAGATAACTCTGGACTTGAGGGAAGCGTAATTGTGCAACGTGCAATGAACGAGAAAGAGAATATTGGTTTTAATGCTTCTTCACTGATATGGGAAGATTTGGCTAAGGCTGGAATCCTTGATCCTGCAAAAGTGGTTAGAAGTGCTATTCAGAACGCTGCTTCTATCAGTGGGATGATCCTCACAACAGAGGTTGCTATCACTGATTTGCCAGAAAAAGAAAAACCACCTGCTGCTCCTGGCGGCGGCATGGATGGCATGGGCGGCATGGGCGGTATGGGAGGCATGGGAGGCATGATGTAATCATCCCCCTTCTCCCAAACTTATCTTTTTGTGATACCACTCTCTTGCATGCAAGCACTCTCTTGCCTAAAAGAGAGTGGTATCTTTAGTTATATAACAACATTACAAACTCACTGATTAGGGTGAGCTACAATATTTACAAGCCTGTTTGGCACAGTGATAACTTTCTGGATTTTCTTTCCTTGCAGGAAATTCTGAACTTTGCTGTTTTTGAGAGCGATCTCTTCTAGTTTTTCCCGAGAAAGACCCATTGGGACAGAAGACTTTCCTCGTAGCTTTCCATTCACCTGAAATACAACTTCAGTCTCTCGAACCACTATCTTGGAAGGATCGTAATCTGGCCATGGTTGATAGGCAAGAGAATCCTTTTTGCCAAGAAGACTCCAGAGCTCCTCTGCTATGTGAGGTGCAAAGGGCGAGAGGAGAAGGACGAAGCTCTCGGCAACAGACCTCCCTACCCTTTTTTCTTGATAGACTTCGCGTACAAAAGTCATAAGACAAGAAATAGCCGTATTCAAAGAGAGTTTTTCGATATCTCTTTCGATTTTTTGGATCGTAGAATGAAGGAGAAAGTCTAGCCTTTCTTTCCTTTCTTTGCTAGGCGTTTCTAAAAGGAGAGGATCAATACGATATGGTTTTTCTTTAACTGAATGATTTACTGAACGGTCTTTTATTTTTTCCCCTAAAATGTTTTCCTCAATGTCTCTCTCTTGGATATAAAGACGCCATACACGGTTTAAAAACCGACTGACTCCCTCGATTCCTCTGGATACCCATGGCTTATTTTGTTCTAGGGGACCCAAGAACATTTCATAGAGACGAAGAGAATCAGCCCCATATTGAGAAGTTGTTTCATCAGGATTCACCGTATTACCTAATGATTTGGACATTTTTTTTCCGTCCTCTCCTAAGATTAATCCTTGATGAACCAGCCTAGCAAAAGGCTCAGGGGTCGTGACAAATCCAAGATCATACAATATCTTATGCCAAAATCGTGCGTAAAGAAGGTGAAGTACTGCATGCTCTGCTCCTCCAATGTACAAATCCACTCCCTGGGAGCCCATCCAATAGGATTCTTTCTTGGGATTGAAGAGACATTGTTTGTTTTTCGGATCAAGGAAACGAAGATAATACCAACAGCTTCCAGCCCATTGAGGCATCGTGTTGGTTTCACGCCTTAACATACCTCCGTCAGATGAAGGATGAAAAAGCCAATCCTCTGCTCGGGCAAGAGGAGATTCACCATTTTCAGCTGGCTCAAAGGATTCTATTTCAGGAAGCCTTAGAGGAAGAGAGTCCACAAGCTCCTCATCCTTCGGAAAAAAGAAGTTTCCCTTTTCATCCATGCTAACAGGGATAGGCTCTCCCCAATAGCGTTGCCTTGAAAATAGCCAGTCTCTTAATTTATATTGAATCTTTCTCTTACCAAGCCTTTTTTCTTCCAATTTTTCGATCGCCTTTGCAGACGCATCTTGAGTATTCAATCCGTTTAGAAAATCTGAATGTATACAAACACCTTCTCCTTCATATACTTCTCCTTCATATACTTCTCCTTCATATACTTGTTCTTCGATTTTTTGTTCATCTTTCGGAAGATTCTCAGGAGCTTTTCTCGAAGCAAGGGGTTGAATTACAGAACGTATAGGAAGAAGAAATTTTTTGGCAAAATCGAAATCCCGTCTATCATGAGCTGGTACAGCCATAACAGCCCCTGTTCCATATCCCATCAAAATGTAGTCGGCTATCCAGACAGGCAATTTCTCACGAGTAAATGGATGGAAAACATATCCTCCTGTAAAAACGCCAGTTTTTTCTCGCTTTTCTCCTTCTATCATTCTATCTTGTTCGGAACGCCTAGAGGTCTTTTGAATATATTCTAAAACCTTTGAGCTTTGCTTCGATTGTGTCAAGGTCAATGCCAATGGATGCTCCGGAGCCAGAAGTAGATAGCTTACTCCAAAAAGAGTATCAGGACGAGTTGTAAAAACACGAAGACTTTCTTTTGGAATGGAAACTTCGTTTTGACTAGAAAGAAAAAAATCAATTAGAACTCCCTCAGAACGACCAATCCAGTTTTTTTGTAGCTCTATAGTACCAGATGGCCAGTCTAGGTCTTCCAATCCTTCCAAAAGACGTTCAGCATAAGCAGTAATCCTAAGCATCCACTGCTTCATCTGCTTTTTTTCTACTGTATATCCCTTTTGAACCCACTCCTGTAGCTCTTCATTGGCAAGAACTGTCTTGAGTTCAGGAGACCAGTTGACTGGGGCTTCTTTTGTATAGGCAAGACGATGGGAATTTATGTAATCACGTCTTTTCAGAGAATTTTCGGCAAGGTCTTCCGGTATTGGAAGCTCATCAATAGGACGTGCCTTTTTCAAGTCAGGATCATAAAAAGAGTTGAGAATTTTGAGAAAGATCCACTGAGTCCATTTATAGTATTCTGGTTCTGTAGTATTGATTTCGCGGTTCCAGTCATAAGAAAATCCAAGTGATTTACATTGACGACGAAAGTTTGCAATGTTTTTTTTCGTGGTCTCCCTAGGATGAATCTTTGTCTTCATCGCATACCTTTCAGCTGGAAGACCAAATGCATCCCATCCCATGGGATGAAGAACATGAAACCCCTTCATCCGCTTATAGCGAGCTATAATATCACTTGCAGTATATCCCTCAGGATGACCAACATGAAGACCTTCTGCAGAAGGATAAGGAAACATATCAAGAACATAGTACTTTGGCTTTTCTACGTCCATGTCCACAGAAAATATGGCATTTTTTTCCCAGTAATTCTGCCATTTCATCTCGATGATAGAAAAAGGATAGCTCATAAAAGAATAATTCCTAGACAAAGAGATTATTATAGGAAGCCTAGTCTATTCTTTTCTGATCTTTATTTAGGAAGCAAGAAAAATTTGGAGAAGTGATTCAAGATGCAAATTTCTTTTTTCAAAATGGAAGGATGTGGAAATGACTACATTTTCATCGATCTTTCCCAGCAATCCATTCACACAGCCCTGTCCTCTTTAGAGATACAAAAACTCTCAAATCGCCACACAGGTATCGGGGGAGATGGAGTAATCATTCTCACTCCATCGGAACACAACAAAGTTATTATGGATATGTACAATTCAGATGGAAGTTCTTCTGACATGTGCGGAAACGCCTTGCGCTGTATTGCACTTTGGAAACATCAAGAAAGTGGTTCTACCAAATGTTTCATCCAAACAAAGTCTGGAGTCTACCTTTCTCGTATTCTTAGCACATCTCCTTCATGGATCGAAATAGAAATGCCTCCTCCTCTTTTTCATGCCGAACAAATTCCCTTTCTCAAAGATGCAGAGGGAGTGATTTCTCACTCTCAGAACCAAGAAATCATAACGGCTTGTCTGGAGATTGATAAAAAACAAAAAATAACTGTACATTTGATCTCTATGGGGAATCCTCATTGCGTCCTTTTTGTAGAAGATATACAATCTGCTCCCGTTCAGACATTAGGTGAGTTGCTGGAATGTCATCCCTCTTTCCCAGAACGAGTAAATATCGAATTTGCCTGCCAAAAAAAAGAAGCCCTTTGGCTCCGCACCTATGAGAGAGGAAGTGGAGAAACCATGGCCTGTGGAAGCGGAGCTTGTGCAGCCCATGTTGCGTCTGTCCTTGTCAATGGAGCATCTCTACGTCAAACAGTTTTTCTCAAGGGAGGAGAAATCGAAATAGAATGGGACCCTAAATCCATATTAGAAATCCCAAAAGCCCATTCTGTAATGATGAGAGGACCAGCACACTTTGTCTATAGAGGACACTTTCATCGATCCCTATTGTGAAGGATATTTTCCTTGATTGCTGAGTAAGAACAAAACACCTAGCGGTGCTTAGACCGTCCTTCTACGACGGCCCAATATGATTCTCTTCTGACGTTTCCGAGCGGCAACTTCTTCCTTTCTCTTTCTCTTTTGAGAAGGCTTTTCATAAAACTCACGCCGCTTGATTTCCGAATGGATTCCTGCATTAATACATTCCCGTTTGAAACGCCTTAGAGCAGACTCTATCGTCTCATTCTCTCGTAAAGAAACCTCAACCATGAGGACACTCTTTTTTAAGTCCTTTTTCTGTCAATAATTTTTTCCATTTACTTTTGCAAATGCTTGGCAGGTTTCACAAAATAACTTAAAAAAATACTTTCCTTCTTTGAACCTACTTTAGACGATGGTCGCAATGCTAGTTTTATGAAAATTCATGAATACCAATCTAAGTCCATACTAAGAAAGTATGGTGTTAAGCTTCCTGAGGGAGTTGTGATATCTGAGTTTCAAGAAGCCTCTTCCTCCTATGAGCGATTGGATTCCAAAATAGTTGTTCTGAAGGCCCAGATTCATGCTGGGGGGCGAGGAAAGGGTACAATCTATGACGGAGAGGATCCATCCAGCTCCTCCAAGATTATAGAAGGAGGAGTACAGTTGGCAAAGAGCCGCGAAGAAGCAACTGAGCTAGCCAAAAAAATGCTCGGTGGCTGGCTCCAAACTATCCAAACGGGTTCTTCTACAAAGCAAGTTAGAAAGATCTATATGGAAAAAGGAGCAGAAATACAAAAAGAGTTTTATCTAAGCCTTCTTTTGGATCGCTCTTTGCACAAACCGATTTTTATGATTTCTACAGAAGGTGGTATGGATATTGAAGAGACAGCTGTCAAATCCCCTGAAAAAATCCTAAGACTCCCTATAGAGCCTAGTATAGGTCTTCAGCCATGGCAGGCTCGCCGTATTCTTTTTGCATTAGGATTGGACAAGGAAAGCTTCCAGCAAGGAACTCGATTTTTACAGGCTATATGGAATTGCTATCAACAGGAAGATGCCTCTCTTTTGGAGATCAATCCCCTTGTGCTAGACAGATCCAATGAGCTTGTAGCCCTAGACTGCAAAATAGATATAGATGATAACTCTCTTTTTCGTCATCCACAATCCGCAGAGATGCGAGATCCTTTTGAAGAGGATCCTCTGGAGCTCAAGGCTTCTGAGTATAACCTCAATTACATTCGTCTTGAGGGCAATGTTGGCTGTATGGTAAACGGTGCAGGTCTTGCTATGGCAACCATGGATATAGTAAAATTAGCGGGAGCTTCTCCTGCTAACTTCCTAGATGTCGGAGGAGGAGCAAATGTAGAGACAGTTTCTAACGGATTTCGAATCATACTTGGAGATCCAAATGTGAAAGCAATTTTTGTCAATATTTTTGGAGGAATTGTCCAATGCGATAGAGTTGCTGGAGGAATTGTAGAGGCAGCCAGTCAGGTGGAAATCAAGATTCCTCTTATTGTAAGGCTTCAAGGAACCAATGCAGAAAAAGCAGCCAAGATCCTTGCTGAATCTGGACTGAAACTTACAGTAGCACGTACCCTTCAGGAAGGAGCAGAAAAAGCAGCTCAAGCGGTATCTGCGGGAATTTGATAGATATCGGATAAATAAATGATATGGAGAAATGGTAAGAAATGATGAATCATAGTAATGAACAAATTATCGAAAGCAAAGGGCAAAAAATATGTCAGTTCTGATAGATAGACATACACGGGTTGCCGTACAGGGGATCACAGGCAAAGAAGGAAGCTTTCACACATCTGCAATGATAGAATATGGGACAAAGATCGTAGCAGGGATCACTCCTCACAAAGGGGGACAGCAAAGCGAGCAGAGGATTCCTATCTTTCATACCCTCATGGAGGCTATTGAGAAAGAGGCAGCAAACGCCTGTGTGATTTTTGTTCCCCCTGCCTTTGCTGCTGATGCTATTTTAGAGGCAGTATCTACGAAAATTCCTTTGTGTGTCTGCATTACAGAAGGAATCCCTGCTATGGATATGGCGAAAGTGTGGAGCGTTCTCAAGGGAAGTCAAACTCGTCTCATTGGTCCAAATTGCCCTGGTATCATTAGCCCAGGTAAAGCTAAAATTGGAATTATGCCCGGATTCATTCATAAGAGAGGAAACATTGGTGTTATCTCCCGATCTGGTACTTTGACATATGAGGCAGTAAGCCAGCTTTGTGACGTTGGACTTGGACAGAGTACGTGTATAGGAATTGGAGGAGATCCTGTCATCGGGACAACTCATCGAGATGCTCTTAGCCTTTTGAATGAAGACCCTGGCACGGACGGTATCGTGATGATTGGTGAAATAGGAGGGACTCATGAAGAAGAAGCCTCCGAGTGGGCTCGAAAAAACTGCAGAAAGCCTATTGTTGGTTTCATCGCGGGTCAGACTGCCCCTCCTGGCAGAAGAATGGGACATGCAGGAGCAATCGTATCAGGGGGAAAGGGAACCTCTGAATCTAAGATTCAGGCCATGCGTAAGGCAGGGTTCCATATTGCTCTATCGCCAGCAGAAATAGGACAAAAAATGAAAGAGGCTTTATCCTATTCGTGACTCTTGTTATACCCTCTCCTTAGCATAAACTGATAATGACGATAAAAAGGTATGAGTGATTCAGGGAGAAGAGAAATCTCTGATTCTGCTAATTTACCCTGCTTCATTCGGCTTACGAATGGAGCAGAAATATCATTTTCAAGGGTTTCAGTCAACTGACGCAGTTTTAGGCATATCTCACGATCAATGATATCTTCCGAATGCTTTGCCATAACCTTATAGAAAGAAGCTAGATTCTTGGGCATATTTGCTAAACGATGATCCACTGCTTTGGGAGCTCTTTTCACGGAGGATTTCTTTTGAGATTTTTTCTTGGATTTTTTCTTAGACAGCATTAGGATATACCCCTTCTTAACTTCATAATATGCTAAGTCTTTGCAATAGGCCTTTCTCGACAAGCTTTTTCTAACAAATCAGGCAAAACTATGAGAAAAATCTTTGAATTTACTCATTTCCCCCCCCAAATGAGCTATCCATTTTTTAGCGAACTAGATTGTTCAAAAAGAATGCTTGAGGACTTAATTTAGGAATGACAAATACCGTCCTTGTATAAGGATGGCGTTTGTTTAGTCTTTGAGATGAGTATTAAGAACTATTTTGTATACATAATTCGTATGGGTTTATTTTTGTTCTCCTTTCTGTTATTGATTGTAGCTCCCCTATCAGCAGATCGTAAGCAAGGTGTCACCTTAGAATTTCAAGAACAGATCCAAAAAAATAAAAGTTTTCGTCAAACCCCCAAATACCGTCAAAAGATTCTTGAGCTGAATCTCATTGCTGCAATTAAGAATATCATCAACACCAGATTCTACCAGAAAAGAGAAGAATATTATAGAAATCTTTCTATAGCAAATGTAGACTATGAAAGCCCTACTTCACCAAAGGTGTATTATATAAAGTTTCAGAATTTCTTTGTAAGAGTAGAGTTTGAGTTCAACCCAGAAACCTATCTTCAGCGACCCAAGTACATTAAGGTCGTAATGCCAGTGGAAGATCCTTCGTTCGAATCCCCCTAGCAAACGATTTATGCCTTCTCTCAGTTCAGAAGATTTTTGTCAGTCAGACCTTAGCACTTCCTTGCGTGATCTTCTTGCCTATGTCTCATTGCTAGCCTCTCATTCTCATCAAAAGCGAGATTTTAAGACTCACTATAAAAGCGGAAATGAGCCATGCACCTCAGTCGATCTGGCAGTGAATGATATTCTGAAAGAAAGACTACTCTCCATCTATCCAAAAGCCTATTGGCTTTCGGAAGAAAGTAAGGATACAAAGGAACGAATTGGGAAGGATTCTGTTTGGATTGTAGACCCAATCGATGGTACCAGTGATTTTGCTAGTGGAAATCATGAGTACTCTATTTCAGTGGGACTGTGTAAAAATCGTTTTCCTATACTAGGAGGAGTAGCTCTTCCTCCTCAACGAAGGGTAATTGTCGGGAACCAAGAAAAAGGGATTCGAGACTCACTTTTCTCCCTTCCAGAAGAAAAGGATATTGATACCAAAGCAGGAGAATTATCATGGGAAGAGTTTTCAGAAAAGCTCCTCCCTAGACTAAGCTGGAAAGAAAAAGATGTTCATCTTCCTCAAGGCAAAGAGATTTCGCTTTCTAAGGCAAAGATTCTTGTCAGTAAAACAGAATGGAAAAACAAGCGATTGAATCCTGCGGCAGAAGAGTTTCATTGTATACCTCAAGCAAGTATTGCACGAAAACTAGCACTTCTAGCTGTGGGTGAGGCTGATTTAATTGTTAGCGTCTTTCCTAAACAGGAATGGGATATTGCTGGAGGAACAGCTCTCATTCTCTCTCATCCTCATCACTCTGTCAAAGATCTTCTTGCCTTTCAAGACCATCTTTTTAATTCTGATGAAACGAAGAGTTTTGGACTCGTAGCAGGAGAAAACCACTTAGTAGAAAGTTTTTTTCGTTATTTTCAGAATCATCAAATGAAGTGTTATAAAAGTTATGTCTGAGTCCATACCTACCACAAATGAATCTCTTCCCTCTAAACAAGAGGAAAAAATAGAACCTGTCATGCGTCCTATAGAACAAAAGGTTTTTCTTGATAAGGTACTGAAAGAGAAAAAGAATGTATCCTTTTTTTTACAGAATAAAAAGAGTATTATGGGGAAAGTAATCGCACAGGATCATTACACAGTTCTGATTCAAATAGGTCAAAAGAACATTATGCTCTATAAGCACTCAATTACCTCAATGAGTACTGTAAAAACAACCGAAAGAAAAAATAGAACGCTTTAGTATAACCCCCTTAGCAAATTTTATTTTTTTTGAGAAGAGGAATTAGGAGACGTAATCATCTCACAGTTACCGTCAAAAACTACTCCATCTGCTATTTCAAGCTTGGCAGTCCTAATGTTTCCATTTAGTTTTCCTGTAGTGAGGATGCTAAGTTTACTCGTAGCTTCAACATTACCAGTGACTTTCCCTCCTATGATTACAGACTTTGCAGTGATATTTGCCTTAACATCCGCTGTCTCACTGATAAGCAAGACTCCATCACTGATAATCTCTCCCACAAAGGAACCATTAATCTGAAGGGGTTTTTTAAATTCTAGGGTTCCTTCAAATAAAGTCCCAGTTCCAAGAATGGTAGAAACACGCCCACCCTCGGTTATCTCGGTCAAAGTTTCTTTCTGCTTTCTAGCCATATAATGTACTACATCTCATGATTACTATCAGGAAAAGGTCTTTCTCTTGTTATGTTTTGACTTAAGTTCTTTTTCATAATATTTTCCATATCCCTGATTCTTGTTTGTAAATCTGCTGCCTCTTCGTAATGTTCATTATAAATGGCACGAAATTTTTTTAGGTACAAACTTCCAATCTTCACACGAATACTACTTCGATCTTCTGTTTTAGAGTCAAGTCCTATAGCTTTGGCAAAATTATGTACATCATAGCAGGGATAATTCTTCTTCATAAACTGTATGATTTTTTTTACTCCAGAAAAATTTCCACTGGTATCTCCGGCCTCTACGAGATATCGTTCTAAACGATCCAGATAAGCACTTTCTGTCTGCTCTACAGAAGAAGAAGAAGGATGTAGGGAAGAATGAAAGGAGATATTTTGAGATCTTTCTTGTCGTTCCAATAATGTTGTACATAACTGAGAGTCCGTAGCTTTAGACTTAGAATAAATATAATCACAACAAAGTTCCACATATTGTAATACAAGATGATTGAGCTTTGTGAGTCGTTCCTGAATATAATCATCTGGGTCTCTTGAAGGAGGACACTGAAAATCTTCCAGCTGAATAACATCATAACCAGAGTTCATCTTTATTAGGAAGTCCAAGTTTTCTTTTTTTCTCATAGAAACAGGGGGGAAAACGACTACTGGGAAATGAGCATCTTGTGCAGATGAGAAGCTTACAACGATATTACAAGCAATAATTTCTCCGTCAGGGAGAATTGGATTCAAACCCTCTACTCTGGAATATGTAAGCAGGTTCCCTGTCGGACTGGAGGGACTACCAATCAAAAAATCAAACATACTACGATACTTCTCATATCCTGCGAGCTGTCAAGACAAATCAATTTTTTATTTATTAAACCCATCCTAAATCAATCTCAGATTAGGACAAGCAGCCATTCCATTTTGCACACATCTTTTTGCGTCAGGGCTTGTGCATCGGTGTCATGAGACAGATATTTCCTCAATTTTCCTCTGTAATTTTTCTATAACTTTTCCCATCCCTTAATCCTGTTTCGATAGCCTCACGGGCTATAAAGTTGACTTTTCAGATGAGGGCAAAATCAATTCTAAGCCAGCAGGTAACTAAGGAGATTATAGCAAAAAAATCAGAAGCGAAAAAATAGCAGAGATACAAGACATTCCAAAAAGAAGGCCACCATCTTCCAAAACAATAATTCCAAGAGGGGTCACAAGATGGAAAAAAATTGCTCCTGCCATTAGATTGAATGCAAAAAAACTTCCCACTTTCTGAGACCACGGAAATCTTGAAGGAAAAAACAAAGCGAGTAGAAGAATGAGCACTGTTATCAATTCAGCAACTCCCGTTACATAAGCCCCATAGGCGTCGAAAAAATCTGCCTGAAAACTAAGGAAATTTCCTCTCATCCATTCAGAAATAGTATGAAAGATATGGACTGTCTCAGGAGACGAGGTAAACTTAAAAAAGAGAGTCTGACTGAAGATCAGAATCACCACTACAGAGAAAATTCGCTTCCAAGTTGGTTTTGTAAAAATCATATATACTTCCCCACGATTTTTTTAGAATTATCTTTCCACCTGACTTTGTTTTCCTTCATACCTAGAAGATGGTGAAATAGGCCAAGTTTCATTTTTTTGTTGATAAATTCCAGCTTCTCTCATGCCTAATTTGACAATCAAAATACGACTCAGCAAACGCGAGTCAGAAGAGTTTTCTGTAAAAACACGGATCAAAGAATATTTCTGTTTCTTGCTTTTATGATAAAATAAAAGTTTGCAAAGCGTATTTCGAGGCTTGAGGTGTATCATAAACCCTTCTTTCCCTTCTCTTTTTTGGTTGAATACCTTTTTTACTTGAAAACTAATATTTTGGTTTTTCAGCCCAGCCAGAAGGCTAGGAAGGAGATGAGAAACCGATTCTTTGGATTCATAGCTTCTCCATTCAGCAGAAATAGGAGAAGACAGAAAAAAACAAAAAAATCCAAGAGCAAAGGAAGAAAAAATACAAAATTTTGTTCTCATACAATTCAGAAATTTATTACATCTCTCACGAGTATTTTTGTGCTACTATCCCCGCTTATCCGTAAGTATTCAATTGGATGGGAAAGGAACAAACTACACCTAGATGTACAAGTAAACACAAGCTCTAAAAGTGTCAAATATTTTTTACTTTTTTTCTTATAAATCCTCAGTTGCACCACCCTTCCCAGAGAGGGGGCACCGCAGCCCCCTCTCTGGACTCTCCCCGCGCCCTACACTCGCAGATAAGACCTCAGTTGTGCCGCCCGTGGCACAACTGAGGGACGCAAAGACAGGGAAACCCTGTCTTTGCTCACATTTTGCGGAGCTTCCCTTTCACGAGAGGGATGACCGCGCCTCCCTCTCGTGGCTCTCCCCGCGCCCTACA
>JABABJ010000112.1 GCA_014238275.1 Leptospirales bacterium | reverse complement strand
TTAGCTATCGTATTAGTGAATATTTACTAAAAACGACATTGCCTACTAGTAGGTATTAGCTATCGTATTAGTGAATATCTACTAAAAACAGGCGTGCTTGCAGATGGAAACAAGCCTGATAAATCGGGTCTATTGTTAATTAGAAGTAAGTAGAAGGCTTGCTCACATAAGAACCGCCGAAAAAACAGGGAGTTTTAGCTAATATTTACTAAAATGAGGCGGGAGAAGATCAGTGTCAACTAGGCCTTGCCTATCAATTCATTGAGGGTTTTATAGGATAAGGAAATACCTATTAGCTTCTTGTCTATACACTTAACGTAATTTTTACAGTGATTGTCCATTGTTTTTTCTCCTACAATCACTAGTTCCTTGACCTTGTCTTTCCATTTTGGATTTTCTGGCCAAAAAGTATATTCTAACAGCTGCCCTATGGCTTCTCTAATACATTTCTTTGCTTCGGGAGATGTCTTTATCTCGTAAAAAATAACGTTACGTTTATTTTTTTCCAATACAATATCAATCCGATTTCTCTTATAACCAAATATATGTTCTGAAGCTACTTTATCTTTCCTGTATTTTTTACAAAGTGCTTTATAAAGTTTTTCACTCATCTGGTTGTGCTTGAGATCTATCTCGCGTTCTTTTGCTTTGGATACATAGTGAGTATGTGTCTCTTTGTTATTATGATGTCTACCCGGTTGAAACTCAATATTATTAGCGATATTTTTATCATTGCTTCGTTTTCTCTCTTCTGCTACCTTTCTCTTCCATGCTTTTTCTAGTTTATCAACGACTTCTTCTTTTATATTAACACCTGAAATTTGTGGATTCCATTTTTGCTTATCATCCAAACCACGATTCATTTTTTCAAGTTCAGAGAAAAGTAAGATAGTTTCCTCTTCATCTTGAGGAAACATATGCTCGAATTTAATGTTTACAAAAGGTAATTCATCATATAGAAGAAATACCCCTTTGACGACTTTACGATTTATCAATTTATCAATAACTGTGCCAGCGGCAACTATACCTTTGGGTTCTTCCCCCAATTTAATGAAAAATATTCGATCTCCACTTTGAATTGATTTATTATTCCCACAACTCCATCTATTTGTATAGTCTCCATCATTTTCCTTGTATTCGTTATAGTATTGTGTATAGTCATCTGTAGGATATGTTTTAGATTTAGGGCTTGTTGTTAAAAGATACGCCTTTTGTGTTTCTTTTCCCATGTTTTCTCTCTATTGACAGCCAATCAAATTGATAGCCATATAATGCTATTCCTCATTTAGGAATTGGCAAAGGTTCTTAAATACACGAGTGTATGCATACGATCCATGATCACCATGGCAAAAAGGATTAGTAGAAAATGCAATTAGACAATTACGCTACACTTTTAAGAGAGATACAGATTATGAAAATAGTGAATTACGTTTTTCATACCTACTTGTAAAACTCCACAAAAAAGGATACTTTCCCCAGTGCTTTGATATGGTGCGGTACCTGCGGTTCTACTACACCATGTTTTTCTGGTGATAAAGTATGTTTCTCAGTATTTTTAATCACATATTCCAACTCGCCTGCTTCTATGTGGATGAGTGCCCACACCCCTTCCTTGGTATTGTGCTCTTTTAGTAATCCAGCAGGTACGGTGTTCTCATCAAATTGGGGAGTTCGCTTATAGGCGGTGATATTGTTAGGCAGGGTTTTCATTAGACTACTTTCCCTGATTTACGGCGAATAGCAATTTTGATACTCTCGGCAACGCGAATGCTTTTATCCTTATAATGAGCCGTCACATCTTCATTATGTATGTCTCTGGCTGTCTCTTCAAAAAGTTCCAACCAACGATCAAAGAGTGACAGATCAAAGGGAGGCAGGTCGTTATGCTTCTTCATTGGAGTACCGTGGTATCGACTAGAAGCCAGCATGATGGATGACCAGAAATCATACATACGATCCAGATGAGGCTGCCACTGCCCATCATCCGTACCGATTGCCCGTTCAAAAATAGGTTTTAAGTCTGGGTCTTTGCGGACTTTAATATAGAACTGATCAACCAGCATTTTAATGCTGTCTTCGGTGATATGATCAAGCTTTTCAGACATGAGAGGTTCCTTTGCAAATAATGTAGATACCTGCAACCATGAGAGTGATTGCCTTGAACGCTTCGACAAAAATATAGACCCAGTGGTGGATACTCCCTTCTGGTGTGTTTCCGGCTATTACCATGCTCACGCGTTGATCCATTACTGGCAACAGCCAGAAGCTTTGCAGGAGCAATATGATAAATACAACAACAAGAGGCAAGCATTTTATGAAAGATGCCCTATAAAAAAATAATACAGTACTTGTGAGCAATAGTGTTGTCCATTCCACCTTGTTGAAGGTGTGAAATGTGACTTTGCCAACTTCTAGGGCTAGTGGCATAGTTAAATGTGGAGCTAAAAACTTTGCAGGCGTTGCAATAAAAGACAGCCCGATCACCGTTCCCGACCACAGCAACAAGATAGCTGAAAAAAATATATTCATATTTTGCCTCCTAACCATTGGGACTCTTTCACAAGTTCTGAAAAGATGTCAAGGTAAAAAAGCAGACCTTTTATAAAATTCACGGACATATGGGCAAAATCAATTTCAAATTAGGACACAGAGATAAAATTGTAGATATTCAAACCTAGAGCCACTCAACTGTTTTTTTGAAAACACACAAAAAATAGGAGGATGACTTATGTCAAAGGTTAACTTTATAGCCCACAAGGCTAGTGAAAAAGGAAAGAAAGATGGAAAAACTTGTAGAAAAATCGCACAGAAAATAGGTGTCTCAAAGAGCACTGTGGCTTACGAGATAAATCGATATAAGCTTAGGAATGGCAGTTACGATGCCCACTTTGCGAACTGGAAAAGCCAAAAAATCGGAAGTTTTAGCTAATATTTACTAAATTTGACAAGACCGCAGATGGGACTGTAAATGAAAACAGATTCTAGTTGTTGTATTTATTTACGTCCTGTTCTTTCAATAATCAGCTTTTTTAGTTCTATTAGTTCTTTTCGCATATCTTGTTTTATACCCTCTATATCCTGCTTAGTAGCCAGATTGCCACTTGGGCTTTTTATGTAGTCCAGTAGCTCGACTGCTGTTTCCTCGCTTAGTGTTTTGCCGTTACTTAGCTTTTTTACAAGTTCCATCATTTGTGCTACACTCATATGTACCTCTTTAGAATTAAAAATCTATCTGCCAAAAAAAGATTTTACTTTCCTCCTCATGTACTATTGAAACCTCTGCATTGTCAACAAAAAAAACGTATTTCCTGTAATTTTTTTATTTTTCTTAACTATAATTTAGCTGTGTGATATTATGAGTCATCAGATGGTTTCTGTATCTATCTGCATTTTAGAAAATAGGAGGAAATACTACGAAACAAGGACTTTACTTATGAACGATTTACTTTGTAATTTTATGCCTAGGGGTTGATAGCTAGGGAAAACGCCAAAAAAACACAAAAAAAACTTGTCAAACCCGTCCAAACATGTTGCTATGACAATATTAAGTCCAAGGACTTAAATTAACAGACAGTATCCTTGAGGGACTTTCGAGAATACAAAGGAGAATGATTATGATACAGGACAGGACAAGATTCAAGCTAGCCTTATGCTCAATTACCATACTAGCCCTCAGCTTTGTGGCTTGTGGAGCTGAAGAACCAACAGGACCCGGGCTGCTAGTCTCAGAGCTTAGTACTTCCGATGGGTTGGAAGACTATCAAAGAGAGTTTATAATCCAACTGAATACTTCTCCCACTGCCGATGTCACCATTACTCTAAGTTCGAGTAATACTGATGTGGAGGTGAGCCCTGAGACCTGAGACCCTAACATTTACAGCAAGTGACTATAAAGAATCACAGAAAGTCACAGTGACGAACAAAGAGATTGCAAACCAGAATGCTACAATCACAATTTCCGTGAGCTCTTCAGATGCAGACTACAATGAACTGACACAGGAAGTATCTGTTACAGACCTGCCACCTGCGAATGCATATTCCATACACGTCCACAATGCCAAGACCCCTGAGCCAGAAGCAGGCAGCACCCGTGTGATACGAGTCTGGTTTACCCTCGAACCTAGGAATCCTGAGGTACCTACTAGTCCTGTGTACGATGAGGCACTTAGTGATATTACAATCAACTATACAATCGGAGGAGGAAGTGCTACTCTATCTGAGGACTACACAGCAGATACTACAGTCCTCACCTCTAATAGCGACTCGAATGATAACGATTGCAACATGAATGGCAGTCGCCGCAGTGTAACTTCATCTGCAGGCACAGTCATTATACTTGAGGGTGAGTCTTGTGCCTACATTGACATCCCTATCCTTGTAGACACAACAAGCAACGCAGATACAGGAGACGAGACCTTTCTTGTAACAATCGCCTCAGCTAGTGGGGGTGCTGGAGAGACTCTGGAGCTGGCGGACACTGAGGCAACAGCCACCATAGGAGAGCCAAATGAGACTTCCTTTTACTTCTTCCCCAACCGTCCGCTGGTAGATGGAGATGCTGCTTTCTTTGAGTGCTATGTCCGACAGCCAACAACGCAGGCTTTTGATTCAAGTATTGCCCTCATTTCTTTTGATGGATCAACTCCAGCTGGCACCAATGATATTAATATAAATGACGTTACTGGTATAGACACAACGAGATACACAGCCTCGTTCGCCTCTCTTCTTCTCGGCGTTTCCTCTACAAGAGCAGGCGTTCAGCTAGTTGTCTCTAGCTATCTAATGAGTCAAGATGCACCTAGCTCCACTAATCCAGATAGATTCGCTTGTCATGGGGTATATCTCGGAGCTATTCCATCCGATGCTATTATCAGTGGTTCTTTTGGTACTGTGGAGTTTGGTCAGGTTTATGAGTAGGGGCTTGTTTTCACGAGAGGGAGGACCGCGCCTCCCTCTCGTGGCTCTCCCCGCGCCCTACACTCGCAGACCTCCTGTCTGCGGGTGTAGGGATTATTCCGCCACATCCGTGTGGCGGTATTTGGGATATGCAGGGATTTTTAATTTTCTCGGCGGTTCTTATGTGAGGAAGCCTGCTACCATCTCCTAATAACAAAAGTCTCGCCTGTTTTTAGTAGATATTAGCTATCGTCTTAGTGAATATTTACTGAAAACAGGTTGTTATTAAGAGATCGTGGCGGGCACGGATGCCCGCCCCATTTTCGGAGCCATGAAGCTCCGAAAATGTGAGCCAAAACAAGGTTTCCTTGTTTTGGCGTCCCTCAGTTGTGCCCCAGATGAAGGGCACAACTGAGGTTTTATAAGTATTCTATGGAAAAATATATTGCAGAAATGATCGGAACCATGATTCTGATCCTACTTGGGAACGGAGTAGTGGCAAACATTGTTCTTGTCAAGAGCAAAGGAAAAGAGGGGGGCTGGATTAGTATTACAGTTGCGTGGGGTCTTTCTGTTTCGATAGCTGTTTATACTGTAGGCTGGGTTTCTGGGGGGCATATCAATCCAGCGGTAAGTATTGGACTTGCAGCGATAGGTAAATTTGATTGGTCTTTAGTCCCTGGGTACATATTGGCTCAATTCACAGGTGCTTTTCTTGGAGCACTCCTTGTATTTGCTACCTATTGGAAACATTTTCAGGCAACGGATGATCCATCTGCTAAACTGGCTGTGTTTGCAACCATTCCCGCTATACGTCATCCATTTGCCAATCTTTTGACGGAGTCTATCGCTTCTGCTTTCCTTTTATTTGGAGTGCTTTCTTTAGGGCATACAGTGAGTTTAGCGGTAGAGGCAGATTATAATGCTGCTGTGTTTACTGTTTCTCCAGCCCTTGCTGGAATATTGGTGCTTTCCATTGGTCTTTCTCTGGGAGGACCTACAGGCTATGCCATAAATCCAGCTCGTGATCTTGGACCTCGTCTTGCTCATTTTCTCCTTCCTATCCCATCTAAGGGAGGGAGTGATTGGGCTTATGGCTTGATTGTTCCTTTGTTTGGACCCATCTTAGGGGGAATACTAGGGGCTTTTTCATGGGAATTATTTCGTTCTTTGTTCTGAATCTGTTCTGAAGGGGAAATATGGGGATTCCAGACTATCTCCCATAGGTATCCATCAGGATCAGCAAAATAACCAGAAAATCCGCCCCAAAATACGTCTTGTGCTTCTTTGATGATTTTTCCGCCCGAGGATTCTGCTTTTTGAAGGATGGGGGAGACTTCCTCGCGTGAAGCAACATTATGTGAAAGAGTGATACCTCGAAACAAGAGCTTATCAGAGCTTTGATTCATTGGATCATTCATGAGAGGGTTCTTCGTGGAGGGATCATTCGTGGGTTCCTGAGTGACATCTTCAGCTAATTTGTGCCATGGATAGATTCCAAAGATGAGGTTGTGGAGCTTATAAAAGATGATACTTTCGTACTTTGTCTCTTTGACAGAATCCCATCCCATAAGGTCATAGAAGCGTGAAGATATATCCATATCCTGTACTCCAAACGTAATAAAACTAACTCTTGGTTCCATGATTCCAAGCTGAACTTTTTTGATTTTTCATCTCTTTTTATTTTGCAGGGTTGGTAGGGGGTGAATAGATTGGAGAGATTTGATGACCATTTTTCCCCTCTGGATCTTTCCATCTTTTTTTATCTCCGTCTTTTTTGAGACTTACGAGTCGAGACTTTGCCTGTGTTGAGCTACCTCCTTTCATCTCATCAATTCGAATAATCGAATGAAGAGGAATAAAAGTTCTCTTCGTCTTTTCAAATTCCTTTTTCAGAGCCTCTTCTTTTGGAACAATCACAAGGGAAGATTGCTCGCTGAAAATAATATCTTCCAGTTTAATAAATCCCAAGATGCTGCTCTGTGAAACAGAACGTACGTAAAGCTCTATCGCTCTTTTCTCATGATAGAAAGACACTCTATAGATTGGTTTCTCCTTCATAGGGGTCATTATGAAACAAGATGAGTTTTATCTCTAAAAAAGTCAAGAAATTTATGGTTTGAGAGGAGGATGGCTTGAGAGTTTGATTTTGGGATTGTCTTTCTGAAAGGATTGGAGCCTTCGAAGGCTTCGAAATAAAACAACAGGTCGCTTCTCTAGATCATACAGAATAAGATCGTAAGAAGATAAGGAAGGAGAATCTTCTATGTGAAACCATCGTGAGCACTCATAGGCCATTGGCTCAAGATTGCAAGGGGCATGATATTCATTTTCTAGTCGCCAGCAAAAGGTATCAAACTGCAGATTTCCTATTGCTCCCAGTACAGGTCTTCCATCTTCTGTCTTAAAAACCTGTACCACTCCTTCTTCTGCAAGCTCTTCCAAGCCTCTCCGAAATGATTTGAGTTTTGATGTATCTGAAGAGATCAGCCTTGTAAATATTTCAGGTGCAAATCGAGGAATAATGGGTAAAAGGGGAGTAGGTTGGACTGCTATAATATCTCCTATCTGGAAAAGTCCAGGATTGGTTAGACCAATAATATCGCCTGCATAAGCAGTATCTATTGTTTGACGTTCTTGACCAAAGAAACTGACGGCGTTAAGAAGGCGGATACTTTTTTTGAACCTAGAATGATATACACTCATTCCTCTTGTGAATTTTCCACTTGTGATTCGGATGAAAGCAACTCTATCTCTATGGCGATGATTCATATTCGCTTGAAGTTTAAAGGCAAATCCACTAAAGTTTTTTTGATCTGGCTGAAGAATATTTTTATCTCTCAAAAGCAAAGGGCGAGGACTCAGACCAAGCTCCATAAAACTATCAAGGAAAAGACGTATTCCTGCATTTTTTGCAGCACTTCCAAAAAAAACAGGAGTCTGCTTACCAGATAAATAAAACTCTTCTCGATAGTCTGACAGAACGCTTTGGCAGATTTCTCCTCCTTCTTGGAAACGAGTAAATTCTTCTGCATCCATGTTTGGATCTCTCAAGGATGGATCTTGGAATCCTTCGATGAGTTGCTCAGGAGATGAGTCTATTTCCCCTTCGCTTTGGAAGCGATATATCTGATTTCTTCTTAAATCGTAAATTCCGTTTAGATCACGACCAGTCCCAAGAGGCCATGTGAAAGGAATAGGAGTCATTCCAAGTGTTTTTTCGATACTGTCGATCACTCCAAAAAGATCGCCTGTAGGAAGGTCTACTTTATTGATAAAAGTAATGATAGGGATTTTTTTTTCTCTACATACTTCAAAGAGCTTAATGGTCTGCTCTTGTACCCCTCGTGCTGCGTCAAGAAGCATGATTGCAGTATCTACTGCTGTTAAAGTACGATAGGTATCTTCAGAAAAGTCTTCATGTCCCGGTGTATCAAGTAGGTTGAGATGAAATCCTTGGTAGGAGAATTGAAGCACAGTACTTGAAATAGAGATCCCTCTTTCCTGTTCAAGTTTCATCCAGTCTGAGCGGGTTTTACGGCGATCTCTCCTGGCTCGGACATGGCCTGCAAGGTGGACTGCTCCTCCATAAAGAAGCATCTTTTCTGTTAGGGTTGTTTTCCCTGCATCAGGATGAGCAATGACAGCAAAGGATCTTCTCTTGGCGATCTCCTGTTTGAGGTTGGTTTGGGAAGAAGTTTCTTGGAGAGAGGAAAGAGAGTTTTTGGTCATTTGTTTTTTCTATTTGAGATTTCCTTTTTAAGTCGAAGATTTTTGAGAGAAGGAAAAATATGTTCTATCACTTCTCTTGCAGTGATCTTAACTCTTTCTTTATTATATTCTACTTGGATGTCAGCATATTTTGATACAACTTCTTGAAGGGCATCAATACTATTCCCAAAATAGTAGTGTTGGATTGGTTTAGCACCGCTTACCAGAAGAGGTATAAGGTGTACTCGTGTAGGCTGTAATTTCTTTATATAGCCTGTGATTGCAGTAATTGTATCTGTATCTGGTTCTACTGGTATGTTTTGGAACCATGGGGGAAGATGATCTGGTATTTTTTCAGAAGTATCTGTCTGGAAGTGAAGGAGAAGAGGCATTTTCTTCCCTACCACATAACTTTTCAGAAAATGAAGAACTCCTGGATGAAATTTTGACACAAGTACAATATTTTTGCGATCTATCTCTAGGTCTGTAAAGGCAGGATAGGATAAAGCAAACTCAAGGGGGATATTTGAAATTTTTTCGTTCCAAAGCTTATATAATGCCTCCGAGAAGAGAAAAACAATCATATAAAGAAACATTAATAGAACAATAAACCATGCACCTTCTAAAAACTTATTGTACAAAATATTCAAGAGCATAAAAGCCATGATGAGAAGTCCTACAAATGTAATCATAGAAAATTTGTGAGCTCGTCTTTGGCGGAGAAAATAGCTTGCAATATCAATACACATAGCAGTGACAACTGCCAAACCGTACATATTTTCAATATCATGACTATGAGGAAAGAAAATAAGAATCACTACACTTAAAACTCCTAAAAGAATCGTTGCTCTTGGGTTATAGACTCCCTCATGTCCTCCCAGAACAGGAGCTGGCTTTTTCTTGCGCCACGAAGTATCTCCAATCCCTCGTGGAAAAAAACCACTTCTTGATGCACGAAGTATCTCCAAGGGAAAGTCTGACTGTGCAGTCTGAGCAGCTAGAAGTAGCATTAGAGCTGTTAAAATTCCGAAAGGAATTGCTATAAAATCTCCTCCGATATGCTGTGCAATTTGTAAGGGAAGAGGAGGGATTTGTGTATCTTGATACATGCTCTGATTGATTCCAAGACCTAGAAAGTTGATGAGCTGAAGCGAGTAGGTACTGATGACGATAGCATACAATATCCACATAGAGATACGAATTGCTTTTCCTTTGTGGTAGGGGAAATTAATGGAAGAATAGCCAACTTCGACCCCTGTAATCAAAGTTGCTCCGTTAGCAATCCCCCCTAGTAAGATTGGCCAAAAGGCAATTGCTCTTCCGTTTTCTTTCAGAAGAATATATGGCTCCTCCCAGCCGTCCACAGTAAGAATTTCGTACAATCCTACAAATTGGATAGCAAGATTGGCGATATAAAAGGCAATTACTGGCCAAATCATATATCTTGCAAGGTTTCCAATGCCGTAGCGTTGGATCAACGAAAGGAAGACTAAGAAGCCCATAGCCCAACTAAGTCTTTCTTCTACTGGTATGAAATACAGTGCTTCTACCCCTGCAATAAGGCTAATTGCTTGTGTGGCAGGAAAATCTGAGAGAAGACTTGCTGTTCCTGTTTTTCCCATCGTTTCTATAATTCGTTTGATCCATGGAGTTCTTACCTTTTCAGAAAGGATCAGAGTAGACGCGAAAGCTCCTCCTCCAAGCGTTGGATGGACATGATGCTTTGTCATACTATCATAGACTAAGATAGCTACAAGATAAACCGCCATCACAGAAGCTCCTGCTATCAAGGTGATAATCATACCACTCTGGTAGTTGTTTACCAGAATTACAGAGGTAACTGCAATTACTGCGTCTGCTCCATATGCAAGAGAGCTTCCAGGATCTGTTAAAATCGTAGCAAAGACAAGCCTGATGTCTTTTAGCATGCTTGGTGGTTTATCCAAACCTTTTCCTTCTTGTTGAGGAGATGTCATTTTAGAAACTTTTTCATCTTATAAACCGCATACTTTCATTGTGAACCTTTCTTGAGATAGTATTGAATGCAAGCACTCATTCGGAATGGCAGGGGACGGTTTTTTATATCTTGCAAGAGTTTGATTCTTTGAGAAGGACGGAAGGAAAAACTAGTTAAGGAAGGAGGAGTAGGGTTCTTGATGGCTTTTCTGACATATTCTTCTGCTTTTGTGTGTTTCCCTTTATTTTTTCTTTTGCGATTTTTACTCCTCAAACTCCAGATGGACAGAAGTATGAAAGTAAAAAGAAAAACTACTGCTAAATTTATAAGAAAGATAGTCCATGTGAACTCAAATAGAAGCATAGATGATAGTCCCAGCAAATCAAGTAGTGAAGTCGATCTGATTTTTTGTCAGAAAACACCCTATCTGGAACAGAATTTTTTGAGGGAAAAAATAGTAAAGTAGATTTTTCTCCTAACATTGCAAAAATAGCAAGTCCAAACAAGAGAAGAGAACTATTTTTTCTTGACATTCTTGAATCTACTCTCGAATTTGGAGTATATCTGTTGTTGCATTCGGGTAGCTAAGGGGTATTTTATATTGAATCACCATCCAAATGATCTTCTCAATAAGGTCCACCAACTGGTTATCATAGGAAGTGGGCCTGCAGGTCATACAGCAGCAATTTATGCTTCTAGGGCAAATTTGAATCCCATCTTATTTGAAGGATTTATGGCAGGGGGTGTAGCAGCAGGAGGTCAGCTAACGACGACAACGGATGTAGAAAACTTTCCGGGATTTCCAGATGGAATTTCAGGTCCCAATCTCATGGATCTCTTTCGTCGGCAATCCCTTCGCTTTGGAACGTCTATTTTTACGGAAACAATTTCTAAGGCAGACTTTAGCTCACGCCCTTTTCGTTTATGGAGAGAGGGAGAAGAAAAATCCCCTCCGATTCAATCGAAGGCTGTCATTATTGCAACGGGAGCTACTGCAAAAACACTCCCCCTGCTCGAAGGAATCAAGGAGTATTGGCAAAAAGGGATTTCTGCTTGTGCGGTTTGTGATGGAGCCCTTCCTCTTTTTCGTGACAAAGAGCTTGCGGTCATTGGAGGAGGGGATACAGCAGCAGAAGAAGCCTCCTTTTTGACGAAATACGCCTCAAAAGTATATGTGATTCATAGAAGAGATCAGTTAAGGGCTTCTCATGCGATGCAAAATAGAATTTTACATCATCCTAAAATTCAGATGATCTGGGACAGCGAAGTGGTTTGTGCCTTTGGGAAGGAAAGTCTTTTACAGGGGATCAAAATTCACAATAAAAAAAATAATCAAGAAACCCAACTTTCCGTTCATGGCTTATTTTTTGCGATTGGACATAAGCCAAATACCGATCCTTTCCTAGGGCAGATCGAGCTAGATCAAGACGGCTATATCATTTGTAGCCCAAACACCTCCCGTACAAGTATAGAGGGTGTTTTTGCGGCAGGGGATGTGCAGGATAAAAAATATCGTCAGGCTATCACCTCGGCAGGAAGCGGCTGTATGGCTGCACTAGATGCGGAGCATTGGCTTTCTAATTCTGGAGAGTGAAATAGCACGAAACAGAAGGTCTTAAGGCTCAGGCCAGACAATGATTTCGTCGTATTGTTTCTCTTGAGCCCGGCGTTGAGCTCGCTGTTTCTTGCCTGTAATTTGATCTGCTTCTTCTCGAGAATCTAATATATGAGGAGTAATAAAGATCATCAGATTGGTTCGGCTTATATTGTCTATCGTTCTTCGAAAAAGATAGCCAAGGAGGGGAATATCCCCTAGAAAGGGAATTTTCCTGACTCTCTTATCTTTTTGTGATTGAATTAAGCCTCCAATGACAATGGTCTGTTGATTGAGGACAGTAACGTATGTTTTGACGTTCCTTTTGCTGAAGATTGGGTTTCCTCCCACAGCTGCTGTAGCTTGTCCCTGAATATTAGTAATTTCGCCAAAAAATTCTAGTGAAATTTGTCCTGATGGATTTACATGTGGAGTCATTTTGATCTTAATTCCTGTAGGACGATACTCGAAACTGTTTGTAATTGTATCCGTGGTACCGCTACTTCGAGAAAGGGTTTGTATAGGGACATCTTGTCCCACGTTGATTTCTGCCTCCTGATTGTCCAAGGATAATATCTGTGGTGAAGAAAGAACCTTGAAGTTGTTCCTTCCCACAGTGGCTTTGAGGATTCCAAGTATACTACCAACTCCATTTATAGGATTTAGGAATCCGAGACTAAAGCCTTGAGCTCGATTGCGTGCTAGAGGATTTGATTCAAGATTCCCTTGTGGGTCGACAATTCCAGATTCTAAGGCAACTCCTTCATTAAACTGTGCAGTAGGAATGTTATTTTGTCCAATGAGTCTCCAGTCAATTCCAAAGTCATTGTTTTTTCCTGATTGTACCTCTGCGATGAGGACTTCCAGCAGGATTTGGCTTCTTTTCGTATCTAGTTTTGTGACGATTTTTTTGATCTCAGACCATAGGGAGGGATTTGCTGTAACTACAATGGAATTGGACTCTTTATGAGCAACAGCCTGTATTTTTGTTTTGGTTTTTGCCTTCTGTCCCGGGCTACTTTGTGTGGTATAGGGAGTATCCAGTTTTTTCAAAACACCTGCAAGACTTTCGGCTTTCATATGCCTTACGTAATAGATATGTACGGAATTAGAGCTTTTGACCTGATTGTCTGATTTTTGGATTTTTCGAATCAATCCATTGCTGATTCTTATAGCTCGAAGTACATTACGGGAAAAACCAGTCAGGACAATGCTGTTTGTAGGTGCATAGTTTGTGATATTTACCTCCGCTCCTGCAACGGATTTGATGACAGCTGAGATTTCCTTGAGTTCTATTTCATCGGGCATGGAAAGGAGCCTTGAGATCACTCCAGAAGAAAAGATATTCGGGTCTTTTCCTGAGGGGAGGGAGGCATACCGTGCCTTAGCCAGAGGAACAACTTTAATCAAGTCTGGCTCTTCGATAACACTGTAACCCTTAATTTCAAGAACCTGCTTCATAAAAGAAAAGGCTCTCTTTTGAGAGACCTTTTGAGAAGAGATGACTGTAATTTTCCCTTTCACTGAATCATCTACAAGTATATTGCGGCGAATCAGGCCAGACATCGTTTTGAGCCAATCGTGTAATTCTACGTCTTTGAAATTGACAGTGAAGCAGTTTTTCTTGCAAGGGGCGAAGGAAATACGGTCTGGATTCAGAGATTTTTCCTGAGTATGTAGAGGAAAGATGAAAAAAGCTAAAAAGCTCAATGGTATGAATCGCAAAAATATTTTCTTCATTTTCTTTCTTTTGTTCTCTATCTATTATCGTCGGGGGTGATTGATTCCTTTCCTTATGAGATATATTCGGTCGTAAGAAAGAAGAATCCTTAAAGAAAAAAGATTTTTTTATTGAATTGTAATTTCATAGGTAAGGATCTGTTTTTTTCGCTCTAAATCGACTACAACCTCGTTTGCTGTTTGAAGAGACTGCCACATAGAGATCATTCGATCTTGGCTTTCGAGCTCTTGACCATTATATCGTCTGATAATATCTCCACTTCGAGCTCCCATGGAGTACAAAAAGTGGTCTTTTGGTACTCTAAGGAGATTCCAACCCTTGATTTTTCCTTTTTGGATAGAAGGGGAAAATTTGAGGCGAAAAAGCTCTGCTTGATTGCTGATTAGCTGCTTAAATCGATCACGATTCAATACAATCTTATGGGTTTTCCCGCCTTTTGGATTCGCTGAGGATGTCGCAGTGCTTGCTTTTGGAGTTTTTGGGTTATTTGAGTTTCCCACTGAAATCTCCAGACGCTCCCCTGATGGACTTTCTACTAAGATAGAATTTTTACGGATAGAGACTAGTCTCACCCCAGCTATCTTATCATCGATGGCGTAGGACTTTACAAGTTTTTCTCCTTCCAGAAGAATCATTGCTCTTGCAAACCAAGTAGATCCAGATAGAACTCCAAGCAAGTTTATCTTTTCAATACCTGTGTTTTCAGTACTTTCTTCACCTTCTGTCGCACTTCCTCTAAAGAGATTCCCTGTAGCTATACTATCATTAAAGTCTGTTTCATCGGGAAGAGAGGATTGCTTCGAATATTTTCCTGTATTTTTCGAGACAGAGGACTCCAAGGGCTTGATCTCTTTCTCAGAAGAGAATAAGATGACTGTGTTTCGTAGTAAATAGGCACAGGATAATCCCAAGAATACAGAGGCAATCAGACTAAGTAAGAAGATATTCTGCTGTAAATTGATAAAATATGCAATCATACGATCTCTCTCTCAAGGCAAGTTTATCTTATCTTGGTCTGAATGAAAAGAAAAAATATTCTTTTCATTCAAGGAAAGACTCTTTTTTTTTAGGACAGTAAGAGGATTGATTGCCTGAGAGCTTTTTCGTATTTCGAAATGAAGATGGGATCCAGTTACAAGTCCTGTTTTGCCGACCGTTCCGATGATCTGACCTGTCTTTACAAGCTGACCCTTTCGAACCAAATTTCTTCTGTTATGGGCGTAAATCGAGATATAGCCCTGTGCGTGTTGAATGAAAATGCAGTTGCCATAGCCCCCCATACGGCTAGAACGGACTACGATTCCGCTCCGAGTTGCACGAAACTTAGTTCCCTGTTTTGTTGCTATATCAATACCCCTATGAAAGGAACGCTTTTTTCTTTGAAAAGGGTTTCTTCTGGGCCCAAAGATGGATGTAATTTTTCCTCCGACAAGTGGCCATATAAAAGGAGAAGAAGAGTTCTTACGATACGGAAAGCGTTTTTGCAAGGAGATCCTTAACGCAGAAGAAGAAAGAGAATCTTTCTTAGCAGGGGGAGTATGAGTGGGAGAGGGTGAGGGTACAAAAGAAGTCTTTAGCCTCTGACCAATCTGTAAGATATCTGAATGATTGATAGAATTGATACTTCTGAGCTTAGGAACGGAAAGATGATATTTCTTTGCAATCGAGTAGAAAGTCTCTCCTTTGGAGACAAGGTGATAGGATGATAGCTTCTTTTGAGGGATATGTTTCAAGACCCTTTTATTTGACTTGGAGGAAGAAATCAGAATTTTTTCTCCTATATGAGGGTGGCGGTGCTTGAGTTGAGGGTTATGCTGTAGGAGCATACCAACGCTAAGGTTATATTTTTTCCCTAGGGACCACATCGTGTCTCCCTTCTTGATACTATGAGTGAATCCCTTTCCTTGATTGAACAGAGAAAAAGAGTTATTTCGCTTTATTTTTTGTAGCCTTATTTTCTCTTTTCGTAGGTTTTCTATATAAATGTTCAGTTCATCTTCTATTGCCTGACTGTACTTTTCTATAAGGTTTATATTTTCCTTGTATAGCTTCCGAGAATTTAGAATCGAAGGAAATATAAAAAAGAATGCAAAAAAGAGTATCCATATCAGGAAGTTCCTTGTAGCTTTGCAACAAGTATATGAATAGCACACAAAGCCTACTATCGACTTTTTTGGTATAGTTTCTGTAAAAAAGTCTCTACTTATGCTATACTAGGCTTCAAAATAGCCCTCTGAAATACTGATTTGGCAGTAAAACCTATTGTTAAATTTTCTTAAGAAAGCGAGAAATTTCTATATCCAGTTCTTCTCTGGAAAGAGATTGTTTTTTTCCTTTCTTTTTTCTTGCTTTCAGCCCTGAGACAATATACAAAATGATGCGTCCTGAGTCCTTTTCTAGATCGGAATCAGCTAAAAATGCTCGCATTCTCACCCATTGGGCACCATTTTCGAGGATGATTTTCACCTTTTCTCCTTTTCTGAACAAAATCCTTTTGCTAGGGGTGGAGTCGAGAGCTACTTCATTGGGGAAAGGAGAGTAGATGTTTTGCAACACCTTATATCTCTTGGATTTGAGTTCTTGATTGTAAGTTTTTGCAAGCTCCTTTCGAAGTAGACTACTCTTACAAGAAACAGGAAGCAAAAAGGAACAGAGACAAAGGAACAGGGGAAGACGAGTAAAAATATCTGTACAAGACATATTTGTATGAGGAAAAGATCTCCGAAAAAGGGCTCTCATGATAGAGCAAAACATTCTAAGTGCAAAAAGACACAAAAAGGCAAAGAAAGCAAAATACACCTCCCTCACTCAATTAAGGTACACAAGGCTAAAAAACACACAGCCAGAAACCCGTCTATGACAGAGAACTTCTCATATAGAAATCTTCCCATACAGAAGCCTTTCTATAACAGAGAGCAATCTAACTTGGCTGACTTTCGCTCTTAGACCTGAATGTTTACCGTGTTACCCTCTACTTGGTAACGATCTATAGAATCGGTAAACTTAACACTTCGTGATTCCTTGTCAGCTCTCTCTTCTCCCTTGTTTGTCACATCCCTGTTGGGAAGGTTTCCAGGATTTTCTGTATACCTAACAACCTTTGGGAACTGATAGACCGACGAGCGGGCTAAACCAATTTCTGATCCTAATTTTATTTCCATTCTTTTACCATTATATTATCTGTTCTGATTTGACTACTTTTTTTTTGTTTTTTTTGGCTTTTGAGTGATTTTTTTTAGGAACTATATAAAATTGATAGGAACGAGAGCAAGGTGTATGGACACTGTTTAAGAATGTTCTTCATTAGGGAAGGTGCCTGAAGAAACCTCAGATACATATTGATTGACTGCAGCGATAATCGTTTGTCCAAGCTCTGTATATCTTTTGGCATGCCTAGGAGAAGAAGATGTATTCCATCCAAGCATATCGTGAAGAACGAGGACTTGACCCGATGTGTTCCTTCCAGACCCGATGCCGATGGTAGGTATTGTGAGTGTTTCTGTGATTTCTTTTGCAAGAGAAGAGGAAAGAAGCTCTAAAACAAGGGCAAAACAGCCTGCATTTTGTAGATTCTGGGAATCTTCGCTGATTTTTTTTTGTGATTCTTTATCTCTTCCCTGTACCTGAAACCTTGCAGACTTCTGGAAACTTTGCGGAGTCAGGCCAACATGACCCATAACAGGTATCCCATGGGAGATAAGTCTTTGGATAGCATCAAGAAGTTCAGGATGAGCTCCTTCAAACTTGACTGCATCCACCTTTCCTTCTTTTACTAGGCGTATTGCATTAGAAATGGCATCTTTGCTACTTGTCTGCCAGCTTCCAAAGGGCATATCTCCAATAAGAAAAAGCTCAGGAGCACCTCTCCGTACCATTCGACAGTGGTAGATCATCTCATCGAGAGTAGTAAAGAGAGTCGATTTATGCCCCTGTACGGTCATTCCGAGGGAATCGCCAATCAGGATCGCATCTAGTGGGGTATGGGTCAAAAGGAGAGCAGAAGAGGCATCATAGGCAGTTAGAATCGTGATTTTTTTTTTATTTTGCTTGCATTTCTGCCAATCAGACGGATATTTAAGTCTCTGTTGTGGTTTTGTCGTTCTTTTCATGAATATACTTATCCTAGGTGCCAGCTACACAGGACGCTATATTGCGGTCAACTTTAGTAACGAAAACAAATTCTATTTTTTAAGCAGGCGACAGGGGCACTTTTCTGAGCTATCCTACTATGTAGATCCAAACATACACATAGACTGTATCATAAATACGATTCCTCCTCTTTCTTCTCCTTCCTCTCGCAAAAGAGAGCCTCCCTATCATCCGCAGGTATCTTCTCTCCTCGAAAAGAATCCATCGATTGTCTATCTCTACATCAGTTCTACAGCCGTCTTTCCCTCTGATTCTCAAGGAGAAATCAAAAGCTATGTCGAATCAGACTACCCACGACCGGATACTACCAGAGGAAAAAGGAGGCTTGAAGAGGAAGAAATGATACTTTCTTTTTATCCAAAAGCAAGAATTATACGCTCTGCAGGAATCTATGGGCCAGGAAGGTCAGTGGTATCTCAGCTTCTTTCTGGAAATTTTTCTCGTATCTTCATTGGAAATAGGATTGTATCTCGGATCCATGTCTGTGATCTTGCCCGAATCTTACTCACTGTTGCGAGAAGGAGAGGCACTCCTCATCCATTAATACACGCTGTAGATGAGCTCCCCGCCCCATATAAAGAAGTCTTTCTTTGGCTAGAAGGCTACCTTGTGGGGATCCAAAATGGCCTCCAAAATAGCCTCCAAAATAGTCTCAATGAGGGACTTCTTCCTCAAGGGCTTTTATCTAAGGGTAGGCTTGAAGGAAACTGGAGAGATGAGCCTGTAAAGGGGCGTATGATTCGAAGTCTCTATGTAAAAGATCTTTTAGGAAAATACTCTTTCCCAACTTTTCGAGAGGGATTTTTTGATATTCTTTCTAAAAAAGATGGACATAAAGGGAGTGTCACTTAGCTTTTCTTTGTATGTCTCTTCATGTAGTAGCTATACCTATCGGTAATCCTTTGGACCTAAGTCCAAGGGGAAGAGAGGTGATAGAAAGCTGTTGTGTTATCATTGCTGAAGAAAGGAAGGCATTATTTCAAAATCTCAAGAGCTTTGGCATAAAAATCTCAAGCAATCAAACAATATACTTTCTAAACGAGCATACGAAGAAGAGCGAGCTTAGTATGCTTCTTTCTGTCTGTGCAAAAAATGAGACAGCACTTATTTCTGATTGTGGAACTCCTAGTTTTTGCGATCCAGGGGCAGATTTGGTGCGAGCATGTCGAGAGAAGGGTATTAGGATTCACTGCGTCCCTGGTGTATGTAGCCTTACAGCTTTTCTAAGCGTCTGTGGATGGAACCTCAAGCAATTTTTCTTTCGAGGCTTCCTTCCTGTCGAAAAACGTGAGCGCCAAAAAGAGATTCTTCACATGCGAAAAGAAACAAAGCCTATCATCTTAATGGATACTCCCTATCGTCTGAACAGGCTTTTGGAAGAACTCAAGAAGCATCTTCCTACGAGAGAGCTTGTTTTAGGAATCGAACTCAGTAGAGAAAAAGAGAGAATTATTTCTGGCAAAGCAGATCAAATTCTCAGAGACCTTTCTCTCAAAAACTCTTACAAGACAAAGGCAGAATTTATTCTCCTCCTTCTTCCCGATAAAACAAAAAAATCTTGAAAAATTTTGGCTTTATTTTGTGATTGGTTCTGATGTCTCTACTATGGGCTTAGAATATGAATAAGTTGTCAATAACTCATCCCAATCCTCTTTCGGATACACGAGGATTACCTTTATTTGATCAGATCAAAGAAGGGCATGTAGTTCCTGCCGTCCGTCAGCTTCTCCAAGAGGTAGGTCAAGACTTTCAAAAGGTCGAAGACTCTATCAGTGAGGACTCCAATTCTAAGGACTTTCCTCATGTACTGGAAAATCTCAATCAAATTGAGTATCGTCTGAGTCGAGTTTGGGGAACGGTCAATCATCTTCTGGGAGTCAAGAATACGTCCGAGTTGAGAGAAGCACATGAGGAGGTGCAAAAGGAGGTTGTAGATTTCTGCCTTCGAATGGGACAAAGCAAAGCTTTGTATTGCTTCTTCCAAAAGGCTGAACAAGAGCTTCAGAAATGTTCGGACTCTTCTCCTGAGTTTAAGAGGATGCTTGCTCTGAGGCTACGAGATGCAAAGCATGCAGGGGTTGGCCTTCCTTCTGATAAGCGAAAGCGTTTTAACGAAATTGCCGCAGAGCTCTCCAAACTAGGTCATGATTTTACGAACCGTGTCCTTGATGTGACTAAGGCCTTTTCTATGATCGTGGATCAGCCCAAAGATATTGAAGGGATTCCTCTTTCCTGTCTCCAATTGGCTGCAGATAACTATTTGCGTTTACAAGAAAATTCAGGCACTTCGTCTGGTTTTGATTCTCCAGAAGAATCTACTAAAGTTTCTCGTGTGGATTCTTCTCAAGGACCTTGGTGCTTTACTTTAGAGGCTCCTTTACTTGTGCCGTTTTTGGAGAATTGCCGCAACCGTTCCCTTCGCGAGAAGATCTATCGTGCTTTCATTGGCCGTGCTTCTGAGGGAGAGCTGAGTAATCAGGAGGCAATACGTCAAATCCTTTGCCTGAGGAAAGAACAAGCAAAACTCCTTGGCTATGAAAGCTATGCAGAAATGAAGCTAGAGAGCAGAATGGCAGGGTCTGTCCAAGAGGTCTATGATTTTATCGAGAATCTTAGAAATGCTTCTTTTGAACCGGCCTGCCGAGAGCTTGATGAGCTTCGCGAGTTTGCTCGTTCGGAAGGCGAAAGTAACGAATTATGTCACTGGGATATTTCCTTTTGGGCAGAACGGCTCCGCGAAAAGAAATTTCACTTCATAGAAGAAGACCTTCGTCCCTATTTCCCCTTTTCAAAAGTATTGGAGGGTCTCTTTTGTTTGGCGGGGAATTTGTTCAATATTCAAATTTCTTCTGCTGAGAAAGGAGTAGCTGTATGGCATCCAGATGTCCGTTTTTTTCATATCAAAGATAAGGAAAGTGGTCAGAAAATTGCTTCTTTCTATCTGGATCCCTATTCTCGTCCTCAAGATAAGAGGGGAGGTGCTTGGATGGATGAGTGTATCAATCGATGGCAAAGAGAGGAAGACCTTCAGTTACCTGTTGCCTATTTGATATGCAATGCAGCTCCTCCTTTGGGAGATCAGCCTGCTCTGATGAACTTTCGTGAGGTTGAAACACTCTTTCATGAGTTTGGTCATGGTCTTCAGCACATGCTTACAAAAGTCAAATATCCTGATATTTCAGGAATTAACGGTGTGGAATGGGATGCAGTAGAGTTTCCCAGTCAGTTTATGGAAAATTGGTGTTATCATCGTCCTACCCTTCTTTCTCTTAGCTCTCATCTGGAAACCAAGGAGCCTCTTCCTGATGATCTTTTAGAACAAATACGAGAAGCACGAAATTATCGTTCAGCTTCTACGATGCTCCGCCAGCT
>JABABJ010000107.1 GCA_014238275.1 Leptospirales bacterium | reverse complement strand
CTGATGTTTATCAAAGGAGTTTTTCTTCCCGCCTTCAAGAGAAGACACAGGGAGATGCATTGATTAGTTATCTTTTGAGTCGTGGGAAAAGAGAAAAGGTATTTTTTGGGAAGTATTATGTCAAAGAATGAAACACAAAGAAAGGTGCTCCAGCTAAAGGAGGAGGGATGAGATGGATCATTTGAAGAGAGGAGTTCCTAATTGGCTCTTGTTCCTTTTTTTTGGAGCTCTCATCGGAGGAGGAATAAAGATTATTTTTCTTCAAGGCTTTCTGAAAGAAGATCCTTATATCAATTATCGTTTAAAAACAGGAGCTCTTTATGTTTCTCCTAAGCTTTCAATCATACCTTTGCGTACTTCAGAAGCAATTCAAAAAGGGGAACAGATCTATGAGAAGGTATGTTCATCCTGTCATGGTGCCTATGGAAGCTATAAGAGTGGGCTTGTCGGACCCAGTCTTAGTGATTCACAATGGCTTCATAGCAACAGTGAGAAGAAGATAGGTCGATTGGTTTTGAATGGAATCGGTGCGGGGAAATCCATCACAGGACAGCTTATGCCCGCACGAGCTGGTGCTTCCTTGAGTGATAGCGACGTTTGGAGTGCTGTTTATTTTCTTTCTTCCCAAAACTCTTCTATTCAAAAGGATTCCACCTCGAAAAAATGAAATTTTTCTGATTGTGAGTTGAAGTGGAGACTTTATGAGTTAAAAACCAAAGAGCTTTAGAATTGCATCTTGCATCTTCTGATTGATTGCTATAGCAAGGAGGATAGAGACGAATAAGCCTATCATTGTATATAAAACATCTTTGGAGATAATCCTTAATCCATACTTCAATCGGCTTTTTTGCCTTTTCTTTTTATGCATCATGAGACCTAGCCCAAGCTCTCTTCCTCCCAAAAGACCAATGAAAACCCATGTGGTGCTAATGGGTATTTTATTTACTATTTTGAGATAGTACAAAATACATGCGTAGCTGATGTCTATCAAGGTAGCAACTCGTACGTCAATCATGCTTGTTTTTTCTTCGACAATTTCTTGTATTCTATCGCCTTTTAAGTAAAACAATAAACCCAATCCAAAGAAGATGTAGCTCGTAACAACGAGAAATTGTTCGAGAGATAAACTTCTCGGAAGGACCACTGCTATGTTCGCCATATCTTGCATGATCCATACTGACCACAATGCTCCACTGGTGAGCCATTGTATAGGATACCACCAGACAGAAGCTCGTCGCTTTAATGAGATTTTACGCATTAAGAATGTAATCGCAGACCAGAGCACAAAGGACAATACAAACGCGATCAAGTATCCAAATAGGCTTTTTACCATGATTTTTCCCAAAGTACTAGCATGAGTAGAAAAGGCACTTAAGAGAAGAATAGAAGTGGAAACTGGCATACGTAAGCGGGTCAATATCAGCAAGATAATCGGGGCAAACAATTGAAAAAAGGTAAATTTACTAGGAGGAGTATCCAGTCCCTTGTTATGGAGGCGTTCATGACTGATATCTCCTCCATATTGTAGCCAACTATATAAAATAGTAGCGATGAAAATACTACCCATGAAAATCCATAAATAATACCATCGCACTCTTCGTGAGTTGGAAGAAATGAATGTCCCTATAGTTTGTATGCTATCATTCGCAATGGCAGAGTAACCTGCTAGAAAAAATGCCAACCACATAGCTATCTCTTGATAAGGGTGTAAAAAAGCGCATAGTACTATCGTAAGTCCCAAGAACACATAAAATAGCTTGTTTTTCTGCTTTTGAAAAGGGTACATTCCCTGTAGATTTTTAAAGAGTCTTCGTGTGCTAATTTTTTTTTGAATTTTTAGTTTTTTTCCCATTCTATCTTCTCGATTTCTCTATGCTCAACTTTTCAAATATTTGTACTTCTTTGAGAGGATTCCTTATCTAAAATTTTAACAAGGCTCTCACTCCAATTATATGAGCATGAGTCCATTGTGCATTTTCTTGGAGGGAATTTTTTACTCTCCATTGGTAGTATAGAGATAGGCCTGCATCTTTGATTGGCCAAATCTTCAGACCACTTAAAAGTCTATTCTCATTAACCCCTTGACTTACAAAAAAGAATTCTTCTGAAAGAATCCAATGAATAGACCAATTCGCTTTCTCCCAAGCCTTTATAGAAAATCCTGTTTTATTTCTTCCTCTCCATTTGGAAAAACCACTTTCGTCTACATGAATTTCAAACCTTGTACGATTGGAAGTTTTCAAAAGAGCCTTGTAAGCAAGCTTGAAAATGAGATTCCCATGAGTTCTAAACTCCCACTCAGGAGAGGCAAGAAATCTTCCATTGAATCCGAGATTAAGCCACTTGACTTGAATTGGATGGAAAAGTAGCCCCAGATCTGAATGAAAATAATCAAATTTGGAAATATTCTTTGCGATACGAACTTCATTGTTAAATTTGAGTGAAAAAAAATCATAATATTTCTTTTGTGCCTTCAAGCCAAGCCATAGCTGAGAATCGTTCGCATCTATGGACGAAGCCGAAGAGACAATAAGAAATGCTAAAAACAGCTTTTTTGTTGTTGATTTCATGTCCAAATATTTTTAAGCCCTTTGATGAAGTATGATTGAAACACAAACGATAATGGTAATGTCATGGAATGTTTGCTTATACGGTCAAGTATAATATAAAAAATACGTAAAACCTCCTGTTTGCGATCCGTTGGCCTTGTTCCACTAATCCATATGGCACTCTTTGATCTCTATAGGGATTCTCAATAGGGATTCTCATTTTTTCGGCGATTTCCCTAAAAGCACGCCTGTAATACTACGCTCCTCCTTATCATATATATACATACCCTGTCTTAGTAGGCTTGCATCCATTTATAGTCAAATTTACTAATTCAACACTGGCAGATAGCTAATACTTGCTAGTAGCGACTCTTGTTTTTAGTAGATATTGACTAAGACGATAGCTCATAACGATAGCTATTACTAGAAGAAAAGTAGCAGATTAGGGATTGATTCCTTCAAGAGTTTCCTTGAGCTCTTGCATGAGAGAGCCAAATTCTTTCCACTTACCTCTTGCTGCGGCTTCTTGTACTTTCCTAAGAAGCATTCGAGATTGTATTAAGCCATCTGAGAGAGATGGCTTTGGTTTTTTCTGGATTTTCTGAGAATCGCTTTGTCCCAATTCTAGGCTAGCTACATCCGAAGCTCTTAGAGATGTGAGAAGGCTCAAGGCATCCTCAAGGTTTTCTCCCATGACGACACCAGTGCTATCGGCAGCTATCACTCGTCTTAGCTCAGGAAAGGGTGAGTTGGTGCTTTGCAGATAGATCGGTTCTATGTACAGGAGAGAGTTTGCTATGGGTATGACTAGAAGATTGCCTCGTATCACTTGAGAGCCTTGTTGATTCCATAAGGTAAGGTCTCTACTAATAGAAGGATCCTGATCAATTCGTGATTCTATCTGAATGGGACCATAGACCTGACGAGCATGAGGGAAGTCAAAGACAATGATTTTTCCATAAGGATTGTCTTTAGGATCTTTTGTATTTTTGTAGTCGCACCTTACAGCCATCCATGCGATCATATTTTCTTTCTTGTCCGGAATAAAAGGAATCATCAAAACATATTCTTCCTTCTCTTGACCAGGGAGCTGAATGACTGTATAATAAGGCTCCAGATTTTGTGTTCGACCAGAATAGACCTCCTCTGCAAGTTGCCATCGATCTTCTAGGTTATAAAAGGCACGAGGATCATCCATGTGATAGTCTGTATATATTGCCGCCTGAATCAAAAAGAGGTTTTCTGGATAACGAATATGTTCTTTTAGGAAATCAGGCATCTCATGCAAAGGTTGGAAGAGGCGTGAAAAATAAAATGACCATCCTTGGATGATCGGATCGCTAGGATCACTCACATAAAAAGAGGCCTTTCCGTCGTAGGCATCAATGACCACCTTGACTGAGTTTCGTATATAGTTGATTCCTTTAAGACGACTAAGATACTTTTTCTCGCCTTCTGTGACTGTCTGTAAATATTGAGAGCGAAGCCTTGCACTATAGGGAAACCGAGAAGAAACCGTATAGGCATCCATTATCCAATAAAGCCTTCCGTCATTTCCAACAACCATATATGGATCCCTATCATATTCCAGAAAAGGTGCAAGAAGACGGACGATTTGATGGATGTTACGGCGAAAGAGAATTTTTGATTTGGAATCTACATAGCGTGATATAAGTATTTTCCATGTGTCGAAATGAGAAGCAAGAAGAAGATATCTAAGTCCCTTCCCGAGATGAATTCCCCCTTTTCCTGCATAGCTTGTCTCTGCAAAGTTTTGATCCTTTGGATAGTCAATTTCTTTGAGAGTAGTGTTTGTAATGACATAATCATTGGTTCTCTCTCCATAGTAGATTTCAGGTCTTTTCACAGGGTTGATACCCTTCTGAGTAATCACTGGAGGGAAGTCACGAATCCAAAGATCAGGGAGACCGTTGGAAAGTACTCTATTGGAAGGAGACATTGCAAGCCCATAGCCGTGGGTGTATTGAAGATGTCTTGATTCCCAAGTATTTGCTCGTGTTGGAAGTTTATCTTGATTGAGCTCTCTAGCAGCAACCATTACCTGCCTGACTTTACCTTCTACTTGATAGCGATCTACATCTACATCCAGAAACTCATAATACTGGCGTATTTCCTGAAGCTGACGGAGAGTTGCCTTTAATGGACGATAATCCCAAAGGCGTATGTTGTCTATAGTCCCACGATTTTTTTGCAGATCGGAAGTGGAAAGTCGAGAGCTTCCCGTAAAGCCCTTTCGCTCTAATCCTGTGAGACCGTAGCCTTCGCGTGTGTATCGGATACTATGCTGAATATATTCCTTTTCTGCTACAAATTCATTCGGACTAACCTGTACCATACTGATGATAGCCGGATAAAAATGGATTACAGGAACATACGAAAGAGCCCATATACCAATAAGATATGCAGAAAACTTCCAACGTTCCAAAAAATTACTGATGATGAGGGTTATTCCCGTGAGAAGACCTAAGCAGGAAAAAATCACATAAGCCACAGATCGAGCATTTGCATCGGTATAGGATGCCCCTGCTGTTTTAGCAGACGAGCCATCAAAGATCAGATTGTACCTCTCCAAATATATATCCATGCTAAGAAAGATTAAAAAAAGGCTTCCAAGAAGGCATAAATGAGGCATGTTTTTGGATATCAATTCAGAAGGTCGAGGCACTCTTTCTTTTCCTGAAAAGATATAAAAAGGAAAGATACACACGAGCAAGACAATGATAGCACTAAAAAAAAGTGTGACTTGAAACCAGTTCAGAAGCCCCTGATACCATCCCAGATGGAACATATAAAAGGACGCATCCAGCCCATACACAGGGTCTTCAATTCCATAATTAGGAGCCAAAGAGTAAAGTATCCAAGAATCCCATAAGTTATAGATAAGAGACGTATTAAAAACAAACGCTAAAGTACTTGCTGTCCCTACTATTATCAGATAAAAATACATCCTAGGTATCAGTAGTATCAAATATCTCATTCTTGAAAAGACAAAGGTATAGTTTAGTATGTAGACAAGAAACCCACCCAAAAATCCTTCAAGACCAAAAAGACTTCTTGTGATAAACAGTTTTCTCCACGTATTGACATGTCCTTGGCTTTCGTACCAGAGATAGTCTATGTAAATCGAGGCTCCAAAGCGAAATAAAAGGAATACTGCTAAGACAATGGCAGAAGATAAATAGATGGTGGTCTTGGTAGCTCGAGTCATACTAACACCAGTAAAAGAAGATTCATTAAGACCATCTATACAAGGGTGAGCATTCGGTCAACTGCTTTTCGAGCTTTGATTCGTATTTCTTCAGGGACTTTCACTTCGTACTGTGTGTATAGTAGGGAATCTCTGATTCCTTTGAGGTGGATCCGTTTCATATGAGGGCATGTATGGCAGGTAGAAATGAAATGACGATCCTGAAATTCCGAGCGAAGGTTATCAGCCATTCCGCATTCAGTCAGGAGGAGTAGGTTTTTTGCGTGATTCTTGGCAATATAAGAGCTCATCTCTGAAGTGCTTCCAGAGAAATCAGCACTTTCAATCACTTGGGGAGGACATTCTGGATGAGCAATGATAAGGAGATCGTCAAATTGGTTTCGAGCTGCATTGAGATCATCCACATTATACTGCTCGTGTACCATACATTTTCCTTTTTCCCAAGAGATGATCTCTTTATCCGTTTGGTTTTGTATATTTTGAGCAAGATATACATCAGGAAGGAAAATTACCTTGGAGCTTGGAAGGCTTTCAATTACTTGAAGTGCATTGGCACTTGTGCAACATATATCTGTTTCTGCTTTCACGGCAGCCGAGCAATTCACATAAGTTACAACGGGAATATCAGGGAATTGTCTTTTGAGCTCTCGCACATCTTCGGCATTAATGCTTTCTGCAAGAGAACATCCTGCCTTTGGATCAGAAATGAGGACAAGGCGATCTGGGTTGAGAATGGCTGCTGTCTCTGCCATAAAATGAACACCGTTAAATAAAATAATGTCTGAATCAACAGAAGCTGCCTTTCGTGCCAATGCAAGAGAGTCTCCTGTGAAGTCTGAAACTCCATGATAGACATCAGGTGTCATATAGTTATGCCCTAGGATGAGAGCATTTTTTTCTTTTTTTAGGAGGTGAATTTCCTTGATGAGAGGAAGAGCTTCATCAATTTCATGCTCTGGCATAGTACTTCTAAGTTTCTCAGTGAGATTTCTAAAAAAAGAAGTCTCTGGGTTTGGAACGGTTTTCATTCTATCCAAGTTCATTGTATTCCAAGTTGTTTTCTATTTTGTCTCTTTTATGAAATATCGGACAACTCTATCCTTTTGGGTCTCTTTTATGGCTAATCTATGCAAAGAATCAAAAAGGTATATAGAGTCGAGTCTTTTTTATGTGAACTCTTAGGTGATACATGAGGTATGAGTAGTGGGCAGTTTTATCACCTTATACCAACCGTTCATACTTGGAAGAGAAAGAAGCATACGAGTAACATTGTGATTGAATCTATTGCAGTTAAATGCTGTAAAATTCCAGGTTTTTTTTCAACTCTATTGGAAGGTTTTCGCCGTATTTCCTGTAACGGATTTCCAGTTCACGTAATTTACGTTTCCGAAGGTTTGTGAACCGTCTTAGGTGTTCTGTATAGGCTGGATGATTTGCGATTTGTTCTCGAATTGGTTTATTAAAGGGAATGTGACGGAAAAAAATCGCACGGACAAGCTTATTCATCCTTAAAATACCTTGGGATTCATATTTGATCCACTTTGTATAGTCGCTTGCAAAACGATCACGATCATTACGGAACCTTTTCAAATCAGCAGCAATTTTCTGTTTTACTTCTCCCGAAATATCTCGGCTTTTTTTGTAAAATAAAAGATAATCTGTATAATCGGTCGTAAGAGATGAGCGAGTCACATTATTCCAGTCTACTCCCATCATCGTCTTAGTAATTTCCCAACGTAAAATAGCAACTACTTCAATGAGCATAGTAAAGAGATCCATAGTAGCAAATACAGGGACAGCAATTCTAGCGGGAGAGGTCTTATTGAATCCTGAAATCTCTTGCCACATCATAATTTTTGTCCCTACGGAAGGAACTATTACAAAGAGGGGAAGAATACTCATTTGGACAAACTCTTTTTCTATTTTACGAATTTCATCATTGAGAAGGATTTCACGATGGAAAGCAAAGGTATCAACCGAAAGAATTTCTTGAATTTTGCGTTCGATTAATGATTTGCTGACAAAACATTTTTCGATTGGTAAGGAAAGATTATATCGATTGAGGATTGGAAACGATTTTGTGGGAGAACCGCTTGTGATACGAACGTTTTCCATTAGGAAGTTTTTAATTTCATATCTAATACGGCATTCAGGAGTATTGATCTCTTCAGGTATATCTGACTCTCGTTTCCATGCACCTTTTCCTTTTTCGGCTTTGATTTGTTCTATATAAGTCTGTCCAAGGTTACTTACAGAAGGGACTTGTTTAGAATCGTAGATCTGGTCAAGCCATTCTACGCTATCAAGCAAATTATTTTGAGAGGAAGATTTATCTTCCAGATGATTGTACAAGAAGTGTATTTGAGAATCATCTATGAGTTTTTCATCAAAAAAACCAAAACGAAGCATTAATTTTACACTGTCTGGCACTTTACCCTTATACTGCTTATGTAAAAGAAGACAGTTCTGATAGGCTTCCCAATAAACAGAAATAATTTTTCTTTTGCTTTTATTTTGCTGTGCGTCTGTATCCCAAGGGATTTGACTCAAATTGATCTGGTTGAAGGCTTCCATTGTATCTCTCGTCACCTCAGGTCTTGTCTTTGCAAATGACAAAATTTGTTGAACTGAATTTTTGAGATTATTCTTTTTGAGGGAGTCAACATCTATTCCAGCTTGGGAAGTAGAAGTCAAATTTTTAGCTTCAATCTTATCAAGAGTTTCTAAATCTCCAGCGTAGGGAATTCCTTGCAAGGTCTGATAGTAGTGCAAGATGGTTTTGGAATTTTGACTTAAAAACGATGCAATTGTGCGACTTTCCTGATCTTTGATGGGGTCTGAGACGGAAGAAGAGCTTTTGGGGAGAGACGCAATATTATTAGCAAAGCTGTCTATCTTTCCTAAGAGAAGTTCTAAACTCATATCAATGGCTGCCTGAAGGATGCTAAGTTCTTGGATATTCTGATGAAGGATTTTTCTTAGTTGTTCTCCTATACCTTCCAATATGCCAAGATCTTTGTGGTATACTGTATTTTGGATATCTATAGGAAGGGCGAGAATTTTACGAACCAGCTGAAGATCAAGATGATTAAATCTTGGTTCAAATTGATAGTTTTTTTTGAGAATGCTTGAATGATCCGTTTGAAGCCAGACGGAAGTAATAGGCCGAGGAATCATTCCTCCATTTTTTTCAAATTCTATCTGTGTTACTTTTGCAGACATTGCAACTGGATCAATCAAATCTTGATTCCTATTCTTTCTTACTTCCAAATACTGATAAGAAAGAGCAATGTTATCTGTAATTTTTTGGATATAGGCGGAAAGGGTGGTTGTTTTTTGAACCATCTGAAAGCTTTGGAGAACTTCTTTGTGAAGCGAGTGTACAGCAGTAAGTCCTATATTGACTTTCCCTAATATGATATTAGAGAAGTTTCCACTTACTGGATAAAAGCTAATGACAGAAGGAGCTGTCGTTACATAAGTCACAGGAGAGGGGTTATCTCGTATAAGGCTAGAAAAGCCAGGTATACTATTCTTACCAAGGGAGTAAAATTTTCGCTTTCCTGTTCGATCCAACTTAATATTGACTGCAGCAACCTCTCCTTCATGAACTAGGATCAGACGACGGACGTGAGAATTTTCTTTAATCAGGAGATTGTCTGATGCTATCTTTTGCTGCATTAAAATGACCAGTATTGTGGAAGGAACGATTTGAATTGTATTTTGATTAGAAACTTCACCTTAGGATAGATATACTACGAAAGGATTGTATCATGGGTCTTTTCTACAAGCACTTTTTTGAAAATTACATGAAAAAACTAGGCAATTCTGTCTAAAAAACTCTATTGATCCATTTATCTATTTCTTCTTTTTCTCTGCTTTCGGCTTATATTCTGTTTTGGTCTATATGGTTTTTTTGTTTTGATTTTATCATTTTATTGAATTGTTCAACAAAATCGATTTCTTTATGCAAAGATGGCATTCTGAAACTAATATAATGAGTATTATTGTCATCAGAAGTTATGCAAAAATCTCCATGTGTAATTATATCCATTCCAATTAAGCAATCACACCCTCCAATTTATTTCGCTCCAGAAACTCTTTTATTTGAGTAAACATTGTTTGGCAAAACTATATCTACGAGATAGATATTTGCTTCTTCTCTGGGATTATTCACTGTGTTCATCATAATTGTATCTACTGGTTCTAAACTTAATTCTTTAGCTATTCTTTCGGTGATAACAGTGTCAGTAGTGCTAGTATCCCAAACTGCAATTTTCTCTATTACATTCGTGTCTTTCTTAAATTTATCCCTAATAGATGTTGATACGTTAATACCAATAGGGGTGCTTATGGTTCTTAGTGTTCCATCATCTGCTTTCAGTGTAAATGCGTTGTAAGGCATCTTCATGGCAATTTAATGGTAAAAATCACACAAAAGATACTCTTGAATAAAACCTTTGAACTTCTTCTTCTTTTACGCATCGCTTGATTAAAAATGTGCCTAATTCATACCCTTTCTTGGCACAAAAATCCAAAGACTCTTTATCCGATGTAAAATAGCCCTGTAGTGCTGCGTCATATATAACAACATGTTCATTTCCATGACCTTATATGATAGAGCTTCTATTCTTTTGAAAATAAGAATTTAAACCCTGCATATTCATTTTTACAAAAAAAACATGTCTATCATTATAGGTCAATAAATAAAATCAATAATAAAAAACAATAAAAAAGGTTTTTTTATTAACTGACGATTTCATATCCAATGAGTATCGATATGTCTTTTATTTTTATTCATAATTTAATAAATATCCTCTAAAATGTGACATAATATCTAATCTAGTCTCTTATGGTTTTTTGTATATGATTTGATCTTCAACGAAAGGATGGATTGATTAGTGAATATTAGCTATTGGTAGTGAATATGTACTATTGCAAGATGGAGTCTGCTATCCTCCAGTTGCAAAAATCATCTCTTATGTCAAGTGGGTCGGGTCAAGGAATGATAAAAATTACTTGCTATACAGGGAAATCAAATTTTTATTAGAATTTCTATCTGAATAGAGAGCCCCTCTGAAACGAGGGATTTTGAGGATACGGGAAGAAGATGCAAGAGGGACATGAAACTCTAAGACGTGCACAAAATGCAGAGAAGAGATTGGAGTGTATCCTAGAGGTCGTGAAGCTGATCAATTCCTCTCAAGAATTGAATGAAATGATATACTCCATTCTTACCATTGCGAAAAAAGTACTGAATGCTCAAGGAGCAAGTATGTTTATGCTCGATAAGAAAAAAGAAAGCTTTTATTTTGCTTCTCTTGCGGGGATAAAAACAGAAGGCCTACGAGAAGTCCGTATTCCTGTTGGGAAGGGAATCGTTGGGATCTGTGCTCAGGAGAAAAAACCAATTATTGTAAATGACGCAGAGAAAGACGAGCGGATATATCGACAATCCGGAGAGCTTGCCCAATTTGTAACGAAGAACTTAATAGCGATACCTTTACTCATAGAAAGCAAATGTATTGGAGTCTTGGAAGTGATAAATACAATCGGAAGAGAGAAATTTACTCAGGAAGATTTGAATGTATTTGAGAGCTTTTCGGATTCTGTTGCAATTGCTATGCATCGAAAGAGATTGACTTCCTACTTGGAAGAGAGTAACAGGCAGCTTGGGAAAAAACTAAATGAAACGATGATCCTTCATTCTATATCTGAAGCCCTCCTGAAGTCAGAAACAATCGAAACAATGTTTGAAGAGGTTGGAAATGTACTGAAAGAAAACTTGAGTATTAGTTATATGACCTTTCTATTTTATTCCTCCTCTGACAAGAAGCTTATCCCCTTTCTTTCACGAGGGTTGTCTGGCAAGCCCATGGAGGATTCTGTATCTGATCTTGCTTTGGAGATATTTCAAAAAAAAGTTCGACTTCGTTTTGTACAGGATAGGAAAGGGAGAAAAGAATCGAAGTACATTAACTTTCTCAAGAGGAACCAGCTTTCCTCTTGCATTTTTCTGCTTCTTCAAGAGAGGGAAAATTTGAATCCCTACGGAGTTTTTTGTGCACTTTATTCCGGAGAAGAACAATTGACAGGAGATGATATTCGTTTGCTTTCTACCGTGATGACAGATGTTTCCAGAGGCTATCAAGGATTTTTGCATCAAAAGGAAATTGCTGAAAAAAGGACAATGCAAAAAGAGATTGAAATTGCTTCTCGTATACAATCGAAAATTATACCAGAAGACTCCTTTGCTCATAACTACGCGAATATTGCTGGGCGTGCCGTAATGGCTCAGGTTACTGGAGGAGACTTTTATTTTTATCATTCTGATGATCCAGATAGCCCTCTTGGAATGATGATAGGGGATGTGTCAGGGAAATCACTTCCAGCTGCGATCTTTATGGCAGTGGCAAGTTCTGTCTTAAAAACGATTGTAGATTCAGTAAAAAAACCTTCTCATATTTTAAGGCAGGCAAATGATCTCTTGTATAAGGAGTCTGATATGGGGATGTTTACAACCCTCTTTTTTGCCTACTATGAACCACAAAACAATACTATCTTTTATTCATCTGCAGGACATAATGAAATGCTTCTTTTACGGAAAGATGGGAGTTTCAAGATTCTTTCCTGTAGGGGTAAACCACTCGGAGTAGCTCCGACAGATGCTGAAGGATATGGAGAATCGTCGATTCGTGTAGCCTCCGGAGATTTGCTTGTGCTTTATACGGATGGAGTAACTGAAGCGGTCAATCCCGAAGGAGAAGAGTTTGGCTTAGAAAGATTGGTTCAATTTTTCAGGGAAAATCGAGACTATGCTCCTTTTGAGCTTGTCGATATGCTCTATAAAAAGGTGCTTCAGTTTTCCCGTTCTGAACAGCTGACTCATGATGATTTTACGGTCCTAATCTGCTGTTTTCAGGAAAATAGAAAAACTTCTCCTAAAACATTCCATTTTCGTCTTTCTGCAAATAAAGAAGGAGTGAAGCAGCTCTGTAACAATGTGGAGTCTCTATACAGAGACCATATCAAAGACAGCTTCCTAATAAATGACTTGCTTGTAGTTACAGAAGAAGCCGCAGCGAATATAGTGTTCCATGCCTATGCAGAAAAAGAATCGTCAAAAAATGAGTTTGAATGTATATTTGAGATAAATACGGATACGGTTAGACTCATCTTCCATGATACAGGACACCCCTTTCCGATGCAAATGTATCGTTCTCCGAACCTTAGTCAAATACTCGCGAGCAATCAAGTCGGTGGTTTTGGAGTCCATTTGATGCGAAGTATTATGGATCACGTAGTATATAAACGAAAAGATGGAATGAATATCCTTCACATGGAAAAAAAATTAAAGCTATCCCGATAAGTGAAAACTATGGATTTCGCATCTCTCAGTTGTGCCACCTCTCTGGAAATACGCGACATAATACGGCGGGGTGGTGCATAGGGCGGGCACCGCGACCCCGTCAAAGTTTTGACGGGGTCGAAGTCCGGCACGTCCCGAAAATCTGCCCGAACCCAACGCGACATAATACAGCGGGGTGGTGCATAGGG
>JABABJ010000103.1 GCA_014238275.1 Leptospirales bacterium | reverse complement strand
CTAATATCAACAGTCACGCCTCAAGGTGACTTGCTTCCTTGTATAGGCGTTTCCGCTTGTTACTAGTAAATATTCACTAAGACGATAGCTAATACCTACTACTACCAGCTCACCTTTTTAGTAAATACTACCTAAAACTCCCAATTTCTCGCCGCCTTCCCTAAAGGCAAGTCACGGAGACTGTCTCCTAATATCAACAGTCACGCCTCAAGGTGACTTGCTTCCTTGTATAGGCGTTTCCGCCTGTTTTTAGCGAATATTGACTAAAATTCCTGATTTTTCAGGCACTTCTATTTTTTTCTCGTGAGCCAAGGATTTTAGCAAAAAAAACTGCAACAAACGTGGTTTTTTTAACCTTTTATTAGTATGGAGCAGATAATTCAATGGGATCGAGAGCATGCGTCTCGATTTCTTCCAACTACTCTGTTGATACCTCACAAGGAACTTGCTAATCTACAGGTCTATCTGCTCAAGCACGATCTGAGTATGAATCGCTGCCTTCAGCTTCTTCTCGAAGATCACGCTTCCGTTGAAGAGGCGAGTATAGCAAATCTTAGGACTGCCTATCAGGCTCGCGATCTATTCCTACGACCGCGGTATTTTCGTGTGGATGCCGAGGTCTGGTACCGCTTTGGGGTTCTGGCTCGCTTGGCTGGGGTCAGCCGCTGCCGCCTCTTCATGGCGATGATGGCGGCCAAGTGGGCATCAAAAAACGGCAAAGTTTTGACATTGGTTCATGCCAAGATACATTATACTGAAATCCTTCACCTCAGCCCGAAATTAGCCCAGATCAAACGTCATTTCACAAGGAGGCCTCCAGCACGGGAGCCCCCGTAGCGTGTTTTTGCTCCCTTTTTTAGAGAATATTGACGAAAATTTCCGATTTCTATCTATTTTTGATTTCTTTGATTTTTTTCACATTTGCTGAGTAATATAGAAGCTGTTCTATCTCCTGAAAATTGTTCTATACAGTGTTTTAAGAAAGGAATAGCTTCAGTATATTTTTTTTGTTCGTAATAATTTTGCCCTTCTCGAAAATGTTTTAGTGTTTTCTTTTTTGCTTCATAAATATGGTCTTCATCTGCCTCCAAAACCTCGTAGATATTGATCGACTTTTTCTTTCCACCTACTTGTATTCTATCCAATTTCCTCATGAGAAAATCTTGAGGTCTTGTAAGATTATCTACAGTTTCTTGAGTAAGGATCATTTTAGTAGAGTAGATCTTGTTAAATGACTCAAGATGGCTAGCTATGTTTACTGCATCACTTATCACAGTATTCTCCATACGTCCTTCTCCCCCAAGAACACCTAAAGTCAAAACACCCGTGTTTAAGGAGATTCCAATACGAATGGGAGGATTCCCAGATTCACTATGATGTTTATTCTGTTTATCTATAGATTTCTGCATCATAATTCCAGAACGAAGGGCATCATCAGCACTTTTAGGGTATAGAGCCATTACTGCATCTCCAATGAATTTATCAACGAATCCATGATTCTCCCTGACTATTGCTTCCATTTTTTGGAAATGATTTGTAATAAAACGAAAATTTTCCTCAAGAGACATACCTTCTGACAAATATGTAAATGAACGGATATCAGAGAATAGTATAGTCATTGTGCATTCAACATGGTCACCCAACTGAACCTCTGTAATATCTTTTCTGCCAAGAACAGCTAGAAACTCATTAGGAACAAATTTCCCCATAGTACGGTTTATCTTTAAAATATAACGTGAATGGTTAATCGTCCTACGCAACATACGTTTCAGTTCAATTCGGGCTAAGTATAGCTTGTAAAAGGGATAGAGAGCTAAAGTACAGACTTGCAGGGAAATACCTACAAATACAGTTCGGTTGGTAAATTCGTTTTGTGGTAGTATATCTAGAACTTGTGCAGAAAAAATGATAATTGCAAGCAGGAGCCAAGACCACGAGATAAAAAAGAATTTAGCTTGCTTTTCGCCACGCTGCCAGTAGGCAATAGCTATGACTAATACTATGCAACTTGCAAATATAGCAGAAAAGGTTACAAAGATCAAACCCTGTTTGACAGTCGGTAAAATCATCGTTAGAGCAGCAGTGAGTGTGATAAAGCCAAGTATGAGATACAGAAATCGATTTAGCCACGGAGTTCTTTTGTGATTGACTCGAAAGAAATCACGGCAAAACAGACATATAGAAAATAAGGCAATTAGACAAGGAAGTTGGGTACTTCTTTGTAATGGCCATTCGGGATGAAATAATGCAAAATCCAGCTTTTCAAATCCTAAGATATAAAATATGATTCCTAGCAGATAGAATAGCATCCATATAGTTGCTTTTTCAGGAGACATGAAAAAACCATATACTGTGAAAAAGAGAGCAGCGAGCAAGATCCCAAATAGTAAACCCAATGCAGCGTTTTTTTGAGAGGACTTGCGGAGGAGGCTATTATGAGAAAGGATCGATATAGGTAGCCAGCCTCTCCCATCTAATTCAACCTTTATCACTACATTTAGCTCTTTGTTTGCCTGTATTTCAAATGGAAAAACAAAAAGATGATGCCGAAAGGGGCGTTGAGCATAAGGATATTGATCTCCTGTATGATAGGATTTGACTTTTTTGCCGTCACTCAAAAAAGTCACGTCTACAATGTTAATATGAGGGTTTCCCAGTTGAAGATACCATAAACGCTTATCCTTGGAATGACCTGCCTGCAGCTCTAATCGCAACCAATAAGTACTAGCCACTGTCCCTTGGAGTAATTGATTTTCTTTCGGTTTTGTAAACAAAGAATCTGCCTCACCATTCAATATATCCCTTAAACTCAGTTTTCGATCCTGATCTTCCAGTATTTCTAACTGTTGAACTAAGGGATAATTCGATTTCTCATCTGATAGGATCACTTTTGTCTGTGCCAGCAATGCAGAAAAGCTCGTGAGTATCATTATGGATATGAATCCCACAAGGGTAGAGAGGTATCGTTTCCCAGCAAATAATAATGACATTATATTTTGATCCTTATGCAAGATAATTTCCTATGTTCTGGTATTTGGAGTGATTCAATAGTTAACTGAGCAGTTTAATTGTAAACTTTGGCTATTCCGTAGTATCAGGTTCCTGCCACTTACTTAAAAATAGCTATGACTTGTGCGATCTTTTTGTGAGAGAATAGCCATGATCTGTACAATTTTTTCTGGACGAAGGGGCTGTCTAGCTTTTTTTGTGATTTTGCGTGAGATCCGTGAGACCCAATAGACGCAGGTAAGTGGTAAGTTATATTCAATCAATTTCCACATTTTGCCTCTGACATAAAGGGGAGTTGAACTTTTTTTAAAAGAAAGACAAAAAAATGCTGAAAAATATTGACAAATACAACGATTATGTGCATCATATAAAGTGAGCTCTGTGAGCTAAACGAAAATGAAAGAAAGGGATATAACAACACTGCAATTGGATGGTCTATATAGGATTACAAGGGATTTGTATGTAGCTACTCTTACAATGCTACTTAGCTTTAGTGTGTGTGGTAGATATCTACAGGTGAAAATACAGTTCAGGACCAGTTAACTTTTTTTTAAGAAAAAGCAAAAAAATATTAAAAAATATTGACAAATAAAACGGCTATGTGCATTTTACCAAAATAAAACTTAGGAGGGAAACGAAAGTGCAAGAACAGAAAAGACAAATCATGGGGGATGGCTCATTGCTTTCCTATATAATGACTCCCTGTAGAATATATTTAGGGCTTGTGATGACACTTCTGCTAGTGGCTTCTTCAGCGTGTAAACCGTTAGATACGGATGGTGACGGAGTCCCTGATGACATAGATGTAGACGATGACGGCGATGGTCTCATTGAGATTTTCGATCCAGGGATGTTAGATAACATGCGCAATAGTGTTGACGGAAGCTCTCTCAATGGAAACGTAACAGGCTGTCCAGTAGAGCCAGACGTTTGTATTGGCTACGAGCTATACAATTCTATAGGACTCTCAGGCAATTGGAATCCATTAGGATCGTTTTCTTCACCCTTTGCTACCCTCCTTGAGGGAAATGATTATACAATCTCTAATCTTGTGGTCTCTGGTGACTCTGCTTATCTTGGCTTTTTCGGCGTTCTAAGTGGCACTGTTCAGAACCTTCGCTTTAATGGCGGAAGCGTTAGCTCTGTAGCTAATAATACTACGAAAGGAAGATTTTTGGGTTCTTTGGCTGGTATGATCAATCCAGCTGGGAGGGTTCTGAATGTATCTTCTGTTTCTGTGACAATCACTGGAAGTAGTGACTCAAATGAGAATATAGGCGGTCTTGTGGGGCAGAATGATGCTTCTTCCCTTCGTGACAGCTTTTCGACAGGTGCGGTCACAGCAGGGGATGGTGCTGATGGAAGAGTTGGCGGTCTTGTGGGCTCAAGTGTAAGCGACATTGTAAATAGCTATTCTCTTGGGGACGTAGCAGTCGGAAACGGAGGGGATGCCAGCGTTGGTGGCCTTGTGGGAGTAAACAGAGTAGGCAATATTACGGATAGCTATGCTTCGGGTGATATCACTAGTGGGAGATCTAATACTAACAACATTGGTGGTCTCGTGGGATTGAATGAAGTAAATAACACAATTAGGAATAGCTATTCTGGTCGGCTTGGCAGGATCATATCTGGTGGTGGGGCTATTGGCGGTCTTGTGGGATTGAATAACGGTATCATTAGGAATACCTACGCCAGGAGCGACGAGATCAATGGCGGGGCTGAAGTGGACAGAGTTGGTGGTCTTGTTGGACAGAACAGCAACAATGCTCGTATTATAAATAGCTATGCTACGGCTGCCGCAAAAATCAATGGTGGAGATGGCAGTAATGATTCTATTGGAGGGCTTATAGGAGTGAATCAAAACATTCCTGAAGCTATTGTAAACAGCTATTACCCCGATCCTTCCAATGTCACAGGAGGGACCGATAACGGACTTGGAATGCAGGTGCCCGAGCAAGACGTAATATCAGCTACTGCTACTACTTCGAGCAATGGCTTCCTCTATACAGACTGGTCAGAGAATGACTGGAACTTTGGGAGTGCTGAACAGTACCCAGCATTACTCTCATTCAGAGTGGGTAGCGATGGAGTCACTCGAGAAAAGGGAAGACTTCTTTGCCGTCAACCAACACCTCGAGTCCAGTGCTTTTAACTTTATTTAAAGGAAAGATAAAAAAACATTAAAAAGTCTTGACAAATTAAGCCACTATGTGCATTTTTACAATACAAAATTTCGGAGGTAAACGAAAATGAAAACGAAAATGAAAAATCAACTCACTCAGAGATGTGTGAATGTAGCATCCATGCTCTGCCGAGTATTGGAAATTAGAATCTTAGGGATCCTTCTCATCTGCAGCTTTGCTTTAGCTCCTGCAAGATGCAGATGTTCCATGGAATTGCTTGACAGCGATAGAGACGCAATCCCTGATACAGACGACAACTGTGTAGATGTGCATAACACTTCACAACTTGATACAGATGGTGATGGTAAGGGCGATGCTTGTGATGGCGACGATGACGGTGATGGTGCAGACGACCTTCTAGATGTAGATACTGATGGAGATGGGCTAATCGAGCTTCGTGATGCGGATATGCTTGTGAATCTTCGCTATAACCTAGACGGAGACAGCTATAAGACCAGTGATGCAGACGAGGGAAACAATAATGGTTGCGGAGGTCTCAATGATTCTGAAGGCAATCTTATCACTGTATGTAGCGGATACGAGATCTCGCCAAATAGAGGCAATAGAATCGTTCTGAATGACCCATGGCTTCCAACCTCTCAGGCTGTGGCCTTTATGGGTACTTTCGAGGGAAATGGAAATACAATTGCAAACCTTAGTATTGACCTGTCTACCGCTAATAATCCTGAGTCAATGATTGGTTTTTTTGGATCGATTGGTGACTCTACTGGGACTGCTGCCTCTCTTGATAGGGATAAGAAGGGAGTTGTCCGAAATCTTAGGATCCAACTCACTTCAATTGAGTTTGCGGTCAGAACTAATAACGTGAATGTTGGTACTCTGGCGGGAAGGCTCAACTCAGGGGGATTGATCGATAGCGTCCGTATCTTGAATCAAGACGGATCGTCCACCGGCATATCCGCAAATTCAGTTGGACAGGTAGGAGGTCTTGTTGGTTTCTCTGCGGGACTCATTCGCGGTAGCTCTGCTTCGGTGAATGTAGAGAATACTACTAAGAGTACT
>JABABJ010000055.1 GCA_014238275.1 Leptospirales bacterium | reverse complement strand
TTTGGTGTTCGGCATAAGCTCTAAAGATGTGATCTCTTTGAGGATGGGACTCCATTCTGTAAAGCTACTCTAACGATTTATAAAATTTTTCTATATCCTCACTTTTAAATGGCAAGCTAAATTCCACAGTTTTATTCTGAACGGATATATTCTGGATTGGGCCGTCTCTTGTTGTGATATGAATATCTGAATCAATTTCTTCTTTTTTGGCGTATACTAGCTTTGGATCTGATTGCAAGGCACGGCTAGCATTCGCTTTGGTTTGGATTTGTATAGTAGATGATATATCATTCTTAGGTTGGTTTAGATAGGTCTTAAATTTACTCAAAGGAAATTGTTTGATTAGTACCGTCGTATTATTCAATAATATTTCAATATGTTCACTTTTTTCTGGCTTCATTTTTTTTAAAAAATTCTCGGTGAAAAACTCCTTAGTTTTTACAGGTTGATTTTTTAGATTCAACTCCTCTTTAAGAACGATTTTTTTCGCTAAGACTTTCTCCGACGACTTCTGTGCCAATGCTAGATTCTTGCTAACTTGTACAAGGAAAGGAACATAATCACTAGCAACTTCGTTATTATCTATTGCTACTGTCTGATAGATATCTTGATTCTGTCTGTTGATTCGAAGCATAGTTCCAGACGGAGTAGCACAGGAGTTCATACTAAACATTTTTCTTACTTTAGAATGTTGATTTTTGCTTTCTTTTTGCTTTTGACTAGGTGCAAATTGTTTCCTGCAGTACTCATTCCAAATACTCTTTATTTTGTCAGTTTTGAAGACATACTGTTCGTCTTTATTATCTTTTTGATATCCATCTCCTGCAGCTTTTTTCCATCCCTGATCAAAAGCCTCCCATTCCCGATAAAAAGGAAATTTTTTATTGTTAGCAGTCTTTAATACCTTCGGTGTTTGAATGACATCAGTCTTTTGTACATAGTAACGACATTTTTCGAGAATAAAGTTGATTTGATTGATCTCCTCCTTCTCTTCTTGTGAATATTGGAGAATTTTTTTGCTAAAATAACGATGGGAGTCTTTATCGATTTGCTTGTATTTATCGTTGTTTCTTTTAACAGTGTATACTTGAATCGTTTCATTGTGAAAAGCCAAGTCATAATATTTCTTGGTTTCCATGATCTTTTTGCACATCTTGACATCACTAGGGCTTGTAAGTTCTTTGCAATATGTCTTGCAATCATACTGCCCATTCTTCATCATCTGTGGATAGCCAACATATAGCTTATCCTCAAATTCCACGAGAGAGCGATAGCTCTCTCGAAGTGCCTCTTTCTTAAAAAGATAACGAGAGAAAGTCCTTCCAAAATCAAACTTCTTTGTATCTTCACGGATCAGTCTTGTGAGTTTTGAATTGGTTGTTTTAGGTTCTAAATAAACTTTTTTATATGGATTTGGGTCTTCTTCATTAATACGACTTAATTGAAAGAACTTGAGAGGTAAAAAATTTTTCCCTGATTTCTTATCTTTCCCTCCTTCTATAGTCTCATTCTCATCGATAACTAAACCCATACTTCCATTCCCCTTGTGTCCTTCAGCAGCTAAAAGGAATGCCATTTGTGCATCGATTAAATGTGAATACAGTTCCTGCTTCTGTTCCTTTTGGATGCTTGGTTCATTCTCTGCATAATACTTACGTAGTTCAGAAGTCCTATGCGAAGGATATTCAAAATAATCAAAATTTACTTTCTTTTCACTTTTTGCATCTTTTGCTTTCTGGTAGATTTTATCAGCAATACACTGTGCCATATAGCGTTGTGTTCCATTTACGATGGTTCGATTTCGATTTTGCAATGATCGAATTACCTTCTTTTTCAGAGGGTCGGTATCATCTAAAAACAAGGAATGCCTAAAGGCAACTTGTTCCTCTGAACTTAGGTTAATAAAACTCAAGTATGGACCAAAAGCAAAAATATCGTCCTCTACCTGTATTGTTTCAGGTTTAGCATTCTTCCCTCCAAGTTTTTGGTAGATGAATGCTTCGATTTGCTCATCAGACTTTTTAGGGAAAATAATCTTCTTATACTGCTCTGCTAAATCCTTTAAATATTTGCTTTGCTTGTTTTTATCCTGATTCGCTAGTTGGGATACATAGAGTAAATTGGCTTCATCATTGAGTGTACCATAAATTGAGGCACGTGGAATAATATGATCGATCTCACCATCTTTATTTCCTAGCTTCGTTCCGGAATAAGGACAAATCTTTCTTGATGCTTTTTTAATATTATCTTGTTTACTCACATAGTCTGTATTCATCTCTTCATTGCTTGCTTGATCTTGAGCATCTCTCTCTTTAGACTTTTTATCAATCTTTTTTTTCAAGCGTCTTAAATTTGGCTCAAATTCAAAACGGTTTTGTTCAAAGATCAGTGGTATACTTACATTCTTTCCTTTAGCTAGATCATCTTTAATTTTTTCCCAGCAGGTAGTTGCGACATGTCTGCTTACTGTCTCACAAATACGCATGACCAATCCATCGATAATCCTTACCTTCATTGCAGAAAGCCTTGATGCTTGAGCTACGTCTTTTTCTTCTTGCATACGTACGCCATTATCGATGCTACAAATGGGACAGGTATTGGAAAAACCATGTCGATCCTTAAAAACAATATTATGAATTTGGGCAAAACTAAACAAGCTCTCAAACTTTTTAGCTCTTGCATCTCGTGTATTTTGATCTTCTTCTTTATATAATTTTTCTGAAAGCATCTTTGATTTTTCTTTGCATTGCTTGACAAGGTTATATAAGTCTTTCATTTTCTTGTCGAGATTTTTCACTTTCTCTTTCTCTGTTTCATTAGCTTGATCCATCAGTTTTTCTATTAAGTCTACTTTCATCCTCAGACTCCCCCTATAATCCTTTTGTGCAGTTGCAGCTTTTTGGCAGGTAGAACTAAATCCTTTGATACTCATGAGGCATTCCTCTATGCTTGTCTTTCCAAACTTACCTTTAAGTTCTTCTTTTTGCTCTTCTTCGCTCTTTCCTAAAATACTATGAAATCCAAGTACAGAAGCTACATCTAAAAGCATTTGATGTTTTTTTTGTCTTGGACGATGAGGACACATGACGAGTAATTTTCCTTCTTTCAGCCATTTCTTTGGCTTTTTCTTGTTCCCTTCTTTTTCTTGATGTAAAAAATAACGCCCTTCTCGTGCCCTCTTTCTTGTTTGATAATATTGATTGATGAAATGCCCAAAGCTCTTTTCTCGAAAGGAATCGTCTTTATCAAGATCGAAACCCTTCACAATAGATTTAGGAAATTTGCCAGTTTTAATCTTTTCTGTTAGTTCTTTTTTGAGCTCTTTTGTAAGTCCTTTTTCTGCGGAGGATAGCTTTTTATTCTGTTTCAGTATTTGTATTTTATGATAGATGCTCCAAATTTCATTTAGATGCAAGGAATCAATTTTTTTCGAAGTATCCAGTAAGTATTGGAATTTCCTTGCTTCAACTCGATTGTTTCCAGCCTCTTCCAATTTTTCACGGCTCAACTGCTCATTAACTCCAAAGTTATGAATAAGTCGATAGTGTCTTATCTTTTGCTGCTTTTCAGAACTCAGTTCATCCTTATCAGAGAGGCTGAAATCTCTAATTAATGAACGAACAGCACTCTTGCTTTTCAATATTTCTAGATTGGACTGATACTTTTTCAGCTTCTCAGTTTCCAATGCTTTAAGCCACTCTTTCCAAGAGGGATACTTCGCATCTAAATATTGACCATTCAAAATAAGGCTTTGGCAATGTGGTGGGTGCCGATTATTCATATTTTGGTAGGGAGGTATGGTCAGCACGGGATCAGTTTTCAACCAGAAATCAATGATTTTTTTCTCGTTGTTATGCTCTTTCCATTTGGCTTTCAATTGTTGATAATCCTCGACCTTTTTTTGTCTATCTTTCTCTTCACTGACTCTCCAGTTGCTCATAAACCATGTGGATGCAATTCTACTCAATTTTGAGTGATGAAACTGGTCACCTCCATTTGCAGCCTTATGTGATATAATATCCTTACTTCCTTTGCTGACAGGAGTCTCATCATTGAAATATGCACGCAAAGGCTTAAGCTCAAGATTACTAATATGACAGATCAATTGATGAAATTTTGTATTATCGAGTTTAGTATGTTGATTGATCGCTTTTGCAAAATTCTTTAGATACAGATGTGAATGCTGAGCTAAGTTTTTTAAATCTTTTTCGATATTCTCAAAGTATACCGAACGGAAACGTGCTCCTGATTCCATCTCAAGTTTGATTCGATGAAGAGCATAATGGAAGTTGAATAAATGAGCTTTGATGTATTTATATCTCTCATCTTCATCATGATCTTCGAGGTCTTCATGAGATAGAGATTCTACTATTTTTGCAAGGTCAAACTTTCCTAGCTCAAAATCCCAAACAGAACTCTTGATAGCCTCTTTGGCTTTCTTTTCTTTTTGTGCGGTATGAGGGAGTTGTTCTTTTAGTTTTTCTACCCTAGCTGGAGTAAGCTTGCCAAGATATTCCATGAGATTTGCTTGATAATTCTTAATAGGGATAGTACCTAAGCCACTAATACCTTCCTGAATCAATCGCTCTAATATCCATGCTGAGGCTTGAGAAAGCTTGTGTCTCTCTTTTTTGTTTTCTGTGATTTTTTTTTGTCGAAGCAGTTCATCACAGGCTTTAGCGATTTTATTGATATAGTCATAATAGACTATATCACGTTTGAGGTCTTTCAGTCTTTTCACCTCTTTGTTTTCTTGCATTGCTTCCAACAACTCACCGATTTTTTTAGGTTCTTTGCTTGTAAAATGATCGAGTGCTTGACCAATATTGGGACCTTCTAGGATATTCTGAACCTTCTTAGGTAGAATATCCCAAACGATGCTTGGGAGGTGCTCTAAATGCTCTTTAGAATAATCTTCCTGTAAGAACGTAAAGCCTCGTCTGTTTAGGAAAAAAGAAATTGCTTGAGAATGCTCTTTTGCAGGGAAGTCAAAGTATTTTTCTAAAATAACGTGTACAAGGCGTTTTGCAAATTTCCTCCGTTGAGAACATCTTCTTGCATGGCGATTCGCAGTTCGTTCTTTCAGAAGAGGAGTGTATTTGTCCTTTTCATAAACAAGCACTTCTCCCTGCTTTTCAATCTTCTCGAAAGATGCCCCGCTAGCATACTTAGCATAATATACGCCTGTGTTACTTGCTCCCATATCAAGGGCAATAGGTGAGATCAGCTTATTCGTTGACACAAAATCACGCATCTCTCCACATCTCCCTCAAAGTATAAAAAAAACAACTAAAATATCAAATTTAAAAATCAATCTTATCAAAAAAAACACATTCTAGTTTCCAGAGAGAGG
>JABABJ010000079.1 GCA_014238275.1 Leptospirales bacterium | reverse complement strand
GCCTCTGTCTTTAACCAAGATATAGGGGATTGGAATACCTCCGAGGTGACGAATATGGCTAATATGTTTGAAGGAGCCTCTGTCTTTGACCAAGATATAGGGGATTGGAAGACCCTCAAGGTGCTTAGTATGGCTGGTATGTTTGCAAGAGCCGATGACTTTGACCAAGATATAGGGGGTTGGGAGACCTCCGAGGTGACGACTATGCAGGGTATGTTTCAGTCTGCTGACTCCTTTAACCAAGATATAGGGGATTGGAAGACCCCCAAGGTGTTTAGTATGGGTAATATGTTTGAAGGAGCCTCTGACTTTAACCACGATATAGGGGATTGGAATACCTCCGAGGTGACGACTATGGAGGCTATGTTTGGTGAAGCCGATGACTTTGACCAAGATATAAGTAAATGGGATACCGCCAAGGTGGATAATATGGGTAATATGTTTCGGAATGCCATCGCCTTCGACAAAGATCTAAGTGGCTGGAATGTCTGTGCTGTAACGAATGCTCTTGGTAGCTTCGCTAACGGAGCTACCAAGTTCCAAGACACAGCCAAGCATCCAAATTTCGACAACATGCCTGTCGACCCTCGCTGCCCTACTATGTAGTGCTAGTTAGGGTTGGAATATAGGGGGCGGCAGTAATAGGCTGTGCCCCAGATGGAGGGTGCAACTTAGGTTTTGTAAAAATATCTTTACAAATATGGCTCTACAAGAGAGAAAGTCTAAAATTAGATACACATCCTTACTGAAATTCTAGTTTTAAGTGTTGATTGGATGAGTTATGACTCTGTGGAATATGTTTTTGTGGTATTTTCATCTTCTCTTGGTTTTATCTATCTCTATATGCTGTTGTCGTAAGATCACGTTAGTTTCCAATCAATATCCTGAAGGAAAGCAGGCTTCTGTACAACTTCAGGGTATTGAAATTCATTCGATGGATGAGAATGCTTCTGTTACATGGAAACTCAAGGCACATTATACCTCTCTTTCGGATCAAAGCCTTCAGTCTAATGAAAATGATATTAGAGCCTATGATTTTCAGTTTACCTCTTACAACTCTCTCCAAAAGCCAGAGTACATTCTTTCTGCTCATAAGGGTAGACTTGATAGAAATCAGGAAAAGCTATACCTTGAAAAAGATGTTGTATTGCTTCAGAAAGGAGTGATTCACCTCTACTCGGACGAGTTGGAATATGATATTCGCCATAAGATTTTGAGAGGGGAGCATCCAGTCAAAATGGAGGAAAAACAGACACGAACCTTATGCCAAAAAGGAATCAAGCTAGACCTTAAAAATAACCATCGCCTCTGTCGCTCTGCTCGTGTACTTCATTGGAATCGTTCTAGTAGGATGGATCAGGAGGAGGTGTTTTGAAAATTTTTGCTTCCTTTACCCTAGGAATGATAACGATTCTTCCTTGTATCCTCTCTTTCTTCTTTTCCCAGTGTCACACTTTTCAGGGAAATGTAGATCGAAAAAAGACACTTCCTCATGATTCGAAGCCTTCAGATAGGATTTTGGACGATATTTTTTCTCTAACCAACAATACTTTTGTTTCAACCAGTTTAGCAGACAAAGACTCATTAGGGTCTTCTTCAGGAGTCACCATACCTCTTGGCAAAAAAAAGAAAGGCAAAAGATTTCGGACTCGTATCCAAGCATCTCGTCTCATCCGTGATTCTATTATGAGTTCTGGAAAAAATGTAGGTTCTCGAAAGAAGCGAATCCAACGACTCATTCTCAGTGGGAATGCCATAGTAAGCAATCAAAAGTTCCAGATTCGTGCTGATGAGATAGTGATACATAATAAGGCGACAATGAGGCTCAAGAGAAATGTTCGGCTTCACGATCGAGAAAGGAATATTTTTGTTTATTCTCAAAAAGGCTACTATGATAGAAATCAGCAGCGTTTGACTCTTCAAGGAAAACCCTATCTCAAGCATAAAAAAAGAAAATCGAAAACAATCCTCATAAGCTGTAGAGAGATCGTTTATCTTGTGGATGAAGGAGTTGCTTTTTTCAAAGGAACAACGAAAACTCATCATGAGGATTGGACATCCTTTTCAGATTCTGGAAAATATCTTGGAGAAAAAGCAATTCTCTACTTGGAGGGGAGCCCGATTCTTGTGGGGAAGGGACGTTTTATGTCAGGGGATACTTTTTTATACAAGCAAAAGGAACAGACCTTGATTTCCAAAGGAAGGGCAGTCTTATATTTCCAAAGGGAAGCAGAAGATATTTTTGTTTCTTCTTTACCAGATAGGCATTTGCAGGATCCAAGCTCTATGAGCCTATTAGATTATGCTCGAAATGGGGGCGGGGATTTGGATTCTTTGGCAAACAAGAAGAGCCTGTCAAAAAAGAAGTCTTTTGCAGCAAGGAATCGAAAAAAATCTGCAAAAAGTACTGGGGTTCTGACAGCAGATGAATTGCACTATCATTCCAAGAAAGGATTGGAAGCCTTCCGTAAGGTAGCATTGTCAAGTGAAGATTTGGATATGAAGGCATCCTATCTCCGTCTTTTTGGTCCCAAGAAGAATCATATACAAGCTCAAGGGAATGTTTATGCAAAGTCTCACAAGAACTCAACGATAGCAGAAGGTGATTTCATGGAGTATATAGGAAAGAAAAAACGGCTTTCTTTGATTGGAAATGCGAAGGTCACTTTGAAAAATGATGCACAAGGAGACTCCATTCTCTCTGCTTATCTACTAGAGCAATTCAAAGACAAGAAGGTTTTCTTTGCCCATGGGAATGTTCAATTTCAAAAGAACTCCTATTTTGCCTCGTCGGAACAGGCAAAATATCATGAACAGTCGAAAATCCTACTAATGGAAGGAAACGCAAAGCTGTCGAGGGAAGGAGAATCAGTTGAGTCGCAAAAAATACTCATATACACAGAGAAAGATCAAATTGTTTTTCCTAATAGATTAGAAGGTTATTTGGGAGGGAATTGATGAGCTCTACGACTAAAAAAAAGTCTCCTAAAAAGATTCTTCAAGTCGAAAATTTGGTAAAAATCTATAATCAAACCAAAGTTGTAGAAGGAGTCAGTTTTGAGATTCGTTCAGGAGAGATCGTTGGTCTCTTGGGTCCGAATGGAGCGGGGAAGACAACATCTTTTTATATGACAGTAGGGTTTGTGCGCGAAAATGAAGGGAAGGTTATTCTCAATGGAAAAGATATCACGAGCCTTCCAATGTACAAAAGGGCTTCTCTTGGGATTGGCTATCTTCCTCAGGAATCTTCCATTTTTCGCAAGCTAACAGTGGCTCAAAATATTCAGGCTGTTTTAGAGTTGAAGTGTAAAAAGCGTAATATCATCAAGAAAGAAACTGAACTCTTGATTGAAGAGTTGAACCTTCAGCGAGTTGCCTACCAGAAGGGATTTACTCTATCGGGAGGAGAGAGGAGGCGTTGTGAAATTGCGCGATGTCTTGCCGCTCGACCAACCTTTATACTCTTCGATGAACCTTTTGCTGGAATTGATCCAATTTCAGTTATTGAAATCCAATCACTTTTACGATGGCTGGCAAAACAAGGCTTAGGAATTCTCATTACAGATCATAATGTACGTGAAACTTTGAAAATTACTTCTCGTTCCTATGTAATCTATGATGGTAAGATTCTCAGTTCAGGTTCATCCAAAAAGCTAATAGCTGATCCTGAGATAAAGAAAAAATATCTAGGGAAAAATTTTTATCTGTAAGATTCAAATTAAGGTATTATAGAGAGTTTAGCCTTTCCCGAAACACTTCAAGAGTCCGTTTACTGTCAAAATATCTATCCGAAACTATTTTTGCGTTTTCCCCGAGTTTCTTCCTTTCATCTTGTAATAAAATAGAAGAATGAATCTGTTTGGAAAGAGCCTTGCAGTCATTGGTTTCAATCATCCATCCTGTAATTTCGTGAATGACCACATCTTCTGTACCTCCAGCCCTTCCTGCTATGGAAGGAAGACCGAACCATGCGGCCTCCATAAAAACAAAACCAAGGCTTTCTATATCGTCTGAATTTTTTGAACCGGGCTGAATGAATAATTGAGCTTGGCGATAAAGTTCGCCAAGGAAACAATCACTTACAAAGCCAGTCAAGGTAATTGTTTTTTCTAGTTGATAGTTTTTAATTTGTTCCTCAAGGTAGCAGTATTCAGGTCCCGAACCAACGATTACATAATGTAAATCCGAAACCATCTCTGGGAGGAGAGATATTGCTTTTACAGCTTGGTCAATACCTTTCCGAGCAACAAGAGGTCCAACACTCAAAAGGAGGCTTTTTTCTTTGTATCGTTTTTTTAGCCATGCGGGTATGATAGACCTTTCTTGTCTCTGCCAACGAGGCTTCAATCCAGGGGGAAGGACAGAAATATTAGCTGGAGGAAGACCATATCTTACTCCAGCCCTTGCAAGATACCATGAAAAAGTAAAGATTGTCGAGGCTCTAAGAAAAAACCTTCGGCTTAGTAATCGATGCTTCTCAAGATGCACTGGGATGGAAGATCCATTCAAAAAGGCAGAATAAGGGATCCCTTTTTTTTCTGCTAGGACAGCAAGGCTAAGAGAGATAGAGGAAATATCACTAAAAATAATGTGTTCTGGTCGAAAGTCTTTGATCTGATCCTCTAAAAAGTTATTTAGCTTCCCATTCGAAAGCCCCAAAGCATAAAAGAGAGGAATACTTCTGCAGTAGAATCGTTCAATTTTATAAGACTGTGCTGCTTCAAAGGATCTTCTCTGAGCTATTGAGCTTATATAATAGTCTGGCCGTGCGACAACAGCAACCTGAACTTTATCTATCTCCCATGATTCTGCAAGAAAGGTAAAAAAAGTCTCTCTTGCCCCCGGATCGGGACGGAAGTATTCCGTGATGAGTAAAATACGTTTCACCTTATACGAAACCCACAAACATACTTTACACTCAATAAGTGTATCATAGAAGCATATTCTCGAAAGGCTTGCAAAGATGTCAATCTATTTCGTGAAGTATCAGAATCTTTGATTCCTTGGCAAAAACAGAGCCTCCCTCTTGGCAATGAGGTGTTATAAAAAACTACATCTATTTGAGAACTATCGGCATAATGGCAGTCACGATACTAAATCCTCTCCCAATCATCCATTGGATAGATTGAAAGCGTTTATCCATTTACTCAAATTGTTTGTCTATATGAGAGAAGATCTTTTCTAAGATTTCTCTCTGGTGGCGAAGTTCCTCCTCAAACTTTCGCGGAGAGAAGTCACACCTGAAGATGAAAGCTCAAGAAGCATGGGAAATTCCTTTTGTATATGCTCTGTCACAATTTCTAGGTCTTTCTGCTAATGCCATAATGCTCATAGTGCTTCTCTAAATATTTATATCAATCAAAAAATCAAAACAATCACAAATAAAAAGATAACTCTATACTAATTAAAGGTTCAAAAAAACTGCATTTGTTGTAATTTTTTTGCTAAAATCCATGACTCAGGAGAAAAAATCGAGAGACCTAATCAATATCTACTAGCTAATGATCCTATCGTCCATTCTTTATCATACTCTTCTTTTTCTGCATTTCCTAAAAAAAATAATAAGAAACCGGACAAAAAAATAGTCTTATGTTTATTATAGCTATTATATTAGATGGGGTACAAAAATGAAATTAAATCTGAGAAATCTAAGTAGAATGACGTGGGTCATACAGAAGGCATTGGGAGTCATTTCCCTATTCGCCATCGTATCTTGTTCGAGTGGAACTCCAGATACTGGGACTCCAGAGGTCCGAGCATTTATTACGACATGGAGGGTCAGTGAGTATGATCTAGAGATTAGAATTCCTACCTGTCCAATCGATACCTGCCCAGATGAGACCTACAACTACACTGTGGCTTGGGGCGATGGAAACATAGATGAGAATCAAACTGAGGATGCAAGTCATGTATATGCAGAAGAAGGAGACTACGATGTCACTATCACAGGTGACTTCCCTCGTATCTATTTTAATCGTGGAGAAGGTAGGAGGGAAATCATCGCTATCAAGCAATGGGGTCCCAATCCATGGAGCTCCATGGAGAATGCCTTTGCTGGTTGTTCCCAGTTGGAAGGACAGGCTACAGATACCCCCGACCTATCTAATGTGGAAAGCATGAGCTCCATGTTCCGAAGTGCTCACATTTTCGACCAAGACCTAAGTGGCTGGAATGTTTCCAATGTAAAAGATATGAGTTCTATGTTTCGGGCTACTCGAATGTTCAACCAAGCCCTAAGTGGCTGGGATGTTTCCAGTGTGACAGATATGAGCTACATGTTTCGAGCTACTCGAATGTTCAACCAAGCCCTAAGTGGCTGGGATGTTTCCAGTGTGACAGATATGAGCTCAATGTTTCAAAATGCAAGTTCTTTCAACCAGAACCTAGGGGGTTGGAAGATTCCTAGCCTTAGGACTGCAGAGAATATGTTTGCTGGGGTAGAACTGTCAACCGAGAATTACGATAGCATATTAGCTGGATGGTCAGCTACTGCTATTACAGGCACTGATGAGAATAAAATTCTATTTGATGGAGGGAGGAGTGCTCCAGGGGTAGCAAGTAATAGGGATTCTTTAACTGCTAAGTCATGGGATATTACAGACAATGCAGTTGCCTTTATAACAACTTGGACGGTTACAGCTGGTGATACTATTACAATCCCTATCTGTCCAATCGCTACCTGTGCAAATATAACTTACAGCTACCAAGTGGACTGGGGCGATGAAAGCGACGATACGACGACCTATACTGGAGATGCAATACATATGTACGGAAACACAGAAGATACTGAATACAGGATCAGTATCACAGGCGACTTCCCTCGCATTCGTTTTTCTGGTAATAAAATCATCGCAATCAACCAATGGGGTACCATCAGCTGGAGCTCCATGGAGAGTGCCTTTGAGAGTTGTAGCAATCTGGAAGTGCAGGCTACAGATACCCCCGACCTATCCAATGCAGCTGATGGTATGGATATGAGTTTTATGTTTGTTGGAGCCTCTGTCTTTAACCAAGATATAGGGGATTGGGATGTCTCTAATGTGACTAATATGGAGGAGATGTTTTATGAAGCCTATCTGTTTAACCAAGATATAGGAGATTGGAATGTCTCTAATGTGACTAATATGGCTAGTATGTTTTATGACGCCGAGGTCTTTAACCAAGATATAGGAGATTGGGATGTCTCTAATGTGACTGATATGAGTTATATGTTTTCTGAAGCCTATCTGTTTAACGGAGATATAGGAGATTGGGATGTCCCTAATGTAACTAATATGGAGGATATGTTTTCTAACGCCGAGGTCTTTAACCAAGATATAGGGGATTGGAATGTCTCTAATGTGACTAATATGGAGGATATGTTTTCTGACACCGAGGTCTTTAACCAAGATATAGGGGATTGGAATGTCTCTAATGTGACTGATATGAGGTATATGTTTGATGGAGCCGAGGTCTTTAACCAAGATCTAAGTAGCTGGAATGTCTGTAGTGTAATGGATGTAGATCCAGCAAACCTTCTTGCGGACTTTGCTATGGGAGCGACTAATTTTCAAGATAAATCAAAGTATCCAGATTTCGCGGATTTAGGTAATAATTGCCCTGATTCTTAGCTAGGAAGACGCCGTCTCTCGCCGAAAAATCAGAAATTTCAGCTAATATTTACTAAAAAGGTGAGTCACTACTAGTAGGTATTAGCTATCGTCTTAGTGAATATCTACTAAAACAAGCGGGTCTATAGATGGTAGCAAGCCACAGGTAGACGTGACTCTTGTTAGTATAAGTAAGTCTCCGTGGCTTGCTTTTAGGAAACCCGCCGAGAAATCGGGAGTTTTAGCTAGTATTTACTAAAAACAAGAGTCGCTACTAGTAGGTATTAGCTATCGTCTTAGTGAATATCTACTAAAACAAGCGGGTCTATAGATGGTAGCAAGCCACAGGT
>JABABJ010000135.1 GCA_014238275.1 Leptospirales bacterium | reverse complement strand
TTGGAAGAAGAAGCGTTGGTAGCTTTGTATAATGACTCTTGTCGAGTATCTCCCAAACTATCTCTTGAAGATGATGTGTCACAGAGAAACTTTCTTTTTTAGCGATCTATTATATAAAAAAATATCAAAACACCAAACCAAGGAACCTACGGATAAGGAAAGAGCAAGAGCTTCATAAGGGAAGCGGCTAAAAAGACCAGCTATCATTCCCAAAAGACAGCCAAGATATTGGATGTACTGAAGCTGATTCGAAGTAGTTCCCCATAGAAGTTTCTCTAAACGTATCTCATCAAAACGGTTTAGGTTGTCTATAATAACTTGTTTGATATCTATTTGTTCACTAAGAAAGATCACAATTTTTTTTAGCATTTCCTCTGAGAGCAAAGAGTTTTTCTCTTTTTTACCATTTTCCTCATATCCTCCTGCTATCGTGAATTTTTTCAAGATTTTTATGAGCTGTTCTTCATGCTGATCTAGATTTATATTCAGTCGCAGAACAGCATTCAAAATTTCCTGAGCAATACGTTCTTTCCCTTTTACAAGCTTATAAATATGAAAAATTCTTCCTTCTATGGAACCAAGTTTTTCTATTTCAATCTGTCCTAAAATATCTTCTAGTCCTTTTTTTGTCTTTGGGGAATGAAGGAAGGTATTCATATAGTGCTTGACTAAATCAATGATATCGTTTCGTAATTCAGATTTATCTAAAGTTTTTTCTACCATTTGGTTCCATTTTTTTTGATATTTTTCTGCCAATGCAGAATCAATAAACTTCTCTGCAACAAGATGTGGATTGATAATTTCTTGTGCTATTTTATTTCCTAGCATAAGAGTAATTTGCTCCTTTCGAGAAGCAATAAGACCTTGACCCAAAAGAGGACGTTTTTTGCGAGGATGGAAAAGCATTTTCACAGCAAGCCAATTCGTTAAAAAGCCAACCAATCCAGTAAGGGAGACAGTACGAAGAATACCTTCATAAGAAACAATTTGTTGATGCCAAGGAAGATCGAAAGAACCTGAAAAGTCCCAAAACAAAGAAATTAAAAAAGCTAGAGTCGATATATATGGAAGAATACGAAGGAAAATGACTGTTCGTGATAAACGCTTTTTTTGAGTAGGAAGGTATCCAATTTCCGATTTAGATTCTGGTATGAGTTGGACAGACCATTTCTTGATAAAATTCTCAAGAAGAGATATGGTTTTTTTTTGTATTAATACTGATTGTAATTTTTCTTGACGATTTTCTTCTAGTTTCATTTACTGTCCACAGTAATGACCTTATATTTTATTTGCCTTAATTTGTCAAATTTCTATCAGGAAAAATTTATAACATGAGCTTGGAAATTCATTCTTCGATCCAAAACCGGAAAAGTGTTCGTTTCTTCTCTGAGAAGACTATCACAAAAGAGATACTTACTTTACTCTTTGAAGCAGCAAGATGGTCTCCCTCCTGTTTCAACGAACAACCATGGCGGTTTATATATACCCTACAGAAAGAAAATCCTGACGGGTATGGAAAGATTTTGGACTGTCTAGCAACAGCCAATCAATCATGGGCATCCAATGCCCCGCTTCTCCTCATCGCATGTACGAAAACAAATTTCACCTATAACAATCGTCCAAATACGCATTCTGTTTATGATGTGGGGCAATCGATGGCTATCCTTTCTATTCAAGCAGAAGTTTTGGGTCTCAGCGTTCACCAAATGGCAGGTTTTGATCCAAAGCAAGCTGAAGAACTTTTGTCGATTCCAGATGGCTTTCGTGCAATTACTGCCGCTGCCGCAGGATATCCAGCAAATCTCAATGATCTTCCCTCCAAAATTCAAGCAAAGGAATCAGAGCCAAGAAAACGACATCCCTTACAAGATTGTGTCTTTGAGGGGAAGTGGGGTGGAAACTCAGGACTCTAATCCAAAAGACCCTTCTCAGAAATTCGTGCAAAGGCTAGAACAACGATACTCCGAAAAGGGTTTCTGGTCGAGTTTTTTTTGCATATACCAAAAAGATACCTATTTGGAATGGACAGAGCCTTCTGGGTTCCTTTATAGCTGTATTTTTGCGGCTGTTTTAGCAGTGATTTACGCCTATGGATTGGATACTTTAATCTATCATGATCCTCGGAACTTTGATGGCATCCTTTTTATAAGTCTTTTTTTCTCAGCTTGTACTACTTCTCTTCGTAGCATAAGTGCAGAAACAGAGGCTGGAGCCCTTCGTCCCATGAGTATGAGTCTTTTGGATCCTGCAGGAATCTATCTTGGCAAAGTTGTTGCTCATTGGCAGGGGCAGTTTATTTTTATTCTTTTATATGTACCCTTATATTGTCTTTTCCTAAAGGGAATTTTACCAAGTTTAGGAAAGGAGTTACTTTTATACTTGTTCTGCCTTGGGATAAGCTCCTTTAGTCTTTCAGCCTGTGGAATTCTCTTGAGCCTTGTGTGTCAAAGAACAAGGCTCAAAGACGGGTTGATGCCTCTTTTAGTTTTGCCTGCAGTAATTCCTGTACTAATCTTTTCACTTCGTTTCCTTGCACAGGGAAGGCTTGTAGAAGCCTTTTGGAAGATTCCTTTGCAACATTATTTAATTTTACTCGCTCCAGCAGCACTTTACGCTTCTATTGGTTCTCTTCTCTATTTTCATCTCAGTGCAGATTCCATAGAGCAATAAAAATATTCAGCTAATATTTTCCGAAAAAACCGAAATTGTTAATCTAATGTATATCCTTAGAATGATGTTCAGCAATGGCTTGAAAGAGACAGGAATGAAAAACACAGCCTTGATATTTATAAGGAGCAGAATAATGCTCGTACCTAAGTTATTTCTCATAGTTTCAGTTTGTTTTAGCTTCCTTGTTTTCCTTGTTAGCTGCCAAGATTTATCTTCTCTGCCGAAATCCTCCGTCTCTTCAGAGGAAAGGAATATCTACGAGCATAATTTTGGCAGAGAAAATGCAAGCCAACAAAATACTATGGAGTGGGTTGTTGATTTTCGAGATCTGCAATCATGGGGGCGAAGTCGTGGTCTCATTCTGCTTCCAGACCTCCCTCTTAAAAACTTGCAAGACTTTGAGGCTCAGTTGATCCCTCCTTATGGATACTCCTTTACTCTGTCTGCCCCTAGAAAGTCCGATGTATTTTTATACTTAGATATTGCAGTTTATAAGCCTCAGAACAAGAAGAATTTCACTGCTGTCAGAAAGATGGTCTGGCTCGAAGTCCTAGTAAATGGAAATCAAGTTGGCTTGGTATACCAAGGGGGGAACTCCTTTTTATCTTCACCACTTCGATTCAAGATTCCCCGTACATATCTTCTTTCACAAAAAATGAAGATTAAGCTCCTTCCTTCCCCCGTGAACTCTCATTTTGCGATATGGGACTCCTTTGTAGGTCCATCTGCAGAATTATAGTGCAATAAAATAACGCACTATCTGTTGAATACTCTTGTACTAGGATTTGCTTTGTTTCTGATAGTCCTCTGAGGAAAGGATTTCAAAATACGAGGTTAGCCCACTGACTCGAAAGACCTTCTCAATGGCTGGCTTTAAATTTGCTACTCGAAGCTTACTCTCATGTTCTTTGCAATAGTTTAATGTTCTGATCAGGATTCCAACTCCACTAGAGTCCAGATAATTTAGTTTTTCCATGTTGATGATAATATCCATGGGAGAGGAGGGTTGAGCAACATGCTTTTCTATGGCCACTTTCAGTTGAACTGATGTATAAATATCCAAGCTCCCTGTTAATTCCAAAATTATGCTCTTTTGATTTCTGATTACATTGATTTCCATATCTTACCCATATTAGCATGATTTTACAGAGCTAGGAAAGGGGTCAAGTATTTTATAGCTTCCTTTGCATACATATTATGCAAAAATTTGCCAACCACCAATTCACTATAAACCTATCGAAAATATCTTTATCTACGGCACGGCTACGGTGATTCTGCAGTTACTGTAATCTCAGCCATGCCTAAAATTGGATTAGTTCCCATCGCAGCAAAAACTGCTTCAAATTGGCTTTGGTTAATATTGTTCAATAAAGACGGTAGGTTTGCAATGCTAAGGGCATAGAGCTTGAAGGAATAGGTGTGAACACCTGATCCTGATGGAGGGCATGGTCCAGCCCATCCTATTGTATTGGGATTCGCAGCAGTAGTAGACCAGCCATTTTGACCGGTTTTTCCATATCCCGTAAAGTCCACGGTTTCCAGAGCACTGCTTACAGTCGCTACGATTCGTGGGATAGAAGTAATTGTAGAAGGGATGTCATAGAGGTTCAAATGTATAAAGGATGATGCTGTTTTATCCTCCACGATAAGGGTATAGCTCAGGGTTCCCGCAGGAGCATTACTCCATGCAATCAGAGGGAAGTTATTGCTTCCTGTGCATTGGGTATTGTGATTATCCAGGAATTCATTTGGCATAACCCCTCCTGGGTCGAAGCCTTGATTCATTGCACTACTCGAAAGTAAAGCAAAGGGTTCGGGTTGGGGTTGGGGTTGGGGTGGGGGTTGAGACGGTTCGGGTTCGGGTTCGGGTTCGGTAGCATCCATTTCCGAGTCTGTTGCAGTCAGCTCCGCCATTCCCAAAATTTCGTCATTTCCAGTCGAACCATAAGTCGTTTCAAAATCAACTTGGGTTTGTCTATCTAATTCTGGGATTGTTTCTTCGCTAAGGGCATAGAGCTTGAAAGAATAGGTGTGAGGGTCATCTTCCAGAGGACACGGTCCCGCCCATCCTGTCGTGTTGGGATTGGGGTTAGGGCTAGGGTTAGGATTGGGATTGGGGTTAGGATTGGGGTTGGGATCAGTACTGCTATCAGTCCAGTCATTCGCACCAACATTTCCATATTCTGTGAAGTCCACTGCTTCCATATCCCCGCTTGCAGTTGCCTCAATTCTTGGGATAGAGGTAGCATCAGCAGGGATGTCATAGAGGTTCAAATGCACAAAGTTTGTTGGAGTTGTGGATTGATCTTCCAT
>JABABJ010000116.1 GCA_014238275.1 Leptospirales bacterium | reverse complement strand
TTCTTGATAAGAAAGGTACATAGGACGATACTTATACGAGCCTAAAATCATACCTATTTCTGATTCACGAAGAGAAGTGCTTTGATTCGGTATCGAATATTTTTTTGTTTTAAGATATATTTTGAAGAAAATATCTGCTTGTACAAAATCTAATTGTTGTAAGTATTTTTCTGTTGCCAATAAAGCCATGAATGACATTTTATTATATGATGACTCCTCTCCTTCTGATTGAATCATTTCTTTTATATGTTCTGCAGTTTTTGAATCTCTATCCCAAGAGAGATTTTGTAAAAAGAGGTGATATCTATATATTCTTTGTAGCAGTTGAAAGTAATGATTGAGATATTGATTCTTGAATGAATTAGTCTTTTCTTTTTGTTTAGCTTTTCCTTCTATAACAGATGTGTATGAATCTCTGATAAATTTCTTCCAAAGAAGGTAAATTTTATTGAGTTCAGAAGAAGGAAGAGACTTTGCAAAGGCAGAACGAGGTGGGGGAAGATTGGCTGAACGATGACTTGGATCAAAGATATTTCTTTCTAATGACCAATTCTCTTCCGATGACACTCGAAGCATTCTAAAGAAAGGTATCTTGGATTTAGTTTTTGGAATCACAGATGAAATTCCAAGAAAGTATTTTTCTAAAGCTATTATTTGTGTGAATATTTTAGACTCTCTTGAATCAAGTTTATTTCTATTGCTTTTTATAGGATTCTTTTTCTTTTCTAATAAGGTAAATGCTTCTTGATAACTATTATGGCGGATCAAATTCCAGATTATCTCTTGATTGGAAATAGAACTCAACTGTTCAGAAACAAGATTAAAATCTTTGAAAAACCTTTGGTTTTTCCATAGCTTGTCGGAATAAAATCTCTGCCTCAATCGATAGATAAACTCAAGGTGAGAGTATTTCTTTTGAATCTGTTCCAATTTTCCCGGAAAGGATTTTTGATAGGCTTCAAAATAGGATTTTGCAGACTTAGCGTTTTGAACCTTGAAAAGTAAACGAATCAATGTCTTATAAATTTGCTCTTCATACTCCTTATCTTTTATCTGAATCGCATAGAGAATCATTCTTTTTACTATATTTTTATCGAATGTTACAGGGTTGAGGTAAATATCTATCCGAAGATGAGCAAGTTCTAAAGACTTAGACTTTTCTTTTTTATTTTTACACCAATACAAATGGCGCGATGCAATATTATATAGTTGTTTTGCCTTTTGGTAGTTCTTCTGTTTCTCCAAGAGAATTCCTCTTTTATATGCGTTTTCATAATTTTTCTGTGCTGACTCTTTCAGAAATTCCTTTTCAAATCCAGGAAAGCCGTAAATGCGGAATCCCTTCATTTGTGAATAAAGCTTGTTTCCAGTCATTTCAGAAATAGCTTTCTTGAAGGAAAAAGTAGATTCTCTTTTGTTAATGAAAGAAGCAACTGCCAATGTTTTGACATTCCCTGCCCTAAGTGCTTCATAGAGGAAAGATATTTTACGATAGGAAATATTATCTTCTTTGGGATAAGCAAGTGCGAAAACAGTAGAGTTTTTCTGTCTCATCCAATTATGAATATGAAAAGGAGATAATATGTTGTCATCTAAATTCTCATCATCCATAGTATAAGAAACAGGACTGTTTTCCCCTAAAATATTCAAAGAGATGATATTATCAGAAAAATTTTCTTTTCTAGCAAGGTTCTCTGATGGTCCTATCTGCAAAAGATCTAAGTTAGATTTTGTATTGTCATCCTGTTGAGCTTGCTTCATCCCTCTTCTCAAGGGATTGTGAATACTTGTCGTATAAAGTGGCACTGGAAGCTCTGGATTGATCTTAGAAATAATTTTCCTAAAGTCTGTAGAAGAAAATATCTCATCATGAATTAAAACGATATCTTTGGGAGTATGAGTTTGAAGACATTTTTGAATTACTTGAGAGACTGATTTGTTCAGCAAAAACTGATAAGCTATCTTTCCCTTAGCTTGTAAGGAAGTGTAGGTATCTGAAATACTGCTTTCATAGAAATTCTTCTTTTTAGGAGAAAAACACCAGCAAGAAGTTTTACCTTGGCTATGGAAAAGACGAAGGACAAATTTTTCCTTTTTTAAGCTAGGTGAGGATTTCAGAGGATTAAAATCTGCCTGAAGGAAAGCGTAATGAGAAGGTTCCAATCTCCTAAGATTTAGGATGAGTTTCTTCCTTTTTTTCTCAAGAGCGTTTTTTGCTTTTAAAATATCTTTCACACTTTTCCCCTCAATGCGGAGTAATGATGCTTGCTCATTCAGATCTTTTAAGGATGATTCTGCTGCTTGTACGTTTTGGTGCAGAGATTCCCTCTTTGGTTCCTGAAATACGTCAGAAAACCGAAAATAATTCCATTGAAGATAGATTGACCAAGTCTTTTCAATCAGTTCAAGAGCCTTGTCTGGATTCTTTCTCTCAAGAAAATAATTTACAACTGTATCTCTTATAAGTCTTTCTTCTTTTTGGAAGAGTTCGTATAAATACGAATGGTTATAAAATATATTTATAATTCTCTCCATATGCTCTGCTAAGGCTAATTCATATTTTTTTGTTTGAGAAGAATAATAACTTTTCATTTCCTTTAATACACGACAAGCTAAGAGTCGCAGAAGTATTTCCTCGCGAATGAAGTGAAGTTCATACGATTTTTGGACTGTATTTTCTAAAATATTTTTCGCTTCATGAATCTGTCCATCAGCAATAAGAAGTCTCGCCATATTATACTGTAAACGGATATTAAGGACAGTAGACTTCTTATCAGAAATTTTCATATCATCTATAATATTCTGAAATAAAGAAATAGCCTTGAGTAAGTCTTCTCGAGGATGGCTCTTTTCTTGGCCTTTTCTTGCTTCCAAGTGTAATTGGTTTTTATAAAAATACAGGGAGGCCTCTATGATTCTTATATCATGAAATTGTTTGTTTATCCATGTATTCAGAGTTTTCCCATCTCTCTTTTCTTGAAATTGATATCCAGGAAATTCAGCTTTTCGTTTTTTGATAAAATTCTTACGGAGGTTTTTTCTGTAGTTATCTTCAAATTTTTTCAGTATTTTAAGATATTTTCCTATTTCTTTATCCGCTCTTCTGTCAGAAATATCATATTCCAAGAAACTTAAAATAGCCTTAAAATAAGCAGAATAACTTTTTTTATATTCTATAAGATTTTTAAAACTGTTTGCAATATCTCCTGCTTTCTTAAAAAACGAAGCTGCTTTCAGATAATTCCCTTTTTGATACCATTGAAACCCTTCATGATTCAATGAATTTAAGTAACCTGTCTTTCCATGTTTTACATCTAAATCATATTTTCTAAAAATCCTTCTCTGTCTTTGGATTAGTCTTGTAGCTTCTAATGTATTCCCTCTTGAGATCATGTTCTCAAGAAGAATACTAAGAGAAAGCTCTTTTTGCCGTAGAGGAGAAAATCCGTACGGATTTCTACTTGGACCTATGATGGAAAAATCTTCACCAAAACTTATTAAGCATCCTAGACTTCTTCCACAATATGTACGAGGTTCATAACGAGAATTATCTTTTTTTAGACCTTTTTTTTGAGCAAGTTCCCCTGCTAATTTAGCTTTTTCATCTGATTCTATTAGCATTCCAGAATCCTTATGCGCAAGAGCTAAAAAGTTAAATAGGCCATCAAGGTTGAGATAGTCTGGAAGAGGTTCCCCCTCTTTATAAATATGAACGCTTGATTTAGTATACCATGACACTGCTTTCCTAGATTCTCCAGACTGCCAATACGTTAGGCCGAGAAGTGCTGATATCATTGCCATTCGAAACCGAGAGCGATTGAGTTTTTCAGATAAGTCTTTCAAAACTATCATTTTTTCCTGTTCTATAGAAAACGATACATTAGTATAACCATTACTATCTGTACTTGAGTGTATCTTTTGAAATTTTTCTTTGAGAGGGTTATGAGTTGTTGTCTGATAAAGACGATAAGCAATATGGAAATATTTAATAGCCTGTTGATATTTCCCCTGTCCCAACAATGATCTTGCAAAATTAAAATAGAATAGAAATTTTTGCCTCTCATTCTCAAAAATTTCTACTTTAGTTTTAATCAAGGAATTTTGGATTTTCTGATAATAACTTGAAGCATCTCTAAAGTTTAACAGAACAAAATAATTGTTAGCTAAATTAAGATAGATTCTAAACATTGCCACCTTGGGTATTGTTTGTAAATTGATTCTCCTTAAAATCCTAAGATATAGCTCTATATTTATTTCATAAAAATTAGAAGGAAAATATATCTCGTAAAGATTATTGTACAAATTCCCATCTTTTCTTTTTTTTGGTTTTTGAGTAAAAATTTGTGCAAGAAGTGATCTTTGATATTTTATTATTGTTTCTTTACGACCGTCAATGTATTGATAAAGCCATCCAAGGAGAAGATAAGCATTTATATTCTGAGCATCAGAATTAATGATATATTTTAAGAGAAGTTCAGCATTCTTAAAGTCATGCAGGATTTTTTTCTTTCCTTGTTGAAGAAATTTAGGAGAAATCTCGTTTACTTTTCCATCCAACTTAAAGTAGAATCGCTCCTTTTGTACATTTTTCTTTATGAGGACATATGCGTATCCATAGAGACTAGCAAGATCCTGATTGAGAGACGCTTGAGTAAAAAGAAGGCGACGATTTTTTTCCATTCTTTCAAAGGCATTTGATTTATATATATTTACTTCTCCTGAAATAAGGCTTAGGTCAGCTGATTTAGGAAGAACTTCATTTAAAACTTCATTTTGTTCAGCAGCTATATCAGCCTCAAGCCTTTGATATTCAAAACTCTTTTTTTCATAAAGAGATTCTAAGAATCCAAGGCGACGCATATTAAAAAATAAAATATTTAGTACATGAGAAGATGTATAAGATATTCCGTACAACAACTGAACAGCCAGTTGGATCTGTTTTATATGAAGATAGTGAAAACTTGGCTCATAGTTTTGATACTTATATTCTTTACAAAAAAGAGAATACAATCGAATATATTTTACATCCAATTTTTGGATGGTTGGATTATCTGAGGAAAAATTTTTGCATAAATCAGAAAGAAGTTCTATATCAGTTCCGTTGACTTTTATCAATTGCTGTTCATCACTTTGGACAGCCTCTTGGGATTTAGTTTTTCCTCTTATCTGTAATTTTCGCACTCGGCTTACAGTCAGTAATTTATATCTTTTATATATTTGAAATAAGGAGCGTGCTGTTTTTAGGTGTACTTCAATGTTATTTCTTGTACTTTGAATCAAATCCTTAAAATCTTCTGGATTTAACTTGATTTCTGTTATTTTATTGTAATTTGCTGCAGCTTCTGCCCTTGCGGTAAAAGCTAACTGTTGATTTCCTTGTTTCTGATATATTTTTTCAATCAAAAGCCATGTATGAATATAAAGACCACTCCATCCAAGCTTTGGTATACTCCGAAACACTGATTTCACTTTAGGTATTTGGGATTGTAATCTAAAACAAATTTTTGAAGCCTCTTCAAAATTATCTTCATGTAAAAGATGATAAGCTAAGGCAAGCTGAAGGCTGTTCTGTATAAGAGAATGGAGGGAAGAAGCAGTCGCTTTCTTTAACTGTGTTTGAATAATATTCTTTCTTTTTTTTGGATTTATACGTTTTGTATAAAAATCATAGATCATACCATGAATTTTTTCTAGCACGCTCAAAGGAAGATTAGGATTCTTAGCTACTTCATTCAGGATGGGAGGAATATTTTTTGTAAACTCAAACTCCAGCTTTGCCTGCAAAAAATAGGATTCTATATCTTTATGAAAATCTAAATAATTTGAATGAAGATACTTCAAAACTTTCAAGGCTTTCTTTTTTTGATTCTCTTTCAGGTATTCTTTAGCGAGTGAGAGTAAAATAGAAGAAGTAATAATATCTTTATTTTCTTTATTGAAGAACTTACTTTTTTTAAGTATGTCTTGAAACTTCAAATAGTCTTGAATGAGAGATTTTCTTGATTTTTTTTTCTGATATATCTTGTAGCGAAATTTTAAGTAAGGGTTTCTTGCTATTTTTTGTTTTAGTTCTTTTTCTACTTTTTTGAATTTTTGGTAATATTTATTTTTTTTGTAGTATTCTAAAAGCTGAATGTAAATATTAAATCCATATAAAATATATTCTGGCTCATTTCCAAAACGATCCTGTACGGCCTGAAGAGAAAGTGCATAACGTTTTGTTTTATCTTTCTCATACTGCTTTATGCGTAGATATTGACTTTCAATATTTTGTTCATAGGGTATGACACCCCGCGAAGGAAGTAGATAAATATTAATATCTTGATATAGATTACTACTATAGAGGATAAAACCTTTGTCATTCTTAGAGTAGTGAAGATCATAAAGAGGGGCTTCGGATTCAAGAAGCTGTTCTTCTCGTATACTTTTAGAATTTTTTGGTTTTATATCTTTTAATTGGACTCTATAAATTCCAGCAGCGTCGTTTGGATCAATTATTTTATCCAAATTAGTATCTTTTCTGATACTTGTATAAGCTAAGTAAGAACCATTTTCTATAAAGTGAGGATTATCATTATAATAAAGATTGTTTTTCTCCGTTGGAATTAACACAGGTCTTTCTATTGGCTTTTGAAGATTGGAAAAATCAAGTATATAGATATTTCCCCTTGTATATTGATTTCGATAGGATACAAAAGCAATTTGTTGTTTGTAAGGATGCAAATCTGGCTTTGCTCCTCCTTTTTTTGTAAGCTGAACTAGAAATTTGATTCTTTTACCTTTTAGTTTTGCAAGCCAAATATTATATGTTTCTTTTTCACAACGATCACTTGAGAATAAAAGAATATTTCCTTTGGGGTGAAGCCGTGGTTCAGTTTCCCCAAAAGAACCATGGCATTTTGGAGGAAGATTTTCACTTGCCCATTTTTCCATTTGATTGGATAGATTTGAGGATGACGACCATAAGAGCAGTTGAGAGATTCCCTTTAAAAAACCCTGTACAATACGCTTTGGATTTAGTGAAATGATTCGAAGATCACCTTTGCTGTCACGATCTTCTGAAACAAAAATCATTTTTTTCCCATCTTGACTAACTGTTGGTCTATATTGTTCTGCTGGATGCTTGATCAAAGGAAGATTTACAGTACTTTTTAATTCTCTCATCCAAATATCTTGTGAACCTTCCACATCCGAAGTAAAAAACATATACCCATTATCAGATGTTTCAGGATGAAGATTAGAACCATGTTGTATGGTTAAAGCAAAATGCTCTTCTGGCTTATTATTGAAAAACTGTTTTGCAAGTTTTGCGTATTCAAACTTAGGGGGGCGTATAGGGGCGAGAGTAGAACATCCGCACAAAGAAAAACAAAATAAAACAAGAGCAAAAAAATTCAAGGGAACAGTCATTTTGATTTGCTTCACTTCTTAGGGTATTCGTTTCCATTTTTTCTTCATTGTGAATACCCATTCACCAGAATTTTTTTTAGCTCTAAAAAAATAAAAGTTGAGATATTTGTATTGAATCTGACGCAGTTCTCTTGAGTTTTTTTTGTTGACTTTTTTTAGTGCATATCGATAGAGCCAAACACGAGCAAGATTTACCTCATTCAGGATTTCAAGAGCAATTTTCCTTTGTGCGCTACCTCCTTTCTTGGATACAGAAAATGGAACTAACTTGAGCTTTCCTGTATAGCTTTCTCCTATGATCTGTTGGTTTCGATATTGAATTACTGTATCTGAATAATATCTAAGGACACCTAGTTCCACATAATAACGTCTTTTCTCTTTTTGAGTTCCTATACTATTCAATGGTGATTTTGAGAAGCTCTTTCGATTTTTTGCGGTAGTTTGTGCCGAGACGATCATCCAGCCCTCTGGTTCAATCACAGCACCTTCACCTAAAAGTTGTCTTTCTGCAGCTGTCTTTGTAGGAGTAAGCGTGATAGGAGGGATATCAAATGCAATACAAGAACCTGTACGAGTGATTCGTTCTATTGGCTCTGAGATAGGTCGAAGAAAAGTACAGGATGGTAAGAAAACCGGAAAAAGTATAGCGATATAAAAACCAAGCAGATTTTTAGAAAATATACAAGACAATATGTATTTCATGAGTTTTGCTTGTTAGGGATTACTCCGAGAAATATTACTCTTTTTTTTCTTTAGATTTTCAACTTGGCTCTTTGCTTTTTTCAAAAACTGAGCAATCGGCATTCTTTCCTGCTTAATTTCTTTATTTTTTGATGAAATAAAAATGCCAGGTATAATTTTTGCTCTCTTGAGACGAATATACGAATAAATCAGCCCATCTCGAAGCTCTATCTTAATGGATGGAACTTCTAAAGCATTTCGAATGATGAGAGATAGCACTTGGGCAGGGAATAAAATACCGGAAACAAAACCTCCAAATTCTCGACTAATTTGATACACAGACACAAGAATATTAGCATTTTGAATGGGATCTTTACCAAGGCTATTCATTTTTACCTTTAGATCAGCACTAATAATCCCATCATAATTACTTCGGGAAGGAGGAAGAAAAGGACGAAGGTCTATATTTTGTATCTTTGCATTCAGAGAAACGTTCATATTTTTGGGCTTTAAATCAGCAAAATGGAGCTTGAAGTCTTTTAAAAAGACTAAACCGGTTTTTTCCCAGTAGAATTTCTTTTTACGAGACTTCTTCTTTCGTATAGAATTAAAATGACTGAGTTCCATCTGAGAAATTTGAAGCATATTATTATGGAATCGAACCACTGCTCGAAGCCCATTTTTCCCTTTAGGGAAACCAATATAGTACCATTCCTTTTGGATAGATTTGTTATAAGAAGATACAATATGATCAATACGGAGGTTGTATGCTGAAGGAAGGTGCACAGTCTTCAAATAGGCATTGGGAGAATTTGCCTTTGTTTTTAGAGCAGTAAAAGAAATTGGTTTAGAATATTTGAAATTCATTCTATCAAGATTGAGATTTTTAACCCAAAGAGTACCACATTGAGGTACAGTTTCCTTATTGCAATTAGGATCTTTGAACTTCATATTCATATCTTGTATCTCTATATTTCCTTTAGTGATACGATTTTGAATATCTACAGATGTCTGAATTTTTCCTTGAAAACTCATGTTATCTTGAATCAAAACAGGGATTTTACTCCAAAGCTTTAATCCTGTCTTTAAGTAAGGAAGCCATTTCCCATCTTGCCTCGATCTTTTGAGATACCCTTTTGTATATCCTTTCAGAGAACCTTCCCAGCCTGTAAAGAAGAATTGATTGAAAGAAAGAAGTTGTGGACTCTTCCGAATATCTATTTTGAGCAAGAGTTTCTTCAATCCTAATGATGGAATCTGAAACTGTCCATTTCCTGTTAAAAGAGCTTCTTTCTTAGTTTTCAAGATTTTTAGCGAAGGCAAAAGAGCATGGAGATTTTTCTCACCACGGTTTTGCAAATATCTTCGGAAAGGGGCAACTTTCACTCTAATTTGCCTAGGCATAAGAGGATAGAGCTTTTCCGCATCTACAGATAAGAACATCTCTTTCAAATTGTAGGTATGCTTTTTTTTCAGCATAGATACAGTAGCTTTGCTGGTACAATGGAGAAGATTTACTCCTTGGAGATTATTGCCGTCAATCATAAACTGTTTAATTTGTATAGACAATCCATTTTGAAAACGAACTTTCCCTTGAGATTTTATTTTCAGGATAAGAGGGCCCGAATGGGAATGATCTAAAGACCAGCTTACTGGCTCTGTATTTAAGCGAAGAGTATAGGATATAGATTGAGGATCTTTTTGGGAAGACAGCTTCAAATCACTGTTAACCAAACCCTTAGCTTTGTTCTCCAGAAAAAAACCTAAGTCTAAGTTACGAAGCGAAAACTCTGCTTTGATTCCAGTCTGAGGAGAAGCATTCGCCGAAGCTTTGAGGTATCCTTTTTCATGCTGGACTTCCAGTCGAGAAAGACTTAAATTTCGGAAAACCTTTAAAGCAAGTTTCTTAGGCTGGTACGGAATATGAAATAATTTTCTAATAAAACTAAGTTGAGTCAGATCCATCCATGCTTGAATATCTGTGTCGATCTTTTTAATCTCTTGCCTTTTCTTCCCTATTAGAAATCCTAGTTCTTTTCCCGCTGCTTTAGCAGTTAATTTTAAATTGCGAAGACTTCCGAATAAAGAAAAAGAAGAGATCGCCACAGTTCCTGTCATAAACTGTTTCTGACTGAACCTTCCTAAGAAATCTCCTATTTCCTTTAGCTGTATATTTCCCCCTTTCATAGAGAGTTCCATGCTTGGGAGATCAGATTGAATAGAATTGAGTGCGGCAAAAAGAGTAAGAAGGGTATTTTGGTTCTTACGAATATGAAAATTTTGGATTAGAAATCGATCTGCAAGGAAATCATAGCTCATTGAGGAATCTAAGCCAAGCTCTAGCTTTTTGCTTATGGAAGGAAACTGTGACTTTGCTTTCAAATAGATTTTGGATAGAATTTTATGCTTTCTTTTGTCCTTTTCTTTCGCGAGATTCAGATGAAGAAAAAGTTGTCCTTTTAGATTTTTCCGTGAAGTGCGATACTTGAGAAAAGAAAAGTCAATAGGAATAGAACGGTTATTAGCCAATACAAAAAATGTGTCCAGTAGATAAACAAGCGAGGGATTGAGTGGTATCTCAGAAAACGTTCGAGTTATGAGACCAAGATTCAAATTGATATTTTTTACCTGCAATGAGAAAGGATCCTTTGCAACAGAGGAATCATCTTTTGACATTGAATAGGAAAAGTCTGCAAGCTGAACCCATGCTGCAATTCGTATGGGCAATGGGAGAGAAATTACATTAGGGAATGGCTTTTTAGCTTTTTTTTGTTTTGGTTTGGGTATGGGAACAAAAATACTCCCCCAATTCCACCTTCCTTTGTGGAAATTCATGGCAAACCTGCTATTTTCTACAGAGAGTTTTCGGATAAGAATTTCTCCCGTTAAGATGGAGGGAAGGAAGGTTTGAAAATGAAGTTTCTTAATAAAAAGGACTTCTTTTCCTGTATTTCTTACCTTAATATGTAGGTCATTGAGTTCAAATCCATAAATCAGACTAGCTTTTTTTACTTTGAGAGTAATATCTCCCTGAGTATATTTATGGAATAAATACCTAATGAGACGTTCAGAATGAGATGGAATCATCACATAGTGATAAAGGAGACTTAGAAGTGTAAAGATGGATATGAGAGAAAAGATCGCTACCCTATAAAAAATTTTCTTTTTTGAATCCATTTACCCGTTCTTTATGAAAGATTTCTTACAAGATTCTCTCACAGAAAGATGATTTTCTGTCGAAACAAGATCGTACAAATATAAAAGAAGCCTCTGCTGTAAATCAAAATCTCTCTTTATTGAAGCCTATAAACATAAATTACACTTAGAAATGTTATAAATATCCGTGGGTTTTACAGCCTGATACCATATAGCGTTTGACAAGAACAGGCTTGGTATACTATCTATCTTTTATCGCTATATGCCTAGAAGAGATGATATTAAAAGTATTCTTATTTTTGGAAGTGGTCCGATTATCATAGGGCAGGCCTGTGAATTTGACTACAGTGGTACGCAAGCGTGCAAAATTCTCAAAGAGAAGGGTTATCGGATCATTTTAGTCAACTCTAATCCTGCAACAATGATGACGGATCCAGAGCTTGCAGATTCCACTTATATTGAACCCCTCACCTTAGAAACAGCAAAAGAAATTATCAAGAAAGAAAAACCAGATGCTCTTCTTCCTACCGTAGGGGGGCAAACAGCTCTGAATCTTTCTTTAGAACTTCATCACGAAGGGACATTGAAAGAATGGGGAGTTGAAGTCCTTGGAGCAAGCATTGAGGCCATTCAAAGAGCAGAAAGCAGAAAAGAATTTAAGTCGATTGTAAACTCCATTAACCTTCAAATGCCTAACTCGCTTTTTTGCAACTCGGTTGAGCAAGCTGTGGAATTTATGAGCCAAAATGAGCTTCCTCTCGTCATCCGCCCCTCCTTTACCCTAGGGGGGAGTGGTGGTGGGATTGCTAGGACTAAGCAAGATTTAGAGGAAATTGTACTTCATGGCCTTCGAGTTTCTCCTACTAATGAAGTGCTAATAGAGGAAAGTGTTCTTGGTTGGAAGGAGTTTGAATTAGAAGTAATGAGAGACTCAGAAGATAATGCAGTGGTCATCTGTAGCATCGAAAATCTCGACCCTATGGGAGTGCATACAGGAGACTCTATTACAGTCGCACCTCAGCAAACACTTAGTGACTCTCAATATCAAAAAATGAGGAATGCCTCCCTTTCTATCATTCGAGCTGTGGGTGTGGCAACAGGAGGATCAAATATACAGTTTGCAGTCAATCCTATGAATGGGGATATGACTGTAATTGAGATGAATCCAAGAGTGTCCCGTTCGTCTGCTCTTGCGAGCAAGGCAACAGGATTCCCAATCGCAAGAATAGCGGCCCAGCTTGCAGTCGGTTATACATTACATGAGCTACGAAACGATATTACAAAGACAACACCTGCTTCTTTTGAGCCAGCTTTGGATTATGTAATCACAAAGATCCCTCGATTTACTTTTGAAAAATTTCCCGATAGTGATGATACTCTTGGGACATCTATGCATTCTGTAGGTGAATCAATGGGTATTGGAAGGACTTTTAAGGAATCACTTCAAAAAGCAATTCGATCTCTGGAAACTTCCCGCTTAGGTTTGGGAGACGACGGTAATTTAGCAGAGCTTTTTCAACACTACAAATTGCGTCAAAAATCAAACAAAGCCTACTATACATATTTAGAAGAAAGCCTTGCTAGGCCAAACCCAGGGCGTATCTTTGATATTAAAACAGCACTCAAGGCAGGTATAGAGGAGCCAGAAAGCGGTTTTACGATGGAAAAAGTATATGAGATCAGTAGGGTTGATCCATGGTTTTTACATCAGATTTTAGAAATCATAGCTCTGGGGAACGAATACCAGAGTTTAGAAGATTCAAATCATTCACATATTGTGCATCGTCTCAAAGCAAATGGATTTTCAGATCGTCAGATTGCTTTTCTTCAGGAAGAAAAGGCTGTGCAAGAAATTTTGTCGAAGACAGATATCGAAGAACATATACAAAGACAGTTCATTCTAAAAATCCTCAATGAAGCAGAAAATCGTGTTTTCCAATTTCGTTTGAAAGAAAACATTATCCCTGTATATAAGCGAGTAGATACTTGTGCGGGAGAATTTGAATCATGGACACCTTACCTTTATTCCTCGTATGAAGAGGAAGATGAAAGTGAAATTACAAAAAGGAAGAAGATATTGATTTTAGGAGGAGGTCCTAACCGAATTGGACAAGGAATCGAATTTGACTATTGCTGCTGTCACGCCTCTTTTGCTCTTCAGGAGATGGATATTGAGTCTATTATGGTAAACTGTAATCCTGAGACTGTCTCTACAGACTTTGACATATCAGATAAACTCTATTTTGAGCCTCTTACTTTCGAAGATGTCATGAATATTTGTCATCGAGAAAAACCTGACGGTATTGTTGTTTCCTTTGGTGGTCAGACACCTCTGTCTCTAGTGCATAGACTTGAAGAAGCTGGTCTTCCTATACTTGGTAATTCAGCGAGTTCTATTGAGCAAACGGAAGATCGAAAGGAGTTCTCCTTACTCTTGCAAAATCTCGATATTAAACAGCCTCTCGGTGGAACAGCTCGCACATTTGAAGAAGCAGAAGAAATAATCAAGGGAATTGGTTATCCCGTTTTAATAAGGCCTAGCTATGTTTTGGGAGGTAGAGCAATGGCGATTGTTTATAAACCAGAGCAGCTTATGGGCTTTGTTCAAACCGCGGCAAGCATCTCACCTGAGTACCACTTTCTGATTGATCGCTTTCTTGAAAATGCAGTTGAAGTAGATGTAGATGCCCTTGCGGATGGAGATGAGGTATATATAGCAGGAATCATGCAGCATATTGAAGAAGCAGGGATCCATTCAGGAGACTCTGCTTGCATTCTTCCTCCACTGGATCTATCTAAGAAGATCATAGAGGAAATCAAAGATTCGGTAAAAAAGATCGCTCTAAAACTTAAAATTGTCGGTCTTGTCAATATACAGTTTGCAGTTTCCAACGAAGAGCTTTTTGTAATTGAAGTAAATCCTCGTGCGAGTCGTACTGTTCCTTTTGTCAGCAAGGTGCTAGGAATATCTATCGCAAGAATAGCTATTAAGCTTATGTGTGGCCAAAAGCTCAAAGATATGAAGCTCTCCTCTCATCTAATACCGGAAGATATTACTGCTGTTAAAGAAGCTGTTTTGCCATTTATTCGCTTCCCCGGATCCGATACTATACTTGGGCCTGAGATGAAATCTACAGGAGAGGTTATGGGAATTGCAGAAAGTGCAGGCCAAGCCTTTCTCAAAGCTCAACTAGGGGCTGGAGAAAAATTATCTCTTGTTCCTAATGATGGCATTTTTTTGAGTGTGAACAATTCAGTAAAGCCGCAAATACTAAAAGAATCTCGTCATTTAGAAGAGCTTGGTTTTGATATTTACGCTACGGAGGGGACAGCAAATTTTCTTACAGCTAACGGCATAAAAGTGCAAACTCTCCATAAAATGAAGCAGAGACAAAGCCCTAATCCTATGGAGTTGATCCATGATGGAAAGATCAAACTAGTTATCAATATGCCTGATTCATCCCGAACAAGAGATGATGCTTTTGTCATTCGGCAAGAAGCTGTCCGACAGCGTGTCCTTTGTATTACGACAGTCGCGGCATTAAAAATACTCTTGAAAGGTCTAATGGAAACCAAGGATCGGGCACTTTCTGTCGACTCTTTACAAAATATCCATCGACGAAAATCCCTGTCCTAATTTGAGATTGAAATAGCCTGAAATGACCGATTCAAATAGAATACAACTTAATTTTTTTATTGCATAAATAATCGACTCAATTCATTGTGGTCACAATGAATAGTCCTATGGATATGGATACAATAGATACAAAAAAAGAAGCCGATAATCAGCAGATCATCCCAAAAAATAATGAAGAAATACTTGGGAAATCCAATGGTATATGTATTGCTTTTTTAAAGGCATCTGTTAATGGGGAATTCAAGCCAGAGATATCATATCATCTTCATTTTCTTATAACAAGGCTTTCAGAGGAGAATGTATTGGTTACTTGTCTTGATACGGGTGGCATTATATCTTCAGCGTTCACTCCTAAACAGACCAAAGAGGGTCTAGGCTCTATTGGAATAGAATGTACACAGGAGAAGAGTCCTGAGCAATTCAAAGGAGAAATAGCTTCTATGGTAAATGAGCTTTGTCATGAATTTCTAGGACACCTCTTTCGAAGTATTGACAACAATCTTAAAACACCTCAAGAAGCCTTGTTATTGTGTAAAATGGGGAATGATTACTGGAAAAAATTTAACGAAATCAAGGAAGAATCTTTTTATAGGCTTATGAAGGAGGAATACTATTCCCAAACAAAATCTTTCCCCACGGATTGTTTCAATGAGTTTAAAAACAACTATATTACAATCAACCCTCAATTAACGGAGTATAGAGAAAAAAAAGTTGCCTCGTGAATACAAAAAAGACAGTATACGTGTTGCTTTTGGGGATTATCCGGAGCTAAGGGTAGAAAGCAACCTTCACAAGTTGGAGGTTTTCTGCGATCGCTATTACGAAACAATATATTGTCATGACAGTAACAGCTTATCTGAAGAGGTGTTAATAGTGCATTTAGCAAAGATAAATAAATTTTTTTCTGATAGCTCTAAAAATATTTCTATTTCTGAGTTTTTACAAAAATGTCGCCCTGATACAAAGATTCATCAGCTACCTAAAAACAAAATATCTTGATAGATCTTGCTTTTATGGAACTCCCATCTCAAGCATCCTAGCCCTAATTTGAAATAGCTTCCTCTCAAAAAAAAGAGAAGTATAGTAAAAAAATGCTTGTATTAAATATACATTTCGAGGCAAGGTATCGTATATACATTATAGGCTTAGAAATAGGCTTAGAAATTTTCCGTTTTTTCAGAAACACAAGAAAATGATATTTTCTAACCATTCCCAATGAGTGCCTTTACAAAAGAACTCTTGAAGGGACAGAGTGCCCTTGTTACTGGTTCCAGCTCAGGTATTGGGAAAGCTGTCGCGAAGGCATTGGCTGCTGCAGGAGCTCAAGTTGCTATTAACTATATCGGGAACGAAAAAGAGGCGGCAAAGGTCGTCGAAGAGATTCAGCGAGAAGGAGGGTCTTCCTTTCCAGTTCGTGCTGATATTTCAAAAGAAGAAGAAGTTCAAAATATGTTCCAACAGATAATTCAGAGATTTGGTACTCTCGATATTCTTGTGAATAATGCTGGCCTTCAACAAGATGCTTTTTTGGTAGATATGACTCTGGAACAATGGAATAAAGTAATTGGTGTAAATTTAACTGGTCAGTTTTTATGCTCACGAGAGGCTGTCCGTGAGTTTTTAAGGAGAGGTCTTGTCCCTGAAAGATCTTCTGCCCTTGGGAAAATCATCTGCATCAGTTCAGTCCATGATATTATACCTTGGTCTAAACATATCAACTATGCAGCTTCTAAAGGAGGAGTTCTTCTTTTAATGAAGTCTATGTCACAAGAGCTTGCACCGAAAAAAATTCGAGTCAATGCTGTATCTCCAGGAGCGATCAAAACAGGAATTAACCGAGAGGCATGGGATACCAAAGAGGCAGAAACCAAGCTTTTGGAATTGATCCCTTACAAGCGTGTTGGAGAAGTGGAAGATATTGGGAAAGCTGTTGTTTGGCTTGCTTCAGATGAGTCGGATTATGTGAATGGAGTTACTATGTACGTCGACGGAGGAATGACGTGCTATCCCGGTTTCGCTGATAATGGCTAGTATTTTCTCTCTGATAGTGTGAATAGCTTGAGGAGTTAATAGGCTCTATAAAAGATATGACCGAACACTATGATGTAATTATCATTGGCACTGGAGCAGGTGGTGGGACTCTTGCCCATCGTTTATCAGGATCAGGGAAAAAAATTCTTATCTTAGAAAGAGGTGGGTTTTTGCCTCGCGAAAAGAAAAACTGGGATACTGTCTCTGTATTCCAAAAAGAATGCTATCATAATAGCGAAGAATGGTCTGATACAAAAGGGAAAAAATTTCTTCCAGGAACGGGATACTGGGTAGGGGGAAATACGAAGGTTTATGGAGCGGCTCTTTTCCGCCTTAGGGAACAAGACTTTGAAAATGTTACTCATCAAGGGGGAATTTCACCTGAATGGCCCGTTAAATATAGAGATTTTGAGCCCTATTACACAGAAGCAGAAAAGATTTATGAAGTGCACGGGAGGCAAGGTTTGGATCCAACGGAGCCTTCTCGAACTAATGATTTTCCCTGTCCTCCTGTGAGTCATGAACCCCGCATACAAGAGTTGAGTAATGAAATATCGAAAAGAGGGTATCATCCATTCTATATTCCTATGGGTGTTCGTCTGAACGAGAACGATCCCTTCAATAGCCCTTGCATTCGATGTGATACCTGTGATGGATTCCCTTGCATGGTTCACGCAAAGACAGACTCTGACATAAATGGAGTAAGACCCGCTCTCGCGAAAGATGCTTCTAATATGACACTTCTGACTCATGCTTGTGTCACTCGTTTGATTACAAATGTATCTGGAAATGAAGTCAAAGAAGTCGAGTTTCTGCACGAGGGAGAAAAGAAGAGAGTCCAAGGAAATATTATAGCCGTTTCCTGTGGAGCCATAAACTCAGCTGTTCTTCTGCTTCGTTCTGCTAATGAAAAACATCCTAATGGACTTGCAAACTCTTCTGAACAACTTGGAAGAAATTTCATGAAGCATGTTAACGGTGCAATGCTGGAAATTTCTTTAGAAAAAAACGATACTGTCTTCCAAAAGACACTGGCTATAAACGATTTTTATTGGGGAGAAAAGGGATATGACTATCCTATGGGGCATATTCAGCTTCTTGGGAAGGCGAACAAGGAAATGCTTGCTGGAGATGCTCCTTCATTTACACCAAAGATGGTTCTTCGCCAAATGGCATCTCATTCTATAGATTGGTGGTTTACAGCGGAAGACCTTCCAGACCCAGCTAATCGGGTTCGCTTAGAGAAGGGAGATATTTTCTTGGACTATCGAGAGAATAATACCAAGTCCTTTCAGAGATTGGTAAAGCGTTGGTGTCGTGTCCTAAAGAAAATTAGCCGCAGAAAATCAATTTTTGCCCCTTCTCTTCATCTGAAAAAAAAGATTCCTCTTGCAGGAGTAGCTCATCAAGTGGGGACTTGTCGTTTTGGAGAACAAGCAAATCATTCTGTTCTGGATATCAACTGCAAAGCTCATGATTTAGATAATCTTTATGTAGTAGATGGGAGCTTTTTCCCTTCCAGTGCTGCTGTAAATCCTTCCTTGACGATCATGGCAAACTCTCTTAGAGTAGGTGATCATATCTTAGAACGATTGAATTAACACAAATGCAGTTTTTGAAGCTAAAGCTAAGCATAAGAATTTCTTTGAGATTCTTATGGGCTATGTTCCTTTCTTTTGGGATCCTTTCTTGTTATCTATCTTGTTCCCCGCTGGCTACTCAAGAAAATCGAAAGAATACTAGGCAACAGCCATACAAGAGAGACCAACAGAAACCACAAGAGAGTAGGTCTCATCGAAACGCTCAGGCGAGGAATCCTCTCGTTAAAAAAATAGGACCTATTGGAATTACAGTTTCTAGTCTTAGGACAGCCCTTCCTTTTTATACAGAGGTCTTGTCTTTTAGAAAGCTTTGGATTAGCGAGGTGTATGGAGCTCCATGGGATACTTTACAGGGAATTTTTTCGGTTCGCATTCGTACGGCACGCCTTCAGCTTGGAGAAGAAATGATCGAATTGAATGAATATCTTACTCCTGGCGGTCGTCCTATACCCCCAGACTCTCGAACTAATGATCTCTGGTTTCAGCATATTGCTATCGTTGTGAGTGACATGGAGAAAGCCTATCAAAAACTTCGAAAAAACAATATTCGATATATTTCTTCTAGGCCTCAAACGATACCTTCGTGGAATAAAGCGGCTGCTGGGATCAAAGCCTTTTACTTTCGAGATCCAGATGGACATCCTTTAGAGCTGATTTATTTCCCTCGTGGGAAAGGGAATTCTCGTTGGCAAAATAATAAAAAAGACCTCTTCCTTGGAATTGATCATACTGCTATTGCTGTTTCTCAAACGGAGAAGAGCCTTTTCTTTTATAAGGAACTTCTTGGCCTTCAATTCATCGGAGGAAGTCTGAATTATGGTGTAGAGCAATCTCATTTGAATCATGTCCAAAATGCACGAGTCAAGATCACATCCCTCAAAGCCAAAGGAGGTGGTCCAGGAGTCGAGTTTTTGCAGTATATTTCTCCAGGGGCAGGGAAGCCATATCCTCCTAATACTCGTTCCGATGATTTATGGCATTGGCAGACCGTTTTGTTCACTAATCAGGTAGATTCACTATATAAAAGACTCAAGAGGAATCAGACTGTTATTGTTTCTCCCAAAAAAGCACTCTTAAATCAGACGAAACGTTCGTATCGAGAAGGATTTCTTGCACGTGATCCAGATGGACATGGCTTACTTATCATCCAGCAATGAATTGGTAGTTTCCAAGTTATTGTCAAAATATGAGTCCAAAAAAATCATCTTTCCGAAGAAAACAAACTTCTTCTAAAAGATCCTCTTCTAAAAAATCTTCCTCGCAAGAAAAGATTCTTACCCTAGGAGAGCATCTGGAAGAGTTGCGAAAAAGAATTATTGGGATGATACTAACAATTTTCAGTATCAGTGTTGCTATCTTTCTTTTTAGTCAAGAGATTCATAAGATTCTTGTTTCTCCCTATAGTAATCTCACAAGAGACGTTCTTCTCCTTCAAAGCGTATATGGAAACATGGAAGTGATTCTCAAACTAAGCCTAACATGTGGATTTGCTATTGGACTTCCTGTTTGTATTTTTCTTCTTTGGGGTTTTGCGTCACCTGCTGTGAATCGGAAAGCCTCTCGAGTAGGAAATATTAGTGTAGCTTTTTCTTCTTTATTGTTTTGGGGAGGAGTCCTTTTTGCTTGGTATTATATTTTTCCTGCTGCACTTGCTTTTCTTTTGGAAGGTATCCCGTTGGAAGGAGTGTCTTCTCAAACGAGTGTCGAAAAATACTACTCTTTTCTTTTTTTAGTGCATATTGGATGTGGAGTTGCTTTTCAAATGCCTCTCCTTACTGTTATACTGGGATGGCTTGGGATTCTGACTTTCCAATGGCATAGGAAAAACTGGCAATATTCAACTGTTGCAATCCTTGCTTTCTCTGCACTAATTACTCCCCCAGATCCTCTAAGTTTGATTATTTCCGCTTCCATTCTCTTTATGCTTTATATTGCCTCCGTAAGCATTGTCTTTGTGTCAGAAACCTTTCACCGCCGAAGAGATGGAA
>JABABJ010000090.1 GCA_014238275.1 Leptospirales bacterium | reverse complement strand
CCGACTGAAAGTAGCAGAGAATCAGTAAGCTCTTTCTTTAGCGTCTAAAATACCCTCACAAAGGCATTTTTAGTAAAATATTACTGTTTTCGTGGTATAATTTTAGTCATTATTTACTATTTTTACCGTTTTTTCGGTTTGGAACTGACTTTACTGATTTGTGTATTACCAACAAAAAAGCGATAAAAAATTGTTAGACTGCTTGTAGGAATGGTGCATTAGTGTTCTGTTTGTATGAACGTCTACTTTAGATTACAGATACAAAGGTGAGTCAAAAGACTATGAGGACACTGATCTTCCTATTATGTCTCTTATATTATTGTCGATATGATAATCAAGCGGAATTACAAAAAAAAGACCTCTCTTATTTTGTAAGTCACCTTAGTAGTGATTCGTTTGGAGGACGTGAATCAGGTACTAACGACGCCATAAAAACAGCTAATTTTCTGGCTTCTACTTATCAAGCCTACCATCTTTATCCTCCATTTGAAGGAAGAAAATACCAGCAGACCTTTTCTCTAAGAAAATTAGCAACAGCAGGGAAAATGACCAGCCTTCGATGGAAACCTATAGGGACTTTACCTTCCCATACAGACAAATATTTGACAGGAAAAAAGCTCCTTCCCTTTCCTTTCGCCAAAGGAGGGAGAGTGCAAGCGAAAGCTGTTTTTATGGGATATTGCATACGCTCTAAAAAAAGGAACGATTTTCTCAAAGTTAATCTTCGAGGAAAGATCGCTATTTGCCTTCGTTATGGGCCTGGTGGACCGAAAAATCAGATGTATCGTAGACATATGCCTTTTATCGTCAAATACCGTCGTATCAAAGAAGCTGGAGCGGCTGGAGTCATTTTTTTAGGAGAACAGAACAAGACCAAACCTAAACTCAAGGCTTTTATTCCTTCTCTTGAAGAAGGGCCACTGGCTGTTTTTACAGATGCAAATTTATTCAACCACATACACTTATCTAATCAAAATATAGGAAAAATCCTAGGAAATGCGACTTTACAAACATCGTTTCATTATAAAAATCTCAAGGGACAGAATGTTGCCGCTTTTTTGAAACCCTATCATAAGGGTCAGAAAATCATCGTCTTGGGTGCACATTACGATCATATTGGCAAAGAAAGGTTCAATATACAGAGACAAGCTGAAAAAATTTACAACGGAGCAGATGATAATGCCTCAGGGACAGCAGCTGTTCTGGAACTCGCACGTTTTTTTAAGGGAAAGGAGGAAAAAACCTCAAACTGGATACGTAATTCTCACAACATATTATTTATAAATTTTGACGGGGAAGAATACGGCTTATTAGGCTCTTGGGAATTTGTTAGATCATCTTCTTTTCCTATAGAGGATATGATTACTATGATCAACCTTGATATGATTGGAAGATTACGCCCCAAAAAGGGACTCAATATACAAGGAGCTATGACAGCAAACCAAGTCTGGAAGGAACTGATTCAAAGTTGTTTTCACAAGGCAGGCTTTCCTTCCCATACCAAGTTAAATCTTATTTCAGGAGGGATTGGACCAAGCGATCACACGCCATTTTATAAAAAAAAGATACCTATCGCCTTTTTCAATACAGGAATTCACTCACAATATCATAAGCCTGAGGACGATTTTGAACTCATTCGCATAGAAGGACTCTATCAGATCACTTATATGGTACAGCTCCTAGTGCAAGAAGTTTTAAACCTAGACCAACCGCTAAGATTTCGTCCTTCTCTTACAAAAAAAAACTAGCCCTGTGAAAATCCTATGAATCTCAAAGACAAAACTATGCAAGTCCCAACTCAGAAGAAAGGACAGGACTCTCCTAGCAATTATTATCCGCTCAGTATTGCTCCTATGATCAATCAAACAGATCGTCATTTCCGCTACTTCATGAGAGGAATTACTCAAAAAACCCTGCTTTATACTGAAATGATCACAACCAGTGCAATTCTACATGGTGATAAAAATAGACTACTTAGTTTTTCTGAGATCGAAAAGCCTCTAGTTTTACAACTTGGCGGTTCGGATCCAAAAGCTCTTTCCGAATGTGCTTCGATCGGAGAAGATTATGGATATGATCAAATTAATCTTAATGTAGGCTGTCCCAGTGAAAAGGCAGAAAAAGGGAACTTTGGAGCTTGCCTGATGCTCCAACCTGAGCTTACAGCAGAATGTGTTGAGTCCATTCAACAAGCTGTCTCTATACCAGTCAGTGTAAAACACCGCCTTGGGATATGCTCCAGAGATTCTTTGCAAGCTGAGTATGATGATCTTTCGTCTTTTGTTGACAAGGTTTCGCAATCGAGATGTCAAAACTATATTGTCCATGCTCGACCTGCAATTCTTGGAAAAATCTCACCTCGTCAAAATAGGAAAATCCCTCACTTAGATCATCAAATGGTTCATCGCCTTGCCGCAGATTTTCCTCATTGCAGAATCGAAACAAACGGGGAAATTACTACGCTCTCTGTCGCTTTGTCACATCTGAACAACCCTTCCTTACCAGACCTCTCACCAAGCCTCTCTTCAGGAAAAATTCGCGGGATAATGATCGGGCGTGCAGCTTACGAGAATCCATTTCTTTTTTCACAAGCAGATCAACTCTTCTATGGATCAAAAGCCTCTCCTCCAAACAGAAGAGAGATCATTGAGCATATTAAGACCTATCAAAGCTCAAATGCTCTCCAAACCGAATCTGATTTGAGAACTCTTCTTCGTCGTATCCAAAACCTTTTCCAAGGGCTTCCAGGAGCTAAATTCTGGAGAAGAAGTCTCAGCTCTTATTCGCAAAATAATCTCTCTCTCAATAGGATATTAGAGACTGCTTGCAAAAGTATGAGCTCTTCTGTACTAGATTTGCATGATACCGAATACTCTCGAAAAGCAATTTGAGAGAAAATAGCACTCTCAGAAATCAGGAGGGTATATCGACGTAGTTTCTAACGGAGCTGCAATTTTTTTGCATTGAAGTCTAATCCAAGAAGAAGGGTTAGATCAATTCCTAAAGGCTGTCGAAAAAAGGAAATTTGTTTTTCCTTCATACCAGTGATTTCCATTAAATATCTAGCAGGAAAAGTATCTCCAGAACGTCCCATAAGAACTGTTTTTCTTAAAGGCTTAGGTTCATAATTGTCCACGTCTAAGATTCTGATATCCAGATTTTGGAAAAAGAATTTAATTCTATGGGCAAGTCCTTGTACGTCTGTCCCATTCAAAATCTGAAGACTATATCCATGCTTAGGCTTAGAATGTCCTACAAACTCTTCATCTCTTGCATTTTGGAAAAGATCGGTTGCTCGAGTCTCTTTTACAAAAAGTCGCTTTTTCTTTCCAAATTTTTGAGCACGTAAAGGAACCTCTATTACTTTCATATGAACTTTATCTAAAAAAATATAAGAAAAAAGACTCTTCAGTTCATCTTTACTTAAGTTTGTATCAATCAGATCACCAGCAAAAGCTTTCATTTCAGCAGGCATTTTAGATACAAGATTTCTTCTTTGCCAAAAGAGGTTTAAAATCATGGACTCCTGCCGGAAAAGTCGTCCTAACTCATTAGGAAATCCAGAAGAAGAAGAAGCATGTCCTTCACGTAATATCATATATTCAAGCACTTGTTCCCCTTCGTAATGCTGGAATCCTCTTGAGTACAGAAAACTAGTCTGGGAAAAAAAAAATGGTTCTTCCGAAAAAAAAGTGATTCCATCTGTTAGATTAAGAATTCTTGTCCCATTTGTCCTTTTTATATGGATATATGCCATATTTTTTATCTTTGTATAGTTTTCCAGACGATCTGCCAAACGAGGATTCATTTTATGAATCGGTTTATCTTTATAGTATGCATCAGTGTTCAAACAATAAAGAAAAATCCTGTTCCATTTAGGAAAAATAACAACCTGTGCTAAAAACTGGATCGTATTATTCTGTGTATCATCTAGGAGCGAGAAACGAAACCCAAAAGGTTTCTCTGTATTCAAGATAACCTCCATGCTATTTATGCTTTTTTGAAAATAAAAAAGAAACCCAGTAAGAAGGCAAGCAAGGAAAGTAAAAATCAAAATAAACTTCTTCATGGACTTATTTCAGGTAATACATTTTGGTATAGATTCTGATTGTAAATATATTCAATGATGTCAGGGCAAAGAAAATGAAAGTAGTCTTTGGAATAAAATTTTTTTTTTAGCCCTTTTGATTTTCGGATCATATCACGAATTTCTGAGCTAGAACAATGATAGTAATTGCAATCTAAAATGATTATTTTCGATGCTGGTTCCAAGCGAGACACGTCCAACAAAGCCTCATTCATTTCTTGAGAGCCTATCCCTTTGCGTGGGAAAACAAGAATAGGATGATATTTTAGTATTTTAGAGGAGCGATACCAAGCCTTAAGATGAATCATGCTATCCGCCCCTATTAAAAGCCCAATTTTACTTTTAGGATATTCCTTTCTGAGAATACAACAAGTATCAAAAGTTCGACTAGGAGGAGAACGTTTTAACTCAATGTCTAAAAGATGAATCCTATTAGAGAATGAATTGCTCTTGCCAATATGTTCTAGCATTAATTCAATCATTCTGAGACGATTGACGGATGGAGCAGGAGGATGAGATATTTTAAAAGGAGAGATGGAGGCTGGAATAATATCCAGATTATCTGTAAGATTTCGATCCAAGACAAAGCGAATCAACGCTTCATGACCTTTATGGGGTGGATCAAAGCTACCTCCAAAAATAAGGCGATCTAAGGTTGGAGGTTGTTCTTGGATGAGACTCATTTCTCTCTAGAAATCATCCCAGGAGAAGATACTTGATAATAGATTGAATTCCCAGCAATTTCAGCAATCTGCCCATCAAGATCGTGAACTTCGGGAGATGTGAAAACTGTTTGACTGCTTTCGTG
>JABABJ010000075.1 GCA_014238275.1 Leptospirales bacterium | reverse complement strand
TATTCCGCCAGTTTCACGAGAGGGAGGACCGCGCCTTTTATAAAACCTCAGTCATGCCCTCCGTGGCACGACTTAGGGACGCCAAAACAAGGGAACCTTGTTTTGGCTCACATTTTCGGATCTTCATGGCTCCGAAAATGGGGCGGGCATCCGTGCCCGCCTGGGCGGTATTTGGTATCTGTAGGGATTCCCTGTTTTTTCGGCGGGTTTCCTAAAAGCTAAGCCATGGCTACTTACTTATACTAACAATAGTCCCGACTTATCAGGCTTGCTTCTATCTATAGGCGTGCCCGATCTGTTTTTAGTAAATATTGACTAAGACGATAGCTAATACCTACTAATATAGAGCTCTGTTTTAGTAAATATTGACTAAAACGATAGCTAATACCTACTAGTACAGAGCCCATTTTAGTAAATATTGACTAATACGATAGCTAATACCTACTAGTATAGAGCCCCTATTTCATAATGTTTTTATAATTTTAGTTTTCTAAAAAGTATTCAAAACTATCTAAACTGGAAAAATGAATCTTAAAGTCATTTTTATCAATTTTCGTGATTTTGACGCTATCTATTCCTATTTTTTCTAATTTCGAATATTCTAATAATTCTCCTTCTTTTAATTTTAGTACTTTTCTTAAAAGCCAATTAGACAGAGAATTGTTTGGATTAGTCATAAGTGCTTTACTATTTTCTTGGCATAGTTTAGCAATTAGTGTTTCTCCTGTAGGGATTCTTAATTGAAAGGAAGTGTCTCTTGGAGGGAAAAAATCAGGATGTATTTGATGAATCTTTTTTGGTACTGGAATATAAACCTCTCCTACATCTCTCTTTCTTCCGCCTGCATTCCATTGATTTAAACCACTTCTCGCATGAACTTCTTTTTTATCTTTTTTTGTAGAATATAAAGGCAAAATAACAAAAGGATATTCTTCATTTTTCGTAAAAATAGTAGTTTGGTTTTTATAAATCTCCAATAATAAGTTATAAGGGTCTTCAATAATTTTTACAGGTATAGAGATACAGTTTTTTGGAATACAAAAATTTTTAAAAAGGGTACTTTTAGAAAAGTTATAAGAATACTTGTTTTCATCATCACAAAAAGAGACTCCTGCTTTAGTTTCAAAAATATCTCGTAATTTAAGTGTATCAATCGGAATATAGTTTTCTTCAAAAATTTTCAAGCATTCTGCTTGTCTAGCTATACAGTGATAAATTCCTTTTTCAATATTATAGATTCTATTCGTAACTTGAATCCTTTCATTTCTCATCTCAGCTAATGTTCTAACCAATGAATCTAAATTAGATTTTAAGGGGTTTAAAATATGGCTTAAATTATTAAACTCAGCTATTTTTTCTTTTTTATTTTCGCTCTTAGTAGGGATAATAAAAGTTTTTAAACCAATACCTAATTTTTCTTTTCTTGCATCATAAGAAGTATCATCTCGTGATAAATTTTCTACTTCAAATGCTTTGCAAAAAATATTTTCAGCAGCTCTGTAATGTAGAAATGGAGTTTTTGAATCACTAAACAAATTAGACAGGGAAGCTATAGCCTGTAAATTTTCTTTGTATTGTTTATTATCAAACATTAAATAGTTTGAACAAGTTTTTGAGATGTGTTATTTTTTACATTTTCTATTCTTTTATGGCTTTCATCATAAAATACAGGGTTGATTTCAAAACCAAGATATTTTCTATGGGTTTCTATAGCAGCTACAGCAGTAGTTCCACTACCCATAAATGGATCTAGAACTATATCATTTTCTTTTGAAGTAGTTAAAATGAAGGGTTTAATTAAAGAAAGAGGATAAGAGGCTTGGTGAGAACCAAAAGGCTCTATTCCATTTCTAATTATATCTCTATGATGATTATATTTTTTTGCTATTTCTAACGAAAAAAAATATTTTCTAGATTTAACAAAATGGAAAAAATATTCATAAACAGGATAACGTCTATCAGGTGAATAACTAGGGACAGGGTTAGGTTTTTCCCATATAATTTTATTTCTCAAAATCCAACCTTGCAGCTGCATACCAATAGCCACTCTTTCTGGTATCATAAGCAACTGCTTGTATTGCAAATATTTACCGTCAGGCTTGACAATTTTATGTTCCTTATAGTGTGTATCAGTTTTTCTAGCATACCTTCCCTTATTGCGAGAAAACCCTTTCGTTCCAAAGTAAATATCCCCTATGTTCAAATAAAAAGAACCGGCATCTGAAAGGATTCTTTTGATTTCTTCTGTAAATAAAAGCAAATTTTCTACATAACTTAGTGGATTTTCCTCTCTACCTAAAGTCTCATTTCCATAAACCCTACATCCAAAATAAGGAGGACTCGTAATTACTAAAGGAATGTAACTACTTGATAATTGCTTCATTCCTTCCAAAGCATCTGTGCAAAAAATTTGGTCTATGATACTTTTCATTTTTTATTCTCTAAGAATAAAATCCGCAAAGCAAAAACAAATTCTACGGTTTCCTTTAGCTTTCTTTTTGATTGTCTAAAATTTTATTACATAAAATAATCATATCTTTACATTTTTCAAATATTTCTATAAATTCATCTACGAACTTTTTTGATGCTTGATCAGAATCTTTTTCATCAATAATCTTTTCAGATAAATCATCATGATGATAATATTCACACCATAACCACCAAGCATCTCTTTGTCCTGTTCCTAAATCTTTTTTTAATTGCTCTAGTTTATTCGCAATTTCTTCGTTTTTTTCCAATTCTTCAAGGGCTTTACCATCTTTGTTAATGATTCCCCAAATAGAGTCACGAAAACCATGCTCCTTATATTCAAAGGCAAATTGAAATTTTGCATCTTTTGATTGCTGTATTCGAAGAGGGGAATTCCATTTATGACCCTCCCATAATCTAGTTCCCACAAGACTTACTTCCCATTCGTTATTTTCAATTTTTTTCTTTAATTGATCTTCTACTTGCCTCCAAAATGATTCCATCTCATTTCTTCTAAAATTTGGATATTCATTGGATATTTTCCTCATAGTTTGAAGCAATTCCAGTCTGTTCTCTTCTTTATTCTCTAGGTATTCTTTGAGATATTCTTTGAGACTCATAATTTTATCTCTGTCATCATTGTAAAGCATTGCTATTACTTCTTGGTATTGAGCAATTGCAATCGATAAATTCGTAATATTGGAAACCTGTTTGTATGATTCTACTAGCCATTTTTTTATTTGTTCCTTGTAGTGAATCGATCGAAATATATATTTTTCACTGCCTCGGACTAGAAAACTATCATCATCTTCTGTTACAACCCTAAAGTCTCCCAAGCTATCACTAGATGGCTCTAATCTATCTAGGGATAGATAAATTACCGCTAGATTTACTGTCAAATCTTTTTCTTCTTTTTTTTCATCTTCTTTTTTTATATACTCAATATAGCGTTCGATCTGTTTTGGCTGGTCTCCTGCCCAGATTTTATTTTCAATACAAATATGTCTGTTCTCATCCTTTAGATATAAATCCATGTGATTGTATTCTGCAGACACAGAGGTGTTTTTTGTATCTAAAAAGCCCGGCAAATTGCATGCTTCTAGAAATAAGTCTAAAAATAATTCATCTTGGCAATGCTCTCCATAGGGGTTTAGTAAAAAATGTAGAAACCGTGAATGCAATCTCACTTCATCATGTTGCTTGAGTAAGGTAGTAAAGAGATTAAAATTGTTTAAGCCTCGCAGTTTTTGCTTCTCTTGTTCTTGCTTCTGTTGTTCTTGCTTCTGTTGTTCTTGCTTCTGTTGTTTTTGCTTAAAATCCTGAAAGACTTCTATAAAATTATCTATTTTTGTTACTTCTTTACTATCCATAAAAATCTATCCTATAGATCAACATAGCCTCTTCTTGTTAGCTCTGATCATTCATCACCTTGAATCAAGCATTTTTTATATATTTTTAGCAAGGCACTCTTGTCTATTAACACGGATTAGATAGATCTCCTGTTTTAGTCAATATTGACGATAGAGTCCTTTTTGCATAGGGATTTCCTCTTTGCATCTGTTTTGCTCAATCCTACCATGTTTATACATTCTTCTGGGGATTCTCCCGTGCAAAATAAGAGGAGCCAAGAATGTGCACTCTCTGGATCTGTAATAGAAAGTATCCCGTTATCGATGAGAGGCATTGGATTATGAAAGATACGAAGCGGATGTTTTTGGATTTGAAGTAGATAGTATTCCTTAAGTGAATGAAATCCCGCTAGAATCACCTCTCGATGTGAGACAAGCCTTAAAAATCCAGTCCGATTGGAACGTATTTTCTTATGGATTTCAAGAGCAATCCTTCCCATCGTATAACGAGTATTGATCTCTGAAATTGGCTTAAAATAGGTGAGCCTTTGATGATTCAAGTCATTGGTTTTTGCCTCGTCTTCATCATCGTCTTCATAAAGAAAAGAATCTATCGAAGAAGGACCAAAGTATTTCATCTCTCTCAGTCTTTGAGAGGTGAAAAACGCTACAGAATGCAGGATTTTTCTGCACTCTTCTTGCACTTGTATCGAAAACGGAGTCTCGTCCCAAAATCGTCCTGTTAGGTTTCCTAGATAATTTCCTTTTTCTCCAACAAGAAGTCGAGTCATCCCATAGATCCTTGTCTTTTCGTTTGTCGATTGGACCTCAAAATGAATGGAAAGCTCTAATGTGATTGCAAAATAAGGCTCGACTAAAACCGCTTTTTGGCTCGTAAGAATTTTTCTAAGCCAGCTTGTCTCTTTTTCGCTGATTCGATTCCAGCTATTTTGATTTCCCTTATAAGGAATTTTGAGAATTTTTCTCCCTGCTGCAGAAAATGGAGCCTTGCATACAATACCCTTTCCTCCTTGATGGAAAATTTTTTCTTCTTCCATCTGAATGTCTAAGATAGAATAGCAGGGTATACCTACAGACCCTATGGGAGAAAGAGACAAAGTCTCTTGTCCTTTCTTGTGGCTTCCTCTCTTTTTTGCCAAAAAATCAGAAAGAATCTGAGAAGACCATAGTTTAGAAAAAACCTCAGAAAAGCAAAAGTCACTTCCTTCTTGATGACTTTGAGAAAAACCTTCCGCAAGAAAAATACGAAGCTTCTCATTTCGTATGCCAACAAGATTCTTTCCTAGTATTTGTAAAAATAGTTTACTTTTTGGACTCCATCCCCATGGACAAAGACCACTTAGCTTCCGCCCAAGAAGCCCCTTGGGAAGTGTGAAGCTTTCTATAGAAGAAATGATTTCGATATCCCTGATTCCTATCTTTCTCAGAGTTTCAAGATAAGCAAGAGAAGGATTGGATGAAAGAAGTACAATATCTTCTCGTCTTGCCAGAAAAAGCATCATTGCCCCTAAATCTCTCTGGAATATCTGTAATTTTTTGTTAGGAGTAAATTGGGAATTTCCATAATATTCCTCGCATTCTGGATGAAAATAAAAAAGAGAAGGAGGCCTCCCTTTGGAAAAAGAAAAGTATTGAAGCTCTTGGATCCACTGTTGACTGAAACCCGTATGTATTCGTATCGATTCATGAAATACCTTTCCCTTAGCTCGGACAGGACTCATTCCCTTAGGAAGAGAACGGATATAGTTTTCCCATTCCAAAGGTTCTCCACTGAAACAAGAAAACCATTGCATCCCTGTCCGTACATGCCCTATTTCATCCCTGAGAATTCGTCCAAGAATAGAAGATGTTTCCCAGTCTCCTATCTCCTTAAACTTACGTTGATATTCAAGCATATAGTCCAGATTGGCTTGCTCAAAAGTGAGACTCATTCCTGTAATAAACTCAAGGGAGCTGTTCATTTCTCTAAGATATTTCCAAAAAAAATCGTTTAACTGTATGTCACCCAGTTCAATTCCTAACTCTTGCATCCTTTTACAGTAGATGGATAAATGTGTCTTCTCTTCTAGTAAATTGAAAGCAACCCTCTTTCGGAAAGCCTTAGGAGATTGAGGGAAGCGAAGGAGCTCAAGAGCCATGAGTTCAGAAGCTAAAAGCTCATGATTGGCAAAATGATGAAGGAGGAGAGCACGATTTTTTTCTTTTTCTAAATTTTTAAGTTCAGAAATGATAACTTTCTTTTTTTGTGAGTTAAGAAAGCGTAGTTTTTTCTCTCTGCTAGGGGCTCTTGGAATTGCAATAGGCTTTCCCGGAAATTCATCCGTAAGGCTTTCAGGAAGAATGGAGCCTATAGCAGGAATTTTCTCAGAAGTACTTCCTAAAAGCGTATTTTCAGCAAGCTCTCGAATTTCCATCCTTTTTTACCCTTCTATTCCTCTTTCCCTATAATATCCTTGAGAGTACAATCATTCTTTTCGAGAAACCGATCCAGATAACGACAGATCTTTACGGGAAGATAGGGACCACGATAAATATATCCTGTATAAATTTGAATCAAAGAAGCTCCTGCAAGGATCTTTGCTAAAGCAGATTCCCCAGAGCTAATCCCTCCCACTCCAATGATCAGTAGCTGAGTCCCTGCTTTATAGCAGTGGCGTATCAACTCCGTACTCTTTTGACGTATGGGAGGACCTGAAAGCCCCCCCTTCTCTCTTTGCTCTTTGGGAATAGAATGGTGATCTGTACTTGTATTTGAGATAATGATTCCAGAAGCATCTACTTCTACCAATACATCAAGAATATCATCTAGTTCATTTAGGCTCAGATCAGGTGCAATTTTGACAAATAAAGGAAGATGCCCTTTGGAGCTCGTAGCTCTTAGTTTCAGGTTCTTCTGGATGGGTCGAAGTAGGGATAAAAGCTCTTTCTTTTTCTGCAACTGACGAAGGTGTGGTGTATTGGGAGAGCTTACATTGATAGTGACATAGTCTGCAAAAGGAGCAAGTTTTTTGAGGGAATCAAGATAATCCTCAGATGCTTGAGAAAAGGGTTTTAGCTTGCTTTTGCCGATATTGATTCCTCGTGGAAGCACTTTTTGCTGCTGTGAAAAAAACCTCGCCGCATTTTGGGCGCCAGGGTTGTTGAAGCCCATTCGATTGATGAGAGCCTCCCGTTCTGGTATACGGAACAGACGAGGCTTTGGGTTCCCCTGTTGAGGAAGTGAAGTAAAAGTTCCACATTCTATAAATCCAAAGCCAAGTTCTGAAAGAGAAGGATAAGATTTCCCACTCTTATCAAAGCCTGCAGCAAGTCCTATCGGATTGGGAAAATCGATACCTTCCAAACTGTTTTGGAGACGTGAGGAATGATACTGGAGTCCTGCATATTGAAATAGAAAACGAAAATTGCTTTTTGATACCGATTCTAAAAACGATAGAAATAAATGATGAGCTGTTTCGGGATGTGATAAAAAGAGGAAGGGACGGATGATTGTTTCATAGATCATATATCTATTTTTCGGAAACGAAAGACCTATGACGAAGATTCTCAAAGGAAGAAGATTTGGGAATCTTTTCAGATGAATACTTCAATTGATTCTGAAACATTCTATCACGACCAAACTTAGTCTTTTTTTGAATCGTGTAGCGTTGAAAGATTCCTGTAAAGGGTTTTCTAAGATCGACAGGGATTCCATCAGTTCCTAATTGAAGTTCATAGCCAACCTTTTCTAGGGAGCTTTTGAGTTCCGGGCTACTATAGCCCATTGGATAGGCAAATGCCCAAATTCGATGTTTAGGAAGATTGGTTTCAAAAAGTTCTCTGGAGTGGATAATTTCCAGAGACATTCTTTTTTGGAAAAGGAAACGACTTGCAAACATCCTTGGATTATGAAAGGATATATGAGTATGGCTATGATTCTGTACATCAAATCCTTCTTGAAGAAGTCTTTGAAGATCGCTCCACGATGTCCCTTGTTGTGGGTTTTTTTGAATCTCTTGTGTATATAAAAAAAAGGTAGCAGTATATCGAAATTCTCTTAAGATGGGAGCCAAAACTCGTACGATGTTTTTATAATCGTCATCTACAGTGATGACAAGGCTAGGTTGATGAAAAAACTGACTTTTTTGTGAATGCTCATAAAGTTTACGAAGTGAGATTACTTGTATTTTTTTCTTATGGATTTCCTGAAGATAAGATCGAAACTCCTTTCCAGTTACAGAATATATCCCCTTCCCACCTATGTTATGAAAGCAAAGAATAGGAACCTTATAATAGAGGGGTTGAGAAAAAACGGAATATCCATGTTTTGCCAGCCACGAGCTAGTAATTTCTTTTATCTCAGCCTTATATTTTTTGCCAAAATGTAAAAGGATAAATAAAATAAAGATTGCAAAGGGGTACAAAATTTGCTTATTTAGCATTGGTAAGGTTTTAGAATGATGATCCTTCCTTTTTATTTTTTGATATATCTCCATTCATCATACAATGAAAAATACCTATATTACAATCAGCCTAAAAAGCAATGATTTGTCAAAGCAATTTACTTCCATGAGGGCTCTTTTCCTGTTTACTTGTTAGAATGATTCCATCCCGAGGATGCCGAAAATATATAAAAAAATGATGAACATGCAAAATCACATAGAAATCATGGATACCTCTCTTCGAGATGGAGAGCAAACAGAAGGTGTCAGCTTTTCTGCTTTTGAAAAGCTACATTTAGCACGATTTCTATTAGAAAGACTTAAAGTCGACAGAATTGAAATTGCAAGTGCAAGGGTTTCTTCAAGAGAGAAAGAAGCTGTTCAAGATATTTTTCAATGGGCAGAAAAGCAAGATTTTTTGGAACGGATAGAAATTCTTGGATTCGTAGATGGAGGTCAATCCATAGACTGGATTCAAAGCTCAGGTGGAAAAGTAATCAATCTTTTAGTCAAAGGATCGGAAAGGCATTGTAAAGTTCAGCTAGGGAAAGATCTAATATCTCATCTTCGTGATATTCAAGCCTCTGTTCAAAATGCTGTGGATACAGGGCTCAAGGTTCAGGTTTATCTTGAGGACTGGTCAAGCGGGATTCTTCACTCTCCACAGTATGTTCGTAAACTAGTGCAAGAGCTTCTTCAAACACCTATCTCTCGTCTCTTATTTCCAGATACCTTAGGCTTACTCTCACCTGATGAGGTACGGAGAGGGATTCAGGATACTCTGGAAAAATCTCCTGAAGCTGATATTGATTTTCATGCTCATAATGATTATGGACTTGCAACTGCAAACTGTCTTGCAGCTGTTCAGGCTGGAGTGAAAGGACTTCATGTAACAGTTAACGGTCTTGGAGAGAGAGCTGGAAATGCTCCTGTAGAGACTGTGATTCCATCTCTTCACGATAAGTTAGGAGTGAAGACCTCTATCGACGAAAAAGCGATCATGGACGCATCACGCCTTGTCGAAAGATTCAGTGGCAAGAGGATCGCATCAAACCGTCCTGTCGTAGGGAAGGATGTCTATACACAAACGGCAGGAATTCATGCCGATGGTGATAAAAAAGGAAGCCTCTACCAAGGACCTATACTTCCCGAGCGTTTTGGGAGAAAAAGGGTATATGCCCTTGGGAAGCTTGCAGGAAGAGCTTCTCTTGCAAATAACCTAGAAATTTTAGGAATCCATCTTTCCTCTGAAAAAGAAAAACTCCTTCTAAAACATGTAAAAGAATTAGGAGAACGAAAAGAAACAGTAACTGTAGATGATCTTCCCTTTTTGATTGAAGATCTTTTTGGAAGCGGCATACAGAAAATTTTCCAAATCAAAGAGGTTCTTACTATAGTCTCCTTATCCCAACAACCAGAGGTTCAAGTCGAAGTAGAATATAAAGATCAAATTTATCGAGCAAAATCTTCAGGGGATGGAGGATATGATTCTTTTATGAAGGCTCTTTCCAGTATCCTAAAAAAACTGACAATTCCCCTCCCCGAGCTTCTCGATTACGAGATAAGGATTCCTCCTGGGGGGAAAACGGATGCTATTGTAGAAGCAGTCATCACATGGGAACTTCCAAAGAAAAAAAGTCTTCGGACTTCAGGTATTGCAACAGATCAGGTCATTGCTGCGGTCTATGCGACCGAAAAAATGCTAAACAGAATCCTTAGTCCCGAAAATTCTCCTTTTGATACAGAAGAAAAATGTGAATCATCTCCATTAGGTCAATCGAAAAACAGTTGAAAATTTGAAATTTCTATTCTCATGAAAACTTCCATCAAAAATATCTTTTTATTTTTTCCTTCCGTACTCATATTCTATGTCTTATTTTTTTCCAATCCTGTTTTTTCTCAAACAGAGAATGATAGAGAAAGAGCCTTAGAGCAACAGCGTGCAATCCTTCGACAAAAAGACCAAGAAGAAAGAAAAAAAACAGATGAGTTTATACAAAAACAAAGGTCTCGCTCTGCTACGGATCCCAAACTTCGCCGTAAGCAAGAACTGCTGAAGCGAAGACCCGGAGAAGGAAGATGTAAACCCGTACGAAAAATCATTATTACAGGAGATAAAAAACTAAGTTTGAGAAAACAAAAGAAACTTGTTGGGCACTATGAAAACCGATGCTTTAGAGTTGTCGACTTCGATAATGTATTAAGGATCATCAGTAACTATTATATAGGGAGAGGCTATGTAACTACAAGAGCCTATATCCCTTCACAAAAAAAACAAGGTGTCCTCAAGATAAAAGTCATTCCAGGAATCATTGAAGATATTTCTTTTGAACAAAAGACATGGGATAATGGGAAAGGAGAGCTCTTCACAGCATTCCCTTTCAAAAAAGGAAAGAGGCTAAACTTGAGAGATATTGAACAAGGAATGGATCAAATCAATCGCCTACGAAAGAATGAAGCCAAAATGGTAATTTATCCAGGAACCAAAGTAGGCCAAAGCAAAATATCCATTGAAAACAAAAAGAAAAAACGATGGAGGATTACCTCTTTTGTTGCAAACTCAGGAAATCCATCTACAGGTCAAGTAACAGGAACCATAGGTGCTGAGTTTGATAGTATTATGACACTGAATGATTTCATATCAATTACTTATAGTAGAAGCCTTGTACCAGAGAGAGACAGGAGCTTTAGCCAGACTGTATCCTATCAGCTGTCATTCCCGATAGGATACTGGAATTTTTCCTTTTTAGGTAGCTATTTTAGCTATGCTAGTAGGATTCTTGGAAACACGGTAGATATTCAAAGCGAAGGAACATCGCATTATTGGCAGTTAGGAGTAGAAAGAGTCATTTATAGAAACGCAAGCAATAAGACCTCATTATCCACGAGTATTTCCCAGCGACTAGTAGACAACTTTTTGCAAGGAATTCATCTAAGTGTAAGCAGTCGAGACTCTCTTGTAGGAAAAATCACCTTATCTCATGGAACAAGGCTAGGACGCCTTGGATTAAATTTTAGCCTAGGAACAGAATTTAGTCAGCTTAGCCCTATTATCAATCCTGAAGGAGAAGAAGAGATACAAAATCCTGAAGCTCCTCCATTACAATCAATTAAAGCAAACTTTAGTCTAGGAGCTTCCATGCCATTCACGGTATGGAAACAAAACTTTAGCTACTCTGTATCTGCTTCTGGCATCTATGCTGACAAAATCCTAGTCCCTTCACAACAGATAGGAATCGGTGGTTCTGCAAGTGTAAGGGGTTTCTTAAGGGATTCTATTGGAGGAGATAAGGGAGCTTTCCTAAGAACTGAACTCAACTGGCACCTTCCTCAAAACATATTTCCTTTTAAAAGAAAGTTTTTTGGGTCTACAACGCTTTTTATTGCCTATGACGTGGGTTATGTTGCTCTCAATATCGAAGATTTTGCCCCTTATGTGCCTTTAGAAGGATTTGCCATTGGATTTCGAACTGGCGGGGGGAATGTCAATCTGAGCTTTTCTGCCTCCCGTGCCATCAGGAAACCAGAGTATTTCGAAGATGAAGGTTTTATCTTCTTATTTTCCATAGGAGCAAGTATCTGATATAAAAGGAGCTCTCCTGATGGACTTATACGGCATCAGCTCCTGCCACAATTTCCGAAAGCTCCTGAGTAATAGAAGCCTGTCGAGCACGGTTATAATCTCTTACAAGAAGTTTGAGCATCTCTTCTCCAGCATCTGTAGCATTTTTCATAGCAACACGACGATAGATTTGTTCTGAGGCAAGGGCATCCAAAAGAAGCCCATAAAAATGAGTTTCCACGGCAAGAGGGATCATCTGCTTGAGAAGAGTATCAGGGTCTGGTTCAAAAGCATAAATCTTTTTCAAAGAGATATCCTTCCCAGTATCCTCATCAACTTCCTCCTCTAAGATGTTTTTTTGAGAAGAGGATCTTTGAGAAGAGGAAGACTGAAGAAGTGAAATATCTAGGGGAAGAAGTCGCTGAAGTTCTGCCGTTTGCGAAGCAGCCGAATGATAAATCGTAGAGATGATATCTACTTGCGAATATAATCCATCTTCAAAATATCTCATAAGTTGATAAATGAAATTCTGAGCCTTACGATAATCCATCTTATCATCTATATCGATAATTCCTTGTTGGATAGGAAGATTCAGAAACTGAAAAAATGAAATTCCTTTCTTTCCAATCACATACAGGCTACACTTCTTTCCTGAAGAGCAGATTTCATTATAGCGAAGAAGTGCTACCTTCAAAACAGAAGAATTATAGCCCCCGCAAAGCCCTCGATTCGCTGTTACAACAACAAGAGCATTGTCTCCTTTCAATTCCAAGTCCTCTTCTCCCTGCAAATAAGGGGATTCCACTCTCACATCTTCTTGCTGTAGTTCAGAGAGTGTCTGAAGGAGTTTTTGTTTATAAGGAGAGGCCTTCCGTATTTTATCTACCAGCTTTTTAGACTTTGCTGTAGAGACCATCTCCATCGTACGAGTGATTTTACTTGTGTTCCGTACAGAGCCAATTCTCTTTTTAATGAGCCTTTCCCCAGCCACCATAGCATCGTTTTTCAAGCCTTGTTGCAGGTCAATTCTTTTATCGTATTTTCTTTTTCTTTTGAGAATTTATTATAGCACATTTTTCAGAAAAAGGCTTTACAAAAAACACTCATCATATTACTTCTTTTGTCGAAGAGCTAAAATACTCAATCGTACAAAAAACTGTCTCATGCCAGCAAACTATAAGGATATCAAATCGAGAGATCTACAGTACATTCGTGATATTCCAAAGATCCATCAGGTTATTCGCAAAAATTTTACAAACAACTCACTTCTTTTAGGAGGAAGTGATACTCCAATTGAGGTCAGAATCAGAGGCTTTCGAGGGGAAAAAGGGCTCATGATCGATCTTGGCTCCTATCCTGCCCAGAAAGACGAGGAATTGATATTATACAAGATACTCGACCGCTACATACATATTGCAGGACATGTCAAAGATACGGGTATCTTAGGGGGGCAAGCACATCTTTTCTTTGTAGACCATCTTGCGGTAGCAAAAGCACATCGGTCTTCTACTCGGATTCCAATTGACACAGAGGAAGGAAGTGTCTTTGCATCTAATTTCCGTACCAGTCGTTTTGAAATCGATGAAAATACATTAAGCATCCCTGTCTTTATCAAAATGGGATTAGCATCATTTGAAAAGCAACTCAAAATAGTAAACTATGCAGATAATATCTATCTTCATTTTTTGACTCCTGAGAATATCAGAAAAGATAATCTTCTTCGTATCTTGAGAAATAACAATAAACCTATTTTGGTGCAAGACTGCTTGGACCCCTCCTCTTATAAGCCTTTTAACTCATCCTACTTGGACTATAGTCATATTCTAGGAGATGGGCTCAAAGATAAGATAGAATCGTGTCGCCATAAAAAAATTGTCTCAGAAATATATATACCTGCCATCTATATCACTCACGATCAGACTTCTTTCTGTATCGCTTCAATTCAGATGCAACGTAAACTAAGAAAGTTTACTCCAATGGACGTAAAAGATATATGGCTCCAAAGTAAGACGACTCTCAAAAAAATTCAAGACTCAAATACAGTTTTTATTAAGTCTCGTCAATCTATTTTAGATATTTCTGAAAATGGCCTTAGAATTTTTATAACAGATGAACAACTCAAAACCTCTCTTGTTCGGCAAAGAGGATTTACCTTTGATTTACTTTTTCGAATGCAATCTCCAATTACTCTTTATGCGATGATCCGTTCCATAGCTCATGTCGAGAACGGAATCAAGATAGGAGTCGAGATACAGGCTCACTCTTCCCGTCAACGAGATTTTGCTCGGTTCTGCAATAATGTTAAGGAACTTTCAGCAGAATCTGTAGACACAAGTAAAGATTCATAGAATATTGAGTCTCAACAAGTTAAAATGGAAAGAAAATTTTATGATAGACTAAAGGATTTGTTAAAAGCAGATCCCAGGTTTGTAGGAAAGGAGACGGAAATTCTATTGAAAAGTGAAGTTATTAATGCAGCTTTACAGCTAGATAAAAGGCTGATTTCAGATTTGCTTTCTGTGGCAGAGTTTAAGGAAAAGTTTTTTATGAAGATTAAGCAGGCGTTAGTTTTTGAAACGAATCTTTTTGTTAGTTTTATACAGGATAAGAATTTTTTGATTAATTCTTACACAGATTTCAAAAACAAAAT
>JABABJ010000087.1 GCA_014238275.1 Leptospirales bacterium | reverse complement strand
TCAAAAGAACTTCAAAATCAACAACTCAATGGTTACTATATTCAGGAACTCATTAAAGTACTGCAAACAGATGCTCAGACTGAGGAAGATGATCTTTTCAGAATCGAATGGATGTATTTACCATTATTACAAGGTCATGAGGGGGTAAGACCAAAGTCACTTGAGTCTCGTTTATCTATCAATCCTGATTTTTTCTGTGAAGTTATCCGTATTCTCTATCGTTCCAAAAAAGAAGAGAAACCAAGCAAAGAATTAAATGCACAAGAGAAAGCGTTTTGCGAGAATGCTAGACTTCTCCTAGATACATGGGATATATTTCATGAATTCCAAGAAGGCAAAAGTTTTTCTGAAAACAATTTTAAGAACTGGCTTGAGAGCGTTAAAAATCAATCTAAGAAATCTGGGCACTTTGAAGTTGCTATGCATCACATTGGGCAAGTATTATTTCGTAGTCCCCCTGATCCCAAAGGATTATGGATTATGGAATATATAGCTCAAACATTAAATGCTAGAGATGCCAAGAAAATGCGAGAAGGCTTTTACATTAAAGTTGTTAATTCTGTGAGATGTCAACCTGTTGAGTCAATTGGTGCACTAGGAAAAGAATTAGCAATCAAGTGGAAAAAAAAAGCTGAAGATGTAGAAAAACTATCCTATTCTCGCTTTGCTGATACACTCAGGTGTATAGCAAGATCATACGAGAATCATGCACAGAAAATTATCGAAGAGTATGAAACAAAAGCATAAATTACATTTACCTATAATACAACCGACACCCATTGACCGCCACAAATATCCTAATTTGAGATTGATTTAGCCGACCTAGCCATGGATTTTTGACAAGAATTGAGAAATTTCTACTTGACTCATTGCTCCTGATAAAATTGGATGGTTGATTGGAATTTTTTTATGGAGTTTCCTGAGTTCTATCATCAAAATATTCAATCCCCAAGCCTAAAAAATAAGGTAATCACTTAAATGGGAACAGCAGATAAAGCAAAATCAATGTACGATGGGGATAGCCTATATCAAAAAAGAGCAAGGGAAGCCTTTCCTATACTCGTTGGGATGGCATACGCTAGGAGACCAATCACCTATAAAGCCCTAGGAGATCTAATTGGGATGAAGCATCATAAGCCTCTAAATTTTGTACTTGCCAGTATTGGCAAAACCCTGATAGAAGCCAGCAAGGAGCTAGCTTATAAAGAGGAGATACCAATGATCCAATCCTTGGTGGTAAATCAACAAGATGGGCTTCCGGGGGGTGGGATAGGTGGTTTTGACAAATCAATCAATTATGAGGAGAAGTCTCCCAAAGAGAAAAAATTTTATGTGAAGGTCTGGCAACAAGAGGTATATTCTTTCTCGAAATGGGATGAGGTATTAAGACATCTTAAATTAGAACCGAGAAAGGTAGATACTTCACGTTATATTTCTGAGATAGGTATGAGAAGGAGTAGCGAGGGCGGTAGTGGCGAGAGTGAAGAACATCGGAAATTAAAAGAATTTATTCGAGCAAATCCAGAAAAGATAGGCTTGAAAAAAAAGACAAAGAAAGCTAAAGCAGAGTATAAACTTCTGTCTGGCGATTCGATAGATGTATTTTTTCAGTTTGATTCTAATTTAGAAGTTGCCGTTGAAATCAAATCAGTTCGTTCAGATGAAAATGACATTATACGAGGCTTTTTTCAGTCTGTGAAATACCGAGAAGTTCTGCGAGCTCAACAAGTGGCAGAATTTAGGCCTCAAAATGTCCACTCCATCCTAGTCGTTCAAACAAAACTTTCCCCAAAACTTATAGAATTGGGACTTCTACTTGGTATAGAAGTCAAAGTATGTATCGAAAGCTAACAAAATGAACAGAAATTTTCATGGTACTTTCTCATTCTGATCTTCTCCTCATCTTCCTTTTCTTTCTCTTTTCTCTCTCCTTTGGACTGATCTCTTCTGCAAGGCTTCGTTCTTCCCTTCACGGCTATTTCCTTTCAGGAAGGAATCTTCCATGGTGGCTGGCTGGAAGTAGCATGGTTGCGACTACTTTTGCAGCAGATACTCCCCTATGGGTCTCGGGTACTGTGGCAGAACACGGTATTTCAGGGAATTGGCTTTGGTGGAGTCTTGCGGCTGGAACTCTCCTAACTGTCTTTTTCTTTGCTCGATTATGGAGAAGGGCTGGGGTAATGACCGATCTGGAGCTGATTGAACTCCGCTATGGAGGCAAGAAAGGGCGTTTTTTACGTGGGTTTCGTGCGATTTATATAGGATTTGCCCTAAACTGTATTGTGATGGCATGGGTTCACCTTGCCCTCCTGAAGCTAGTCCAAGTCTTTTTCCCTGGGTACAATCCTCAAATCCTTGTTCTTCTCTGTGCCCTTCTGACCCTTCTATATGTCGCTTCTTCTGGGATGCGAGGTATTGTCATTGCAGATAGCTTTCAGTTTCTCATTGCGATGGGGGGATGTGTACTTCTTGCTGTCATTGCCTTTCAAAAGGTAGATATTTTTTCTTTGCCGAAAGATTCTTTTCGATTCCTTCCAGATTTTTCTTCTACTCATGCGTCTAATGGAGGGGGAGTGGATTCTTCGTCTTCGCCACTCTCTCTGAAATCCTTTGCTGCATACGTGCTTTTGTTATGGTGGGCTTCTTGGTATCCAGGAGCTGAGCCTGGGGGTGGGGGCTATATTGCTCAGAGGATTCTATCTGCTCGTGATGAAAAGCAGGGAATGCTTGCCGCCCTATGGTTTGCAGTCGCTCACTATGCCATACGCTCATGGCCATGGATTGTTGCTTCTCTTGCGGCAGTTGTTTTATATCCTCATCTTCAGGGAAGTGAAAGAGAATCTGGATTCATCTATCTAATTCGAGATATACTCCCCTCTCCATGGAAAGGACTTCTAATAGCTGCTTTTTTAGGAGCTTATATGTCAACATTTTCGACTCACCTCCATTGGGGTTCCTCCTATCTGATCAATGATTTTTACAAGCGTTTTCTTTCCCAAGATAAAAGCGAAGGACATTATATCTTCATTGCACGACTTTCCTCCATTTTCCTAGCTATAAGCTCACTATGGATTGCTTTTTTTCATCTGGATTCAATTCAAGAGGCGTGGAGTTTCCTTCTGGACTGTACTGCTGGGATGGGATTTGTGCTCATCCTTCGATGGTATTGGTGGAGAATCAATGCTTTAGCAGAGATCGTCTCAATGATAGCACCCCTCTTCATCATCCTACTGCTTAGAGTCATACTTCCTTCTATCATTCATGGATATCAAGCTCCTCCCTCTCCCGAAAGTCTTTTTATTATTGTTCCCTTTTCGATCTGTTTGACCCTCCTTGCCATGTATCTTAGCCCTCCAGAAGATACTCCCCTTCTCCAAAGCTTCTTTGATAAAATTCGACCGGCAGGACCTGGATGGAAGAGATTTGCTGGTGAAAAAAACCAGAGCCTTATATTTATGTTTACGGGATGGCTTTCTTCCTTACTTGTGGTTTATGGATTGATCTTTTTTCTTGGTTCATTGATCTTAAGCCGTACAAACGAAACTTTTTTCTGGGGAGGAATGGTTACTTTAGGCTCTCTGGTGCTGTTTTTTTCTATCAAAAAAGACTTTCAATCCAATCGTTGATTCAATGTATTTAAAGAAAGTAGTATACCCATTCATTGTTAAAATCAATTCACTCATTGCTCAACCCAAAGCAATGAAGCTCACGAAAGTCCTTATTTTTTTAGCGTTTGCAGTGTTAATCGTCAATACTGCTTGGCTTTCTGATGATATCATGCTTTCATTTCGACAGATTTGGAATGCAAGCCATGGATATGGATACACATGGAATTATGATCAAAGAGTGCAAGTATTCACTCATCCCGCATGGGCACTATTACTAACGGCAATTGTCTTCATAACAAAAGAGCTATATTTCACGACTCTTGTCCTGTCCATTGCCCTGTCTCTTGGCTCCATCTTCATTCTTTTCAAACATAACTCACTACTATTAGCGAAAAATAAAGCTAGTAATAAAACTAGTATAGGTACCTTTTTCATATTTAGCCTACTCTTTAGCATATCTTATATAAGTTATACAAGCTCTGGGCTTGAAAATCCACTATCATACCTTCTGATTGGATTGTATATCTACCTGAGCTTGAAATGGGAATCTAAACAGCAAGTCCGATATACCACCATCCTACTCACCCTTGCAGCATTGTTGTTCCTAAACCGTTTTGATTATGTATTACTTCTTCTTCCTTTGGTAATACACCTGATTCGTTCTCGACTTGGCTTTCTTCATACTCTCAAGGCATCTATGCTAGGAGCGATTCTTGTCCTAGCTTGGTTTGTTTTTTCTATCATATATTTTGGAGCTCCTCTACCGAATACTTTTTATGCGAAACTTGAGGCAGGGTATCCATTCTTTGAAGTATTGACGAGAGGAGCGAAGTATTTTGAAGCAAGTATCTTCAGAGATACCACTGCAATGATTTTAATCATTCTGGGAATCATCGCAGGTTTTCGATCCAAACAAGGTTTATATCGTGCATTGTCAATAGGGATCATCTTGTACCTTCTCTATATTCTCAGGATGGGTGGAGATTTCATGTTGGGAAGATTTTTTGCTATTCTTGTGTATATATCCATTTTCAATATCACTTCATTTGCGGCTATCTCGCAAAAAGCAAAGATCCGCCAAAAGCTCATTATCGCTTTTTCTATAATCTGTATTTATATCCCAATCTCTCTTCCACTGCTAGATGCCAGACCTTTTTATCTCCACACAGCTAATGAGAGAAAATACTATTATAAAGAATATGGATTGCTTTCCCGTTATCGGAAATGGCCTAAAATGCAAACAAATTCATCCAAACCACCAGAAAAATATAAGGTTTTGTGTGGAGGTATTGGAGCTAGAGCCTTGCAGAACGGAGCAAATCAATACTTCATTGACAACTGTGCTCTTGCAGATGCCTTCCTATCCCGATTACCTGCAGTCCAGTACCCACACTGGAGAATAGGCCATCATTATAGAAGAATTCCTGTTGGCTATGGAGAATATCTAACCAAGCAAAAAGAGATTGAACGAGTAGAGTTACGCCCCTTGCTTCATGACGTTACTGAGCTCGTGAGTGGGGACCTTTTTAGTAGGAAGAGATGGAAGGCAATCATTCGAATCAATATTACTAAGCCTTACCATTATGATAAAGAGTTCTTCCAAAAATATGTTCCTCCTTAATACTCTGCTTTGATTCTTAGCCACATATTATAGTGCACCTTTAAGTCCATTCATATAGGCTTTGCTTGCATCTTGTGCTGAAAGCTGGAAAAAACCAAAATCAAGTTGTATCTCGGAGCTATGGATCTTTTCGCAACTACCTACCCTGCCAATTGGTATAAGAGGGAAAGGAGAAGAAGAGAGATCAAAGCCTCGGCTGAAATCTTCTAGCTCTTTTTGCTTTTCAGGTGCTACACTCAAGATAGCCGATGAGTTTGTCTCTCCAAAATAGAAAAGTGAGTCTGGACGTCCTGATGGTGTTTCGGATGATCCTTTAACAGATTCTTGGGCGGTTTTTTTTGCATCAGGAATATCTTGAAAAGAAAAAATGATCTTCTCAAGAGTGGGAGAATGTAGATGGAAATCAAAAAAAGTTTCCGTTTCTTCCCTAAGGCTAGAACAAAGGAGAGAAACTGCGAGTCCTCCTAGTGAAAGATCGTGAGCAGATAAAAGAAGTCTTTTCTCTGCTGATTCTGTTAAGAAAGCTATTAGGCTTAGTTCTTTTTCTAAAGAAAGACTTGGAGGACTTCCTTCAATTCTTCCGTCTTTCTTATCATAGAGATACTCGCTTCCTCCAAGAGAAGGGAAAAACCACCCTGCTAGATAGATGATACTTCCACTTTTTTGAAAGCATGAAGGAACTACTTTCTTTAGGTCTTGGATAAGTCCAACCATACCAATGGAAGGGGTAGGAAGAATCGGACCATCTTCACTTTCATTGTAAAAGGAAACATTTCCTCCTGTCACTGGTATTTGAAGAGCTAGGCAAGCGTCACTGATTCCTCGAATGCTTTCTGAAAACATATAGTAATTCTCTGGTATCATTGGGTTTCCAAAGTTGAGACAGTTCGTAATTCCAATTGGCTTTGCCCCTCGTACTGCCACATTTCGTGCAGCCTCGCAAACTGCAGAAGATGCTCCTGTATAAGGATCAAGAAAGACATAGCGAGGATTGCAGTCCGTACTAACCGCAAGACCTCGATGAGTATTAGGAATTCGAACCACTCCAGAATCCCTTCCAGGACCAACGACCCTTCCTATTCCTACTTCGGAGTCATATTGCTCATAGATAGGCCGTCTCGAACAGATGTTGGGGCTGCTCAGAAGACTAAGGAGATCATCTTGCAAACAAGAAGATTGTTCCAGAGATTTCAAAGATCGATTTCTGCGAGTCTTAATCTCTGGAGAAGGTCTTCTTTCAGGTATATATTGAGGAGCTCCTCCCCCGAGGACGAGTGAATCTACTGGTATTTCTGCACATAGCCTTTCTTGATGATACACTTTTAGTTTCCTTTCTTTTTGAGTTTGTCCTATCAAAACAGAATCCACCTCCCATTGAGAGCAAATCTTCTGAAGAGCCTCTTTGCTTTCTTCCTCAATCACAACTAGCATCCTTTCTTGTGATTCGGAAAGCATAATTTCAAACGGACTCATTCCAATCTCTCTTAGAGGGACATGATCCAGATTCAGCTCCATTCCAACTTTTCCCTTCGCACTCATTTCTGAAGAGGCACAGCTAAGACCAGCAGCCCCTAAATCCTGCATCCCTATCAGTCCATCCATACGAGAGATTTCCAAAGCAACTTCCATGAGAAGCTTCTCAGAAAATGGATCTCCTACCTGAACAGCACTTCTTCTGGAACTGCTTTGAGAACTTAGGTCGGCACTTGCAAAAGATGCACCATGAATTCCATCACGCCCAGTACGAGCCCCTACCAGATAAACAAGATTCCCTACTCCCTCTGCAGAAGAACGAGAAAGATCTTCGTGACGCACAATTCCGACAGCCATTGCATTAACAAGACAATTGGTACGAAAAGAGCGATCAAAAAAAACCTCTCCTCCCATCACGGGTATTCCTAAGCTATTCCCATAATCCCCGATCCCCTTAACAGCTCTACTAAAAAGACTCCTACTTTTTGCGTGCGAGGGATGGCCAAATCGAAGGGAATTGAGAGAACAGATGGGTCTTGCACCCATGGTAAAAATATCTCTCATGATCCCCCCGACCCCAGTAGCTGCTCCTTGGTAGGGTTCCAGTGCAGTAGGATGATTGTGACTTTCGATCTTAAAAACAACAGCAAGTCCATCCCCAATATCAAGGACTCCCGCGTTTTCCTCTCCTGCTTTTGCAAGAGAATGTTCTGATTCTGATGGGAAGGTCTTGAGAAGGAGGATGGAATTTTTATAGGAGCAATGCTCAGACCAGAGAGCAGAATAGATTCCGAGCTCAATGAGATTAGGCTTTCTTTCCAGAATGGAACAGATTTGCGAGTATTCTTCTTCGTTCAGACCTAGCTCTTCTGCCTGATGCAAAGAACTTTCCTGACGGATACGGGAAGGCATTAGCAAAAATACTACCTATAAGGGCTGACGATAGTCAAAGGGATGCCTCCTGAGAGCTTTCCAAAATTAGATAGTACAATAGCACCGTTCTTGTCAAGTGTTAATAAATATCTTGAATGTCAAGAATTTTCCATAGTCTCTCATTTTCCAGAGAGGGTAAGTGCCTTTTATAAAACCTTAGTCCGGCTTTAGGACATATCATTTTTAGTGAATACTGACTAAGGCGATAGCTAATACTTACTAGTAATACCTCCTGTTTTTAGTGAATACTGACTAAGGCGATGGCTAATACTTACTAGCAATACCTCCTGTTTTTAGTGAATACTGACTAAGGCGATGGCTAATACTTACTAGCAATACCTCCTGTTTTTAGTGAATACTGACTAAGGCGATGGCTAAT
>JABABJ010000054.1 GCA_014238275.1 Leptospirales bacterium | reverse complement strand
TTATGAAAAATATATCAAACCCTGCAAAATCAACTTAATAGTCCGTAAGGCTATCGAAAATACAAGGAAGCAAGCCTGATAAGTCGGGGCTGTTGATCTTAAGAGATGGTAGCAGGCTTAGCTTTTAGGGAAGTCGCCGAAAAAATCAAAAGAAACAAAAATTTGAACTTGACTTTCATCCCGCATGCAATGAGACTGTAACTGAGGTTTTTATTTTTAGCATAAAGAATGATCTTGCTCTTGTGAGCGTTAGGGAGCGTTTGAATGATCTTTCTGATTCTCCTGTATCTCCCAAAGAAGAGATCTCTCCGAAAAGAGATCCCTCTGAAAAGGGATTCCTCTGAAAATTGTGAGTATCACGAAGCTACTGGATACTAGATATGAGAATCAAACGCAAGATTTTTTTCTTGGCTTCTTTCTGTGTCTATAGTCTAATTTTTTATAATACTCTTTATTATTTAATGGGAAATTATTTTCCCTACCGACTTGAACTCCCCTCTATTCTTGCTATAGAAGATATAGCTCTCTTTTTTATCGTGTTCATTGTTATTGCAAGTCTTTCTCTTATCTCATCTTATTTCCTTGTCTATGGGAAAGTCATGAGAAGAAAGACAAGAAAGGAAGATTTATATAAGGAATATCCATCCGAAAAAAATTCTCAAGAGAAGCATGATTCCAAACATTCCATAGCAAAGAAGGGCTGGACTAAACCGTCTTCTAGCGAAGTAGAGGGAGGGGGTGGAATCCTTCCTCCTCGTTTTACTTCATCGGAACAACATGATAAAAATGATAGATGAAAAAAAACTCTCCTCTACACGTCTCCTTTTTGAGAGAGTTAGTGAAAGCCCTGAGTCAAGCTCAAAGATAGCTCAGGAAATTTTTACTTCCTATCTGAATCATAGCTCCTCCTCGATCCTTCTCCTCCAAGGAGAAATGGGATGTGGAAAGACCTATTTTGTCCAAGCTCTGGGTCGCTATCTTGGGATTCATGGAGTCATAAACAGTCCTACTTTCAATCTTCTGAATATCTATTCTAGCAGTAGCTGGAAGCTTTTCCATTATGATCTTTATCGAATCCAAAACCCCTCTGAATTGGATCATCTTGACTTTATCGAGCGCTGGAATCAGCCAGCTTCTGATGAGAAAAAATGTCTTCATGCTATAGAATGGCCCGAAAAGGCTGGTCTTCTCTGGAGAGAGATCCCTTGCTTTCATCTAAAGATTGACTTGAAAACACGAGTTGAGGAAAGTGGAGAAAAGTCACGAAAGCAAAAACGAACAGAATATCCTGATGATTGTGGAGTGTTCTTTGACCATTTTTCCCGGATACTTAGATTGTATAGCCATAGGAATGATAGCGATAACATCCTTACAAAATATGTCAAATGATAGGACAAAGCAAAGAATATCCAAGTAATCAATCTTGTCTTGTCATCGATACGACAAACCGTTGGATTTTAACCGCTCTTTTTTATCCTAATGGGTCTGTTGAAAAATGTATGGAAGCAAAACAAAGCTCTTTTCAAATACTCCCGAGATTGATACAAGAAGTGCTAGAGAAATCAAAGCTCAGATCTCCTGATTGGATTGTAGCAGCCATCGGTCCCGGTTCCTTTACTGGAGTTCGGATAGGAGTCAGCTTCGCACGGAGTCTGGCTCAGTTTTGGGATATCCCAGTTTGTGGAATCCATTCCCTTCGTTTTTATTGCTATGATATTCTTTTTCGCACTCTCGCTACCGATTCCTTTCCGTCACATTCCTTTCCATCACACGGAGTTGCTGTGATGCTTGATTCCAAACAAAAGAAGGTCTATGCGGCTATGATCAAGGGTGTATACCATAGCTCAAGGGAAGATTCTCGGAGAAGTTTAGGAAAAAACGAGCTTTTTCATGATGGAGATCAGACACCTTCCTCTTTTCTTAGAAAAATTCCTGAGGAGATCCCTGTATTTACAGATGATCTTGATTCGATCCAAAATAGTATTCCCGCAAATGAACGAGAGATTTGGTTTAGAAGATCGATCCAAAAGATGGAAATACCTCATCCTCAAAGTCTCTATGAGCTTGGATTGCAAGAAAGAAATATAAAAAAACAAGGTTCAGAAACAGTTGGAGATTGGAAGAGCCTTATGCCTCTTTATGTCAGAAATACCCCTTCTTGTCCCCAAAAGAAAAACGAGAGGGACGGATGAGAACTTCTCAGACAGCCATCATTCTCTCCTTTTTGGAAAAAAGAGTCGGGAAAAAAACTTCTATCAAGGAAATTGAGCGTGAGCTTGTTACAAGAGCCTCAGGAACAAGGAGTAGGAAAGATTCTTATGGCAGAAACAGGACTCCCATTAGATCGAGAGAGAGGCAAAGGAATAGAAGCATCAGCCCCCATGAAATCGATGAAATAGTACAAGAGTTATGTGCTATGGATATGATACAAAAACAAGGAAATGATCTCTTTCCTCAAGCACCCTTTCTCTTAGAAGCTACAATTTCTCTGAATGCCAAAGGAAATGCTTATGCTATTGTACTTGGTCCGAAAGGGAGAGGGAGTCTTGATATCTTTATCTCATCAAAATCTCTCAACGGTGTTCTACCTAAGGATAAAATTAAAGTGAGGCTAAAAGATCGCTTCAGGAATCGTTTCGAGGGAGAGGTTGTCTCTATTGTAAATCGCTTCCGAAAGGAATATAGAATGAAACTCCTAGAATTTGCGGGTCCTCAGGTTTTTGGAACTATACTTGATACTCGTCCCGCTGTCCTCACTGCGTTTCTGAATCGAAAAGAACTTCCTTCCAAAACGAAAATCATTTCTGATAAACAAGAAGCTCCTACTATCGCAATCGTTGCTCTTACTGGAGATCGTGTTTATATAGATAGAAAATGGATGTATAGAGCTGAATTGATACGGATGGAATCTTTTGATACAAAAGAAGACCCTGATTGGACTCGTATTTTGATGAAGTATGGACTGGAAGAAGATTATCCTTCTTTGGTCATTCAAGAGATCACGAAAGATTCATCCCTTCTTTACAAGAAAAATCCTTGCAAAGAACATGTGAGCGACTGGGAAAAACGACAAGATCTTCGAAAGCTTTATACAATTACTATCGATGGAACCTACTCGAAAGATTTTGATGACGCCTTGAGTCTTATCCAAAGTACTAAGGACAGAGCTAAACTTTATGTTCATATTGCAGATGTTTCCCACTATGTTCCTATGGACTCCGAATTGGATAGGGAAGCAAAAAAGCGATCTCTTTCTCATTATCTTTCCAATTATACAATTCCTATGCTTCCAAGTACTTTATCAGAGGAACTATGCTCTTTAAAGGCTGGCGAGAATCGTCTTGCTGTAACAGTAGAAATGGATATTAATCTTGCCAATGGAAGGATTCTAAAGTCATGGTTCTATCGCTCCATCATTAAAGTTAACCGTCGATTCACCTACGAAGAGGCCGAAAGAATTTTGGATCAAAGTTTAGAAAAAAACAAAGAAAATACAACAAAAGGAAATCAATATTCTCCCTTTTCCGTTCCTCTGCAAGAACCAACAGATTCTGGATTTATCCCTTCTTTTTTTGGATACCTCTGGGAAATTGCAAAAAAGCAAAAGCAAAGAAGAATTTTATCGGGGAGAATGGATATTTCCCTTTCCGAACCAGATATCCATTTCGATAAAAAGTCCCGTATTAAGTTTATTTCCTATAAAGATAGATTGAAATCTAGTATGTTGATTGAAGAATGTATGCTTAGTGCAAATATTAGCACTGCTTTTTTCCTTTTTCAAAAGAAGGTTCCTGTTTTATATCGAGTCCATGAGCCGATGGAATACTCACGCTTAGATGACCTCAATTCTTTCTGTTCTACATGTAAAATACCTGTTTCCCTTCCAGATAGCAGCTCTCTTTCTGTACAAAAAGCATTAGCAACGGTTCAAGAGCATTCTTCTGGAAATAGGATGAAAGATCTCTTTCAGATTATTCTCCTCCGCTCCCTTTCTCAGGCATTTTATACGCCAAAACAAGTAGGGCACTGGGGCCTTGGGTTTACTCACTACTGTCATTTTACTTCACCTATACGTCGATATCCAGATCTAATCAATCACCGCCTTTTGACCTCTGTAGTCGAAGGAAAGAAAATTCCTTACACTCTCAAAGACCTAAAGCGTCTTGGAATCCTTACTAGCGAGTCTGAAAAAAAAGCCATAGAATCAGAAAGAGATATGCAAAAATTGAAACTAGTTCGATACATTATAGAAAAGAGGATGAACTCTTTTCGAGGTATTTTATATTCGATTCGTCCGGAACGTCTTGTGTTTCAAATTTCCGAGTTGCCCATAGAGGTTGAAGTTCCAGCCGACTCTTTGACTCGATCTTCAGATGAAAGTCTGAACTTGGAGAATCCTTTTTCCGTTTTCATCCCTAAGATGGGACGAGAGATTTTTGTAGGAGACGAAAGACTCTTATATCTGGAAGATGCAAATCTTGAGAAAATATCAGTCTCTTGCAGATTAAATTTTGACGAAAAGTTTTAGGGGATTTGACGAAAATATTAAAAAGGAAATGTCTCAAACAAATATTCTTATGATTGATGCTGATTTAGTTCAGCTCGAAAAAACAAAGGTGTTTTTACAGAATGCAGGCTACTCAGTTTCCATAACACAAAGCGGAAACGAAGCCCTGAATCTCTTAACAGAGAAAGCAACTCATCTAATCCTTATAGATTTAGTCATTCATGACAAAGCATCTATAGAGGTGATGCGTGCACTTCGCTCAAAAGAGGGGCTAAAAGATATACCTATACTTGTCACTTCACAGGATGTCAGCGAAGAGGTTGTAGTTGCTGTTCTTTCGGAAGGAGCGGACGATCTGATATCTAAACCTATATCAATGGCACAGCTTCTTCCAAAGATTCAAAACCATATAGAGCTTGCCTCAGTTCGGAAAAAAATGAAGGAGATGAACGCTCAACTTATCCGTGAAAAACGAATCTTGTCTCGATATTTCTCAATGGAATTGATAGAAAAAATACTAAACGAAGAAATCTCTCCTGAACTTGGAGGTCAAAAGATTGTAGCCTCTAGCATGTTTATCGACATACGAAATTCTACAGGTATTGCCGAAAGACTTGATCCTTCTATTTTTTCGGATTTCATCAGTAAAATTTCTTCCGATCTCATAGATATTATTTTTCAACATAGAGGGGCAGTAATTAAATTTACCGGCGATGGACTTCTTGCCTCGTTTGGTTGTCCTGTTTCTACAGATCAAGATGCAAGAGCTAGTGTTCTATGTGCTTACGATATACAAAAATATGTAACAGATTACAATCAAAAGCTTCCAGACTTTCTTCCAGGAGGTCTTCATATTGGGATTGGAATTGCGAGAGGTGAAATTTTCGCGGGGAATATTGGTTCTGAACAACATATGGAATATACAGTGCTTGGAGATTCAGTAAATCTTGCGGCAAGGTTGCAAAGTTTTACCAAGAAGCTCAATACGACGGTGCTCATGGATAAGGAAACATTGGAACATGCAAGAGATCTGAGCTATATCGAAAGAGTTGGTTTTGCTTCTGTACGTGGCAAGACAGAGCAGGTAGAGCTTTTTAAGATCAAAGAAATAGGAAAATAAGCTCTTCATTTATTGAGCTCTTATGTTCTCTACTATTTCTTTAGTGGACATATCCAATAGATCTTTTCTGTTGGTGTGATGATTCTCTTTTTGCGTGGACTTTTTCTCGCAGGTAGTCTTTTATATTTTTCTAGCTTACTTTTCGTACATGTTTCGGTTTGTTCTGAAAGTAATCATACGCTTTCAGAAGATGAGAAAGGTATCGAAAAGTATCAAAATGATTTCGATTTATGTTTCCAGCCAGGATTGATTGAGAGAGTCCTCATTCAGTCAGAGATTCAGAAGGAGATTTCAGAACCGATACTCAAGGCTGAACTTCAGCCTCAGGAGCTTTTTAAAAGCCTAAATCGCTCTCTTCTTATTGATATTCTTCTTTTATCACTTCTACTGCTTTGTTGTTTTCTTCTTGGTCTTGTCCTTTTTGGAATCACTCTTCCTTATCGATTTATATCCTCTCTTTTTCAGATTCTTGCGATCTTTGTATCTCTGTATTTTGCTCTTAGTCTTGCTTTATATTGGTGGTCATTTAATCTCGTATTTGGTGAGCATAGTATCCCTATGTTTTTTGATTCCAAGCCAATTCTGTTTGTTTTTATAGAAGCTATTCTCTTGCTTAGTGGAATGATATCTTTGTTACTAGGGATAATCACAAAAAGAAGTGTTTCATTTCCATTAACTCAAGAAAGTGATCCTTTTTTACGATTTTATGCTACCAAGCAGCTCTCTTTCAAAAAGCTTTTTTTTCAGAAGAATTCAAATGCAACAGGAGTATTTCTTTTTCATTTTATTCTAATCACCCTTCTGTCTCTTTTTTTTGCAAACCTGATTCTTATTCCTATTTTAAGAGTTCAGCTTGTTTTTCCTAAGATTTTTGGATGGTGTCTTGTCCTTGTCCTCATGATGCTAGGGGCCTATTATATTAGGGCATATTATCAGATCGTTGCAAAGGAGCTTCAGAAAAAAGGCCTCCTCTCTGTGACTCTCTTTCTTTCTTATAGAATCATTCAAAATATGTTTCAGGGGATATTTCTTGTGTCAGTTCTTGTGATTGTATTTGGGAGTATCTTTATCCTAGCTCTCGAAAATATTAAGTTTTTGCAAAGTTTTCATATACTTCTAAAGAGTACGTCTTTATAGCATCTGATCCGATATGAATCCTATGAGCTTTATGAATCTCTTTTTTCTTTTTTTCAGATATTGGTTGGCAAAAGTCTTTCTTGTTTCTTTTTTCATCTCTTTTTCTATCCAAACAATTGAAGCCCAGCCTTCCGTCCTTAGCAAAAAAAAGGCAAAGAAAGAAGTCACTGAATTGATGAAGAAAGCAGAAGATCATTTTTTTCATGAGAGATTTCATATTGCTCTTAGACTGTTCAATCTTGTAATTCAACAAGATCCTGAGAACGGAAAGGCTTGGAGATTTGCTGGGGATTGTTATCTACAGAAGAGACAGCTTGACAAAGCCAAAGAATATTTTCAAACAGCTAAAGAAATTTCAAAAAAGCCAGAAAAGGAATGGTTTCGACTGGGTCAAGTCTTCATTTTACAAGGCAACGGAAAAAAAGCTATCCATTCCTTTGAGAAAGCATTAGAGCATAAAAAAAATATCCATTTGGCTCATTTTTATCTTGGCTTGGCATACTATAGATTTTTTCAAGATAAAAAAAAGACTATCCATCATTGGGAAATTTACCGCAAACATACAAAAGCAAAAGATAAAAGAAAGATTGAACAAGCCCTAGAAATACTCCGTCAAAAAAATTATAAAATTCCCGTCTCAACTAAAACTATGGACTTAGACAATCATTCAAATACACCGATAAATTAATAGGATTAGTTTCCGTTATACTGTCATTGACCCATGCCTTTTCAGATATATTTACTTCTTTCTATTTATTTTATCTTTCTCTGGCTCTGTAGCATATTATTTACACCCTCACAAAAAGAAAGAGGAGAAAAAAACCTTGCTAAGATCTCTTTTTTACCAGAACCTGTTTTTCTACCTTTGCCACCAAAGCTAAGTGCACGTACAGATATTGACAGGACTACTCACAATCCTACTTTCCAAGCGAGAAGAAAGATGGATACACCACAGAAAGACTCTAGTGCTGTTTACGTAAGCTTTCAAAATCAGGATGGAAGTACTTATAATGGTTTTTTTCAGCTTTCGCCAAGAAAACCTGACTTTGTCGCTCCCCATCCCCAAAAAGAAATTTCTCAAGGAATGTCTCTTTGTCAAGAGGCACAGAGGTCTTTAAGAAAGCATCGTTCTTTTCCAAAACTTTCTATTGCAGAAGAGGAGATTGCAAAAAGCTCCCAATCCGAAAAGGGTTGTCTGTACTATGTGAAAGGAAGACTCCTTTATCTTGAGAAAAAATATGCTTCCTCTGTTCAAGCCCTTCGTCATAGTCTTCGTCTCCCATCCATCTCATTCAGGAAAGAAGATGCTTGGTTTGCGTTAGGAAAATCTTACTTTCATCTAAGAAATTACAACAAGTCCATTCATTTCTTGGAAAGAGCAAGAAGAGTACATCGACTCAATCCTGATTTTTATTATAGACTAGGGCTTTCGTATAAGGCAAAAAGGTTTTATAAAAAGGCACTTTCATTGCTAGAGAAGGCTCTAAAACTCGACCCATCACACCAGCAGGCTTGTCTGGAAGCCATAAAAATTCACGAAAAGTCTAAGAATAGGTCTAAAGCAATAGAAAAGCTGAACCACATTTTAGGATATATAGATTCTTCAGCAGGAGAGGATGAGTATCTATTTTATATCAAGGCCGCAAAACTCTACTTCAAGTATGGAAAAATAGAGCAAGCCCAAGATATATGCCGAAAGGCAATAGAGATATCTCCTCAAAAACAAGAAGCCTATTTCCTTTTGGCAAAGGAGGCAAAACAGAGCAATCATTATCGAAGTGCAGAACTATCTTATATGGAGCTTTTAAGAAGAGATGCTTTTTTACCTGAAGCCCATTTAAGACTAGGGATGCTATATCATAAAGAAATGAAACTTTACTTGAAGGCAAGAAAACATTTTCAGACCTATCTTCATCTGGAGCCTCAGGGAAAAGATGCAAAGAAAGTTATTTCCTTTCTTTCTTTGAGACAGGAGGATGAGAAGACAGTCTCTCCCAGACTAGCAAAGGAGACTCAAAACTGAAACTACCTAAGCCTTGTTTGAAGAGAAGTATTGGATACTCCTCCCGTAAAAAACCAATCTTCCTTTCTTGCCATGGGAGTGGGAGTAGAAATATCCTTTTATTAGGGGGGGTTCATGGAGATGAACCTGAAGGAGTTTTTCTGGCAGAGAGATATGAGAAAGCAATCCAAGATGGAATGATCCAAATTGGTGTAGATGTACGATTGTATATTTGCACAACACTGAATCCAGATGGATACAGTATGAACCGAAGGACAAACGATCATAATGTCGATCTCAATCGTAATCTTCCTACCAAAGACTGGAAGCCAGAGTTTGACAACGTTCGATATTATCCTGGAAGTTCAGCTTTGAGTGAGCCTGAATCCAAAATTACTGTCAAGATCATACAAAAGCTCTGTCCCCTCTTGATCCTGTCCCTCCACTCTTATCACAAAGCAATGGTCAACTATAATGGGCCTTGCAAAGAAATAGCTGAAAAAATGTCTCGAAAGAACAATCTTCCTGTTACAGTTGACATAGGATATCCAGTACCAGGGAGCCTTGGAACATACGCTGGTTGGGAACGTAAGATTCCAACGATCACCTTAGAAATCCTTAGAGGACAAGATGAAAAAGAAATCTGGGAAACTCATCATCAGGGACTAACAGAAGTTCTTTCGTGTTTATAAGCCCTAAGTTGCATCCTCCATCTGGTCGGCAGAAGAAGCGAGCATCCATGCCCGCCGTAGTCTCCTAATACCTACTAGCAGGCATATCGTTTTTAGTGAATACTGACTAAGATGATAGCTAATACCTACTAGGTAGGCATGTCATTTTTAGTGAATACTGACTAAGACGATAGCTAATATCTACTAGTAGGCATATCGTTTTTAGTGAATACTGACTAAGGCGATAGCTAATACCTACTAGTAGGCATATCGTTTTTAGTGAATATTCACTAAGACGATAGCTAATATCTACTACTAGGCATGTCGTTTTTAGTGAATATTGACTAAGACGATAGCTAATATCTACTAGTAGGCATGTCATTTTTAGTGAATATTGACTAAGACGATAGCTAATACTTATGAGTAATGACTCCTGTCTGTGGGTGTCTCTGGATGGAAAGATTAAATGCTGTATGATGATTTTAGAGATTTCATACTGTCATCAAATATGAGATAATTTACTCTAATTTACAATTCATTTTGTCACAGCAAATAATAGTTTTTTCTTGTTCTTTTAGGGAAATAATAGTTTTTTTCTTGTTCTTTTAGGCGAAGCTCTTTATCTTGGAGTATGGTCGATTGTTATGTTATTAGATCAATCTAAAAATGTTTATCTATCCGCTAACCCATGCGGTAAGAGTCGGGAAGAAATCGACAAACTTGCAGAGGATCTTTTTAATGAAAATCGGCTCAGTCCAGGAGATGATATTGTTCCCATATTAAAGAAACTTGGTGGTAGTATAAAATATATTGGGATGGATGATTGCTTGGATTCTACAGATGGATCAATTAGCGTAGAAGGTGAGGGGAAGTTTGAAATATTAGTTTTTAACTTCACAGGCCCATTACGAGATCGGTTTACAATAGCACATGAACTTGGGCATTATATACTCCATTCGGACTATGGGAAATATAGAATCAAAGCCGCTCGATCTGGGTCTGACAAGGTAGAAAAGGTAGAATCTGAAGCTAACTATTTTGCAGCGGGCTTTTTGATGCCAAAGGGGCTTTTTGAGAAAGAACTACAAAAAACTAAAGACCCACTACATCTTGCTAGTAAGTTTATGGTTTCGGTTCTCGCCGCGAAAATTAGAATGGATTTTTGTGAACGACACTGACTTTGCACCTAAACTTCGAATATTTTTTAGTGTGGATATAATTGGTTCCACTTTATATAAAAATCAGCATGACAATTCCAAAGTCCAACCGTGGCTTCCTTTCTTTTATGGTTTCTATAATGAATTCCCCATTGTCTTTCGTAGCTCATGTGATAAACTGAAGGAGAAGAGAGAGCACAAATGTACTGATATGTACCCAGAGCTGTGGAAGAGCTTAGGCGATGAACTGCTTTTTTATTCAGAATTACGCCACCATGCTCAAGCTATCTGGTTAGTCTCATCCTTTAAAGATGCTATAGAAATTTATAACAAGAATATTACAGAAAAATATCAAAAGAATGATAAGCCATACTTAAGTCTAAAAGGGACTACTTGGATAGCAGGTTTTCCTGTGGGTAATGCTGAAATCTACTTCAGAGGAAGTCAAGGAAATACCAGTAAAATAGATTTTATTGGACCTTCAATCGATATTGGGTTTAGGCTAAGTAAATTTTCTAGTAGTTCAAAGCTTATAATATCTTGCGATCTAGCTATATTGCTAACCTTCACAACTACTAAATTTGATTTTTGCTACGGAGGTCGACAGGTGTTAAAAGGTGTGATTCAGAATGAACCTTACCCCATTATTTGGCTCAAAGTCAAGCATGATAATTTAGATGAGAGAGAAGAGGGACTTATACAGCCCTGTAACGTAAATTCTCTAAAAGAATATTGCGAAAAATTTATCAAAGAGATTGGTTCCCCTCTACAAATTCCATTCATGGAAAAAGATACAAATTTCTGTATAAAACCCGAAAATTACAATGAATGTCACAAGAAAATTATATCTGTTTTACGAGATAACTCTCAAGGAGCAAAATAGCAAATCTAAATTAGGACAAATAGAAAAATAGTAGATATTTAAAGACTAGAGTCATCCAAGTTTTTTTGAAAAAGGCTTGATTGTATAGAGCATTCTTTTCTATACAGGTAAAGCATGTCCTTCCAGAGAGTATGCACTCTTTGACAGAATGCCAACCAAGACCAGTTCATGGTTTTTGCTGTGGAGACAAGCCTAGAAAAACTGATTTATGGCTTTGACAAAAGTCCCCCTAAAAATGAAGCAGATACTCGCCTTCGTTTCATTGACCCACTTTTCATACTCCTTGGATGGGATGTACGAAATGAAGCAAGTGAAATTGAAAGCTATAGAGATGTCCTTGTAGAAGAGCAAACAAACAAAAAGCACTCTGGAAGGCCAGACTATACTTTCAAAATCAAAAAAGCCAAAAAGTTTTTTGTAGAAGTAAAAAAGCCAAGCGTAGATATTCATGGAGACTCAAGTCCAGCCATCCAATTACGTAATTATGGATATTGGGCAAGACTTCCAGTCTCCATACTCACTGACTTTGAAGAGTTTGCTGTCTATGACACTCGCCACAAGCCAAAGTCAAAAGACAATTCTGGAAAGTACCGCCTCGAATATTTCAAATATACAGATTATTTAAAGGAATGGGAGTCCATCACTTCTATTTTTTCTAAAAGTGCAGTAGAGCAAAATAGCATTGAAACTTATATTGGCAAAGAAAAAAAAGCAAGATCGAGAATCGACAATGACTTCCTTGCCGAAATCGAAGGCTGGCGAAAGTCCCTAGCTTCTAATATTGCTTTGCGTAACAAAGATGCAAGTGGGAAGTGGGATCTCAATTTAATTGATTTGAACCTAGCCGTCCAAACCATCATCGATAGAATTATTTTTTTGAAGTTTGCAGAGTCTCGAGGTATGGAACCCTCGGAGCAATTCCTTCATTTAGAAAGAACAGAAGAGATTTACCAAAGCCTTGATTCTCTGTTTTTAAAGGCAGACCAAAAATACAATAGCGGCTTGTTTATGAGAGGCAAAGGTCGTCAGTTTATCTCCGAGCTACATATCGATGATTCTCCCTTTAAGAAAATATTTAAATTCTTATCAGACACAAGCTATGGCTTCCAAGTCCTACCCATCGAAATACTTGGCTCTATCTATGAACGTTTTTTGGGAAATAGCATTTACTTTACCAAAGAAAAGCGGGCAAAAATCGAGCAAAAGCCAGAGACAAGAAAGGCTGGTGGAGTCTATTACACTCCAGAATACATCGTAAGCTACATCGTAGAAAATACCTTAGGAGAGCTTCTAAAAAAGAAAAGTCCAAAAGAAGCAGAAAAAATCAGAGTCCTTGATCCAGCTTGTGGCTCTGGCTCTTTTGTGGTCAATTCCTACGAATATCTTTTAAACTGGCATTTGAAATACTATGTCCAAGATAAAAATATCAAAACAAGCCTGAAAGAAAGGCGAGTCTATAAATTAAAGGCAAGCGAAAAAGAAAAAGTCAAAAAGGAGCAGGAAAAATACAGTGACACCTACCGCCTATCCATCGCAGAAAAGCAAAGGATACTCTTAAACAATATTTACGGAGTAGATGTCGACCGTCAGGCAGTGGAGGTCACAAAGCTCTCTCTTTTGCTTAAACTTATGGAAAGTGAAGATGTAGAAAGCGAAGAAGCGCTTTTCAAGCATAGCGATATCAAGCATGGTACAACGCAAATGCTTCCAGACCTTTCAGACAATATCAAGTCTGGAAACTCTCTCATCGGATCAGATTTCTATCATGGAGCACTCTTCCCCATAGAGGACAAACTCAAAATCAACGCCTTTGATTGGGGTGGAAAAGACGGCTTTTCTGAGATCATGAAGGCTGGCGGCTTCGATGTGGTGATTGGGAATCCGCC
>JABABJ010000156.1 GCA_014238275.1 Leptospirales bacterium | reverse complement strand
TTTGCTTCCGACAAAGACACCCCTGCTTTCGGTTGTAATGTCGGATGTCCGACATTGCAAGGCAGGTTTTCATGCGAGCTCTTTGGACATTTTGCATATTCATCCTGTTTTTGACCTATAAAACCCATCTCCCATTTTGAATATTTATTAGATCGCTTTAGTTTCTTTGCCAAGAAAGAAAGAAATATTTCTTGACATACAGACCGCTTTTTTAAGGAGTGTGAACAACCGCACTCAAAGATAAGTTTTACCATGAAAAATCCATTTATCATCGCTGTTGCGAATCAAAAGGGAGGGGAGGGAAAAACCACGACCTCTGTAAACCTCGCATGTGGACTTGCAGATAAAGGGCGTCCTACCCTCCTAGTAGATGTGGACCCTCAGGCAAATGCAAGTGGAATCTTTGTTAAGGTCGAAAGCCTAGAGGGCTCCATAAGAGATATTTTTTGCTCTGAAAAGAAGGATAAAGATATTTCCGGAATTATTTTTCGTACCAAAAACGAGTTTCTTTCTGTTATCCCCTCGCACATCAGCCTTGCAGAAATGGAAACAGGAGGGACAAACGTAGATGCCCCCTATATTCTAAGGGATGCCCTTCAAACCCTAGACAGATTCGACTTTATTGTAATTGACTGTCCCCCTTCATTGTCCATTTTTACAATCACTGCACTGGTTGCCGCTACGCACGTAGTGATCCCAGCTCAGGCAGAGAAGTTTTCTATAGACGGAATGAAAGGGCTACAAAATACGATCAACTCTATTAAACGCCGAATCAATCCTAAACTAGCAGTAGCAGGGGCTTTAGTAACACGTCTAAAACCAAAGACTGTTTTGAACAAGACAATTTTACCTGTTATTTCGCAATTTTTTCCAGTTTTTCAAACTACGATCAGCGAGGGAGTAGCAATAGGAGAAAGTCACCTGGCAAAAAAGTCTATATATGAATATCTATCATCATCAAAGCAGTCTCAGGAATATTTAGCATTTATAGGGGAGGTATTGAATGAGCTCGAAGGTTAAGCGACTTGGCACACTTGCTGATGTTTATCAGTCGCAAAACTTAGATGGGGCTATTCATTCGATACAGCTCACACGAATTCATCCCTCGGCGGAGCAACCTCGAATGAATAGAACCGCTGCTGTACAGGATCTTGCAGCCAGCCTAAAGCAAGATGGACTTCTTTCACCCATTCTAGTAAAAAAAGAGGGGAAATCTTATCGTATCATTGCTGGGGAGAGACGATTCAGGGCTGCAACCCTTCTCGGCTGGAAGGAGATGGAGTGCAGGATCATCTCTCGTAAGGAGCAAGATTGCAATAGAATTGCTCTTGTAGAAAATGTTCAGCGGGAAAACCTAAGTGGAGAGGAAGAATCAAGGGCTCTTTTACTGCTCAAAAAACAGGATGATCTAAGCGATGCTTCTTTGGCGGTCCTAGTTGGCAAATCACGAAATTATATTACAGAGGTTCTTGGAATCGCCAGCCTCCCAGGAGATGTCTTGAAACAATGCTCAGAGATTGGGTTAACACAGAAAAATATGTTGATCCAAGCAGTTCAGTCGAATCGGAAGGGAAAGCTCAAGGAATTCCTAGCAAACGTTCGTAACAAGAAAATTCAAAGCGTCAAAAGTGCAAAACAATTCAATCGAAACCAAGAAAAGGAAGGCACACAGAGTCCAAGCGAGACTAAAGCTCACAAGTCCATATCAAAGGAATGCGAGATTACAGTAGCGGGAAAGCTAATTCAGATCCACTGCTCAAGCACTCAAGGTGCCAAAAGCCTATCCTCACGGATACAAAAGCTCCTTCTTGAGCCACAAAGCTAGCACTAAAGCAAGTGCAAGATGGACCTGAAACTCCGACACAGGATACAGCTATTTTATTAGCATTTAGCTTTGGGTCTAGCCTTCTTCTCAGCTAAAACTGCTTTTTCATGAAAAACTAGTTTTACTGCTTTTTCATCTAGTTCTATGGTATAATCGGGATAAAGTTCCCGCAAGCTCTCAAGTTTCTGCAATAGCCCTTTCCTAACCAAAAGACGGTACCTATGGAGGTACTGATCTTGTTCAATGACAGATGATATACTATCATTACTTTTTTTCTGTTTTTTCTTCATATAATTATCACTCTTCTACATAATAGTAACGGAAAGATAGCTAATATGTAGAAGTAAAAAATTCCTAGTCCAAAATACTATTTTTAGGAATATCTTAGTCACTTCATTCAGATAATCTAGCAAAACCCCAAAAAATAAAAAACCTCATCATCGCCAAAAAATAAAAAAAATTCTTGTCCTCTAGAACAGGAGACATAATCCTGCCACTTGTGTTTTATCATCGTCATCATCCGGGGAATCTTCAAATCCCAAGGGAATCAAATCACAGCCAATGCAAGGCGATGTATAACATCACTCATAAAGGAGGGTAGGAGTATTTAAGATCACATAAAAATCAACAACCAGCAGAAACGGACAAGGGGAAAAGGAGACACACACCAACCAAAAACAAATCCCTCATCTAAGGACTGAAGGCAGAACTAAATAGTAGCTCTGCAGGGACAGTTAAGCCCTTCTAAACCCGTGCCACCTTGTCCAACCCAAGTGTTGGGAGCAAATGATAATGAAGACATACCATTCTTATATAGTACAAGGACTTTCCAAAGAGAAAAAATATGCTTCCCCTCCCGTGTGGGTCGGGGAAGCAAAATTCCACAAGAGGAAAGGTTACACGCAACCACATGCAATAAAACAAATGGCTTTTAAATGTCAAGGGTTTCTCAAAAAATAATTAAAATTAATCACAAAAAATGTCCAAATGTCAGCAGAAAATCTAAATTATTTCAAGTTTGTTTCAGAGATCATTCGGAGTGGGCTATGGTCAACACTATCTTCGGCAGGGAGGGCACTCTATCCCGTCCTTCTCAGTTTCTCCGACAAGGACTTCAAGGCAGTTTACCCTGGCACCAGGGTTCTCCAAAAACTGACCGGTTTTCAGCACAAAGCAAGTCTCCGCAAAGCTCGACAAGAGCTAGTCAAAAAGGGTCTAATCACCATTTCCACAGGAAGCGGCAGGAGAAATACCTCTTACTACTTTTGTTTTGACTTCCCTCGCTCTCTTGCCCCCAGCCCCACGACTAAAGCACAGGGATATTCCAGTGCCCCTCTGGGGGCACCTGTTGATCCCCCAGAGGGGCATATTTCCACCACCACGGCGAGCTACTCTCACACCCCGCCGTACAACCAGATCCATATATCTATAAATAATCATCTAAAGGACAAAGAGATGAAAGAAGAATCTATAAAAAACTTAGAAGAAGGTAAAGGAGAATTTACAAAATTAGACGAAAAAGAAAGGTGGTTATTTCTCCAACAGCGTTTCGGTCAAGAAGCAATACGTCTAGCTTGTTCTGAATGTCGCCTAGGAAGAATCGCTGAAAGTACCACAAATGTCGAAAAAATACTTTATCAAAATAACGGCAAAAGAAATATTTCTTGGCAGGAACTAAGAAAAGTGCTTGCAAAACAAATATCCCCCTCCAGTTTGGAGCTAATTTCCCGTTCCTACGTTGAAAACTGTCAAGGACAATACATTTTCCACAATAACCTTCCTTCGCATTTACGTGCTCTTTTGGAAAGGATCTGTGAAAATGTTTTTTTTGAGCCAAAGAGTATACGTCCAGAACAAATGAACTCACCACCTAACAAGAAACCCATTGAAATGGAAAAAGATACTCTCGTCTCATCCACCAAAGCAAGAATTTTTAACGGAAGCTGAAAGTTATGTCTCAAATTATCCGAATTTCACACCCCCAACCACTTCTAATTCACCACTGGTCTTCGCAGGGAACAAGTTTATGTCCTTCTGGCACTATTAAACCCACTTCCGAAAATATAAAAAGCCTTCTTTCTTGGAAAAGTAAAGAACTTGAAGAACCAGCCCTCATTGTCTGTCAGGCTGACTTGGGAAGGGTTCAAGCATTGAACTGCATCTCTCTTGCTCTCAATAAAGAATATCCGGATTTTTTCCCATCAAGATTCCGTTTCGATATTTCTACAGATGGAAAAATTTGGGAACCCTTGTTCCAAGAGCAGGCATATAAGCCTTCTGATAAGGGACCTTTTCGATGGGATTTCGTTCTTAGTTATACTCGCTATCTTAAACTTGTGATACAGACCCAGAAGAAGCTACCAAACGGAAAGTACTTTGCTGCTTTGGGTGAGCTTCAGGCTTCCATTAAAGGAGTCAGTCAAATTACAGTTTCCACTGAACTGGATCGCCTTTGGGTCAAAGAGAATCTTACTGATGGGAGGAAAGAATACGGTTGGTCATCTGCTCCTTCTTCGGAGCAAAAAGAAGAATCCGTCCAAATAGATCTTGCAATGTCTCATACCTTGTGTGAGATTCGACTTCTCAGCAAGCAAGATGAGATCCACTACTTCCCCGAAAATTTTCACTTCTTATACAGTGAAGATGGCCTTTCTTGGCATTTCCTCCATGAAGAAAAGGGTTTTTTAGCTGAGTCTGGAATTTGCTATCGCTGGAGATTCCT
>JABABJ010000088.1 GCA_014238275.1 Leptospirales bacterium | reverse complement strand
TTACTGAACGGGTTTCTTTTATTCTTTGCTCGAAAACTTGAGTTTGATAATTCACACTGGTTGGATCAAGATAATCCTCATGAACAAAAAAGAAAATACATAGATGACGAGTACGAAAAGGGAGAAAGTTGCATTGTAGCCGTAAACTTAGAAAAAGATTTCTTTAATAAAGAACTTATTGAAACCTTATCAAGAATTACAGAAGAGATAGAACAAATCCCTTATGTTACACAAGTAAAAAATCCTTTAACAGCTACAACAATCATAAATCATAATAGCATCCTAAAAGTGTTAAGCTTTCAAGAAGCCTTGAATCAAAAAATCATACCAGATATTGCTGAATATAAAGAAAGATTCAAAAAAAGCGACTATTACGGCAATCTTATCTCTAAGGATTATCAAAAGGTTACTTTTCAAATAAAAGTGCAGAAAGATGAAAAATCTATCGATAACAAGAATTTTGCTATCCGTGCAAAAACAATCGAATTAGTCCAGAAAATATTCCATACCCATATCCCTAATGTTAAATATCATTTTGCCGGAGAATTATATCTGAATTATTCTTCTGCAAGGTTGATTCAAGAAGATATCATCAATCTTTTGCCTATCACTCTGATATTGTCTTGTATTTTTCTTTATATGATTTTCAGAAGTTTTACCAGAGTTTTTTCGGTTCTCTATATCATGATAGGCATTCTTGGGTTCATGAGTACTCTTTTTGTTGTGCACGATTATCCTATTTCTGCTGCAAGCTCTGCCCTTCCAATTATGCTGGTTGTTATTGCAATTGCAGATGCAATTCATATATTCAGACGATGGGATGCAAATATAAAGAAAATTTCTGATCTAAAAGAGGCCGCAAAGCGTACTTTTCAAGAAACTTGGCTTCCTTGTTTCCTCACAAGTCTCACCACAGCAGTTGGATTTGGTTCTTTCTATTTTAGTGAACTTATTCCCCTCAGACACTTTGGGAAAATCTCATTTATATCCATACTCTCAGCTTATGCTATGATTATTTCTCATATATGGCTTAGCCTGCTTCTTTTTTATAAACACTACGCACACAAAAGTGCAAAGTACAATAAAATGCATACATGGCTTAATGACTTCCTACGTTCCTTATACAAATCTACATCTAATCATTCTTCTCTTATTGTCACTATTACCTTCGTTTTTATTGCTATAGGTATAAGTAGCTTATCCTTGATAAGGACAGAGTCAAATCTTTTGGATACCTTTTTCAAGAAGAAAAGTAAGGTCTATCAAAATTTTAATTTTGTAGATGAACATCTAGGAGGTACGGGAGGTATTGATATTATATTACAAGCCCACAAGGAAGCTGATTTTAAGGAAGTGAAGGTTCTAAAAGAAATACAGCATTATGAGTCATTATTTCGAGAAGATAAATCAATTCATTCTGTTCAGTCTTATCTAAACCCGATTCGAATGATTCATAAAGAATTTTCAGGACCCAAAGTCAATTCTTCTTCTCTCCCTCAGAATAATTCTCAATTATCTCAGGAAATTCTATTTTTAGAGTTTTCCCGAGGTGATTCTGAAAATGATGTTTTATCTCCTTATGTAGATTTTAACTATAAAAACTCTCGTGTCCACCTTCGAACTCCAAATCTTAATTCATCGGAAGCAACTAAGATGCAAACATACCTCGAAAATACACTTCAATTCAAAGAGAATTTTAGCTATTTTCTTGCAGGAACTAGTATTTATTTTAATGCTGTTGGAGAGTATGTTGTAGAAACCCAGTTTATTAGTATTACTCTTACCTTGATTTGTATCTGGATTTTATTCGTATTTCAATTTGGTTTTAAGAATAGCCTCATTGGACTCATTGCAAATCTACTCCCAGTTCTTGCAACAGTATCAATCATCGTATATCTAAGAATACCTTTTGATATAGGAACAGTTCTTATCTCAAGTATTAGTTTTGGATTATGCGTGGATGATACAATTCATTTCTTACACTCTTATCACATTCAAAAGAGTAGAAATTCTGACTTTCATAGCATCATTCAATCTACCCTCCGGATGGTTGGTCAACCTATATTTTTCACATCCGTACTGTTTGGACTTTCGTTTCTGGTGTTTACTTGTGCTCAGATGATCATATTGATCAAGCTAGGAATCTTTACTTTTATTAGCCTTAGCTTCGCGTTCTTTTCTAATATTATTATCCTACCTGCTCTTCTTCAAACTTTTGATTCCAAAGCATCACGGGACACGAAAAAAGCGACAGATAAAGGCACAAAAAGCCAGCTTTAATCCTTTCCTTTGTGGCGGACAACTCCAAGAAGACGGGACACAATCCATGCAGGAACAACAATAAAGGCGGAAAAAAGAGCACCCATTTTAGCGGCCCCTTGTATCTGTGCATCTACAAAGGCTTCACCTGCAACAAAGAGAGCAACAGTCAAACCAATCGCAGCAATCATCGATGCGGTTATTAAATCTGCAGAAGTCATTCCCTTGGGAAGTTTCATTCCAATCCAGTGTGCTATCATACTGAATCCAACAATCCCTACGACTTTCCCCCCTAAAAGTGCAAAGAAAACAATCCATGTCACTTCCGATATTTCACTAAAGGGGACACCTGCGTTCGCAAAACCAAAGGCAAAAAGACCAAAATCCACAGGTAATTTAAAGAAGTGCTCGAAGTTTACTAGAGTGCTATTTTCCAACTCATCTTCAAAGAGTGCCTTATGTTCCTGCTTCTCTTTTGTAGGCATAAATGGAACCACTGCAACCAAAGCAAGTGCTGGATGAAGATGAGCAAGAAGGAGGCCAAACCAAGCTGGAATCCCTCCTCCAATGAGGTAGGCCCAAAAAGAAGATACTCCTTTCCGACGGAGGGAAAAGGAAACAACCATTCCCAATAAAATGAGTAAAAGCCAAGGAAGCTCTACAGGAAGTTCTGGATCGGAATAAAAGACAGCAATAATGCCAAGCCCGATGGCATCATCTGCCACAGCCAACAGGAGAAGGAAAGAAACTGCAGGATGTTTGCTTCCAAAAATGAAACGAGCAGCAAGCCATGCAAGTGCAATATCCGTAGCAGTAGGAATTCCCCAGCCATGATAGACCTTCTCATCTACGTTTAAAATGCTACAAAGAAGAAGATAGACTCCAGCAGGTCCAAAGACCCCACCAAGAGTACCAAAAAGAGGATTCACAGCACGCGAGGCTGGATTCAAAGACCCTCCTGGGAGAAGTGCCTGCACAATTTCCACAGAGGCAATACCGAAAAAAAGCACCATGAAGATGTCGTTTGCCAGAAAATGAAAATTCACAAGATGCCCAGCAATACGAAAATTCTCACCAAAGAGAGGATAGTGAATCAAATGCTCATAGTTCTCATGGTCTAAATTCGCAAAAATTAGGGCTAGAACCACACCCACGATCAGAGGAATAGAAAACTCCGACAAAAAATTGATAGTGTTACGATACAGCTTCATATCAGGATGAATATACAATGAATATACTTCAAGTATCTACCACATTTGAATAGGTGTTATTTTTTTGTCATCCATTTTTCAACATATTTTCCTAATATGTCAAACTCAATATTGATAGTAGTTCCGACCTTCCAATCTTTAGCATTCGTATGGGAAAGGGTATAAGGAACAAGACAAACAGAAAAGGAGTTTCTCTTTGAATGAAGCTCAACTATAGTAAGACTCATTCCGTCTAGTGCAATGCTTCCTTTCATAGCAACAAGTTTCTCATAAGAGGGAGGGTAGGAGATCCAAAATTTACGGCTTCCATTTTCTTCTGTCGTTTTTTCTATGCTTCCAACTGTATCTATGTGACCTTGCACAAAGTGACCATCCAATCGTCCTCCAACAGCAATAGAACGCTCTAAATTGAAGCTCTTCTTGGTTGAATCCTCATCCCCTAGATTGCTTTTCTTGAGGGTCTCTGCGATAGCACTCACTTGATATACCTTCTTTTCAGGAAATATCTTTTCCACTGTAAGGCAAACACCATTATGAGCTATGCTCTGTCCCTCATAGAGATCAGATGAAAGATCTGAAATAACATGAAAAATGATATTATCTCCACTACGTTCTTTTCGATTTACGCTTCCTATTGCCTCTATGATCCCCGTAAACATGGACTGAAACTATGATACCATAATAATCACTCTGTACAGGAGGTCGCCAAATGCGATATAAGATAATATAAAAACGAGGGAAGATTCATTTTTTGAGCATTTACTAGTATGAAAGTTCATATTTCTCTTGACACTTTTTAGCCCTTGCAAGATTCTGGAAAATACAGGGAAGGGTAAGTGATTGCATGATTGAATGCTAGATTTACTCCTGCTTCTCTCTCACAATTTCATTTAGAAGGTAAATTATGTCAAGAACAAATTTAAAGAAAAAAACAGGACCCGATCTTCAATCTTTTTTTGAGTTTATAGATGATATCTCTCATCAGAAGGGTCTTAAGAAACAAGATGTGGAAGAAGTTGTACGAAACAGCTTTGTCATTGCCTATCAGAGAAAGTTTGGCATAGAAGCCGACTTGGAAGTCCTGATGGATTCGGAAAAGCCAGAGCTTCTTGTAATCCGTCGACGAAAGGTTGTAGAAAATGTAATCAATCCAGATGCACAGCTAAACTTGAATGATGCCATTCAATTCAAAAAAGATGCAAAAATAGGAGATGTACTGGAAGAAAGTGAAAATCCCTTTGAATTTTCTCGTGTGGGAGCAACAGCAGTTCGTCATATCCTTCACAAACAGCTACAAGAGCTGGAAAGAGGTCTAATCTATAACGAATTTAAGGGAAAAGAAGGCGATCTGATCAATGGATACTTTCTTCGCTGGAGAGATCGGGAAGTTGTCTATGTGGATCTTGGGCGTGCCGAGGGAATCCTTCCCCGTCGAGAGCAAATTCCCTCCGAGAAGTTTCGTCCAGGTGATAGGGTAAAAGCATACATCAAATCTGTGGAGTTAAGTCGAGAACGATACCGTGATCCAGGTCCCTTCATTCTCTTATCTCGTGCAGTTCCTGAGTTTGTACGCAAGCTTTTTGAAATGGAAATACCTGAGATATATGAAGGTGTTGTCGAAGTTCTTCATATCGTTCGTCAGCCCGGGTATAGAACAAAGCTTATGGTTCGTTCGTCTCGTCAGGACATAGATCCTGTCGGTGCCTGTGTTGGAATCAAGGGTGTTCGAATACAATCCATTGTAAGAGAGCTTGGAAATGAACGGATTGATATTGTCAATAGTGCACAAGAACCAGAGGCTCTCATTGCAAATGCACTTTCTCCTGCTCAGATAGTAGAGGTTCATATTCTGAACTTAGAAAAAGAGGCACTTGCTGTCGTCTCGGATGAATCCTATAGCCTTGCGATAGGAAACAACGGATACAATGTGCGTTTAGCCTGTCAACTGACAGGTTACAATATAGCTGTTAAAACAAAGACTCAGTTTAGTCAAGAAATGTCTTCTCCCGAGGCAAGAGAACGGCTTCAAAAGCTCTTTGCATCGGAACAAAAAGAAACAAAAGAAGAAGGCAATTCTACACCGCTTTCAGAAGTATCGGGATTCACCCAGAGAATTATCGGCTTACTGGAAGGAAGTGAAATTAGAAGTGTCGAGGATTTGGTTGAACTTTCGAGAGATGATATAGAAAAACTAGATGGGGTAGGAAAAACTACAGCAAAGCAAATCCAAAAGATACTTTCTGAATCTATCGAAGTTGAAATTGAAGAGACCTAATTTGCTAGATTGACTTTCCTGAAGTTTCCTATATGAATACCCCTAAAAAAAAATCATTTCATTCTGCACAAGAAAAAAAAGGGAAGACAAATGTCAAAAAGGTCTCATCTTCTGCTCATACAGGAAAAAAGAAAAAGAAGAAAATTTTCATCAAAAAGCAAGTAGAACAAAAGAAAGATATTTCCGATCACTTCAAGCCATCTCCTTTCGGCAAACCCTCAGCTTCTACACGGAATCAATCTTCTGCTCGTCCTGCACATCATCATAGGAAAAAACCCCCTAGACAGGGTCAGTTTCAGGAATCACTTCCTCACAAACCTAATTCTTCTACCAATTTGAATGCTGCTGTGATCATGCAGGCAGTACCTCCTACAGCAGCACAAGCGAGAGGTCGTACTGTCCGTGGAAGCTCTGGAAGGAATGAGTTCTCACGGCATGAGAAAGATAAAGGGCAAAAGACTGAAGAAGAGGAGAACTTCGAAACAAATGTATCCAAGACCAGAAAGTCTACTTTTGACTCGTCTGTTCCTCGTCGGATCAACATAACTGAAAATCTTCAAGTAGGTGAACTGGCAAAAAAAATGCACCTACGCCCAAGTGAAGTGATTGGTCGCTTGATGAAAATGGGAGAAATGGTAACAATCAATAAGACTATCAATGCGGAAACTGTAACCCTTCTTGCTGCTGAATATAACTGTGAAGTAAATGTTGTCTCTCTGTATGATGAGACTGTCGTAGAGGAGGAGTTAGATCATAAAGAAAACAGAAATCTTCGTCCCCCTGTAGTCACCATTATGGGGCACGTAGATCATGGGAAAACACTTCTTCTTGATACAATCCGTCAGTCTAATATTATTGATGGAGAAGCAGGCTCAATTACTCAGCATATTGGAGCCTACCAAGTAAAGACAAGGAATGGGAAGATCACCTTTTTAGATACCCCTGGACATGAGGCTTTTAGTGCCATGAGGGCAAGGGGAGCTTCTGTTACAGACATTGTTGTACTTGTCATAGCAGCAGACGATGGACCCAAGAGACAGACCTTTGAAGCAATTGATCATGCACGAGAAGCAAAGGTTCCTATCATCGTCGCCATGAATAAAATCGATATTCCGGGTATAGATATAGAAAAAGTAAAAAAAGAACTTAGCAGTCATGGTCTTTCCCCTGAGGAATGGGGAGGAGATGTGGTTTTTTGTGAAATTTCTGCCAAAGAAGGCAAGGGAATTGATCATCTGTTAGAAGTAATTTTACTCCAAGCAGAAATGCTTGAACTCAAAGCAAATCATAGTGTTCGAGCTCAAGGACATGTGATTGAAGCAAGGGTAGACCCTGGGAAGGGACCTGTTGCGACGGTTCTGATCCAAAAAGGTACTCTAAGAGAGGGTGATCCTTACGTGGTTGGCTCCTTTTCAGGAAGGGTAAGGGCAATGTTTGATGACCGCATGAATCGAGTCGAAAGTGCCCCTCCCTCTATGCCCATTGAAATCATAGGTATTGATGATGTTCCCGAGTCTGGGGATCCATTTCATGTAGTGGAACACGAAAAATACGGAAGAGAGATAGCTATAAAACGTCAGCATTACAAGCATATCACCTCTTCGATTCAGAAGAGTCAGCCTAGTTTGGTTAAACTAGACGACTGGGTCCAGAGCCATAAAGAGCTCAATCTGATTATCAAAGCCGATGTTCAAGGCTCTGTAGAGGCAATTCGAGATAGCCTCCAAAAGCTTTCTACGGATGATGTCAGAGTAAGGGTCATCCATGGTTCTGTGGGAGCTATTAGAGAATCAGATATTGATCTTGCCTCTGCATCCTCTGCTATAGTCCTTGGCTTTCAGGTGCGAGCAACTCAGAATACAGTTTCCATTGCTGAACAAAGAAAAGTCGAAATTAGATATTACAACATCATCTATGATGTTGTAGACGATATAAGAAAAGCGATGGAAGGTATGTTGGAACCTGATATGGTGGAAGAAGTTGCAGGAAGGGCGGAGATTCGTGAGATTTTTAGAATTTCTCGATCTGGAAATATCGCAGGTTGCAAAGTCATTTCTGGTTCTATTGTACGGAATCATAAGATACGTCTTTTGAGAGATAATGTTGTGATACATACAGGTGTTATGCGGAGTCTTCGAAGGGTAAAAGAAGATGTGACTGAGGTACAGGAAGGTTTTGAGTGTGGTATTGCTCTGGAAAGTTATAATGATCTTCATCCAGGAGATCAAATAGAATCCTTTTATTTTAAGGAAGTCTCACGTAAGCTTTGAGGGGGAGCTAAGGTGCATCCTCTTAGAAAAAAAAAGCTAGAATCTTCCATAAAGAAAGAATTTTCAAATCTTGTCTCCAAACGTCGGATCAAAGATGATCGTATTGGCTTTGTTTCAATCACTCAGGTGGTACTTGCATCTGATTTAAGCAATGTAAAGATTAAGTTATCTTTGTTTGGAAGCGAGGAAGATACTTCTCGTACTTTTCAGGCGTTAAAATCTCATAGTAAACAGCTTCAGTCAACTCTAAGCAGAAACCTTAGGCTTCGACTTACTCCTCAGATTCGTCTAATGATTGACGATAATCCTATGCTCTCTCATCCTCCTACGGAAGATCCTCCTACGGTCTTTCATCCGACCCCTGTTGTGAAACGGCGATTTTAAGACTCTTCATAGGAAGGACTCTTCATAGGATTCTACTTTGAGATCCTACTTTGTTTTGAGAGTATGTACGAAAGTTTTGGAGAAGAAAATACAGAAAGCTATCATGATGATAAATCATCCTGACTTGAATGGAAGTCAAGTTTTAAGTGTACGATTCCATGCAAAGAGTTTATTCCCTCTCTATCAAGTCACTCTGGAAACAAAAGAAGGGAGTCAGATTCAAATAGCAGCTAAACAGGTCTCATCAATCGAAATGGCTGAAACCGAGCATGAGTCCCTTCATGCTTTGGAACAGACAGGAGCCCCTGTCCCTAAAGCCTACGGATATTCCTTGCTATCCACATCACAGAACGCTATCCTTTTGATGGAATTTCTAACACCTTCTCCTCAAGAGAGGTCAAAGAGCTATGATTCTCTAACAGAAAACCTTCTTAAAATTTATTATAAAGAAGAAAAGCAGTACGGTTGGCATAGGAATAATTTCATAGGATCACTTGTACAAAAAAACAAAAAGCACAATCGTTTCTCGGATTTTTGGTGGATGGAGAGAATTTTTCCACAATGGGAACTTGCAAAACAAAGAGGATACCTTACCGATGCTGATAGAAAAAACCTAGAGAAAATTACAGTCTCTTGTTGTGAAAAATGGGGATTGGATCACTTGAAGCCTCGTCTGGTGCATGGAGACTTGTGGTCTGGAAATCTTCTCAATGGACCAGCTGGAGTTTCCTACTTGATTGATCCCTGCGTTTCTTATAGCAACCCTGAGCAAGATATTGCTATGCTTTCTCTCTTTGGAAGTGCTTTATCATTTTGTGAGGAAGAACAAATTGCCCTAAAGGTCGGGGCAGGATCTGGATTTCGAGAAAGAACAGCCTTTTGGCAAATCTATCCTTTGTTAGTACATGTCAATCTTTTTGCTGGAGGATATATCCAGCAGCTTCGAGATTCTATACGCTCCTACATGAGTTATTTTTAGACACAATACAAGAAACAAGCAAGATGAAAAAGAATGTTCATACAATCCATATTCAGTTTGATAAAAAAGATTCAGGAGGGGAAAAACCGCTCGTGAATCCTCCAGCAAAAACTTTTCCAAAAGAGAAAGAGCTCCTCCAAATATCTCAGAGAATCTTGCAAGAGCATTGTGTTATTGATAGGATTGATAGGAAGTTTGAGCTCTCCCTCCTTATCCTAGATGATTCACAAATGACCAAGATCAACTTGAAACACCGATACAAAAATACCTCTACAGATGTGCTAAGTTTCCCACAGTTTGTGTTCCCTGATGGGATGGGAAGCTTTAGTCTTAGGGAGACAGAAGGATTTTGGGAAGAAAACGAAAGGAATAGCATTCCTTCCGATGAGATATTAATTCTTGGGGATATAGTCATTTCTTATGAAAGCTGTATACGTCAGGCAAATGAAAAAGGATTTTCTATACGAGAAGAATGTATCAGGCTTTTAATACATGGAATACTTCATCTTTTTGGCTACGATCATGAGCAAGGGGACAAGGAGTGCTTCTTCATGGAGAAAAGAGAACAGCTTCTCTTGCAAGAGATTTTACAGGACAAGAACGACAAGAACGACAAGAAGGAAAAGAACACCAGTATTGAGTCTAATTCCGACGCCTATCCTAGTTAGCATTTCATTCCACAGTGACAGATTTTGCTAGATTGCGAGGTTGGTCTGGTTCGCAGTTTCTTGCGACAGCGACATGGTAGGCAAGTAATTGAAGAGGAATAGAGTTTAAAATTGGATAAAGGAGAGGAGAAGCTTTAGGCATTGGAAGGCTATAATCAGCGAGCTTAGGAACAGTTTTATCACCCTCTGTATAAAGAGCGATAATCTTTCCTCCACGTGCCTTGACTTCTTCTATATTCGAAAGCATTTTCTCGTAAATTTCACTTTGTACGGCAATACAGACTACAGGGACATCTGAAGTTACAAGAGCGATAGGACCATGCTTAAACTCACCTCCAGCATAGCCCGAAGCATGGATATAGGAAATTTCTTTTAATTTGAGGGCTCCTTCCAATGCCGTTGGATAATCCAAAGCTCGTCCCAAAAAAATAAAGTCTTTTGTCTCTTTGAAATTTTGAGCCCATTGCTTTATCACTTCACTCTTTCTAAGAGTTTCTTCCATAAGAGAAGGAAGGAGACGTATCTCATCGCAAATCTTTTGGCGTTCTGTTTTACCAATGACCCATTTGATTCCTGAAAGAAAAAGTGCATAGAGAAGGAGATTGAGAAGCTCTGCTGTATAGGCTTTTGTGGAAGCTACTCCAATTTCAACTCCTGCCATGAGATCGACATAAGCATCTGATTCACGTGCAATAGCAGAGTTTGCATTATTGACAAAAGAGAGTACTCGAATGAATTTAGATTTTGCCTGATATATACTTGCGAGTGTATCGGCTGTCTCTCCACTTTGTGATACAGCAATTACTTTTGTATCCCCTCCTGCAATTGGATTGCGGTAGCGAAATTCCGACGCAAGATCTACCTCTGTCGTGATCTTAGCAAGATGCTCTAAATACATTTTTCCTACAAGCCCAGCATGCCACGAAGTCCCAGCACTTGTGATGAAAATACGACTAAGACTCCCTAAAAATTGATTATCTGCAGCCTTTTCAGGGAATAAGACCTTCCCATCACTTCCATTGAGCCTTGTCTGAATGATCCTACGCATTACATCAGGTTGCTCATAAATTTCCTTTAACATGAAATGATCATAGCCATTCTTTTCTACTTGATTTACCTCTATATCGATTCTTTCCAGCTTAGGAGAAATAGCAGTATTCTTGGAATTGAAAAGCTGCATCTCTCCAGACTCTGTAATCCATCCCCATTCTCCATTATGAATCGTATAGTAGTGAGAAGCAAGAGGAACAATGGCAGGAATATCACTTGCAAGGAAAGATTCTCCAGAGGCATGCCCGTAAATCAGAGGGGAGCCATCTCTAGCAAAGAAGACACGATGAGGAGCCCCATCATAAAGAAAGACAATAGAATAACGCCCTTGAATCTTGAGTATAGTTTGGTAGAATGCATCTTCAATCTGAGGATGCTGTTTCAGTTTGTCGGCAAGTAGATGAGCAATGACCTCTGTATCTGTCTCTGAATGAAAGACATAACCCTCTTTTATCAGTTCTCTCCTAAGTTCATAGTGATTTTCAATAATACCATTGTGGACTACAGCAATCTTGCGGCTATTGTCTATATGAGGATGGGCATTTTTTCGATTTGGTTCACCATGTGTTGCCCAACGTGTATGACCAATTCCTATATTTCCTTCCACAGGATGAGCCTGAAGAAGGTTTTCTAAGTCCTTGATCTTCCCCTGTTCTTTCCTCGTCTGGATCTCGCCTCGATTAAGAACAGCTATCCCAGCAGAATCATAGCCTCGATATTCTAAGCGAGTAAGTCCAACAAGCAAAACTGACTCTACTGCCTTTGGCCCCATATATGCAACAATACCACACATATAGCTGCACATTTCTAATATCTCTCAAAAAAAGCAAGCAAGAAAAAAAGAAGAAAATAAAAAACCCTCTCTCTGGAATAAGATTGACTAAAAAAAACCTTGACTTTTCACGGCGGAGATTGTCAGGTTTTTCTTATAGACTCCTGATTTTTTAGTATGATTCTTTTGAGATATAGTTTTCCTTTTTATGTATTCTTTTTATGGGTAGGGATGATTCTTACTTTTCTTTTGCTCGGTTGTGCAAGGTTCCGTGTGGAAGAGCTTCGTTCAAAATCTGTTATCTCTCTTCCTGTGATTCCTCCTGAAGATCTAAATCCAAAGATGCTCCTACATGCGATGGAGAATGAGCGAAGTTTCTTTAACTTTCCTCTTCGTCCTCCTTTTGTTAATTCTAAGCTGTATATTGTGGATTCTAATCGAAGGTTGTTACGAATCTTTTCTTCATCGAGGAGGCAAGAAGCCCCTCTCCTTGTGATTGGCAACCTTTCTGCTCCACATAATAAGGAAAACTCTCTATACCAAAGGGTTGCGATGGGAATACCCGGTACCATAGCTGTTAGCCCTCCCAAAGGAAAGAATATTTATCTTCAGTCATTTATCCCTATGCAGAAGAAGAAAACAGAGCAATTGCTTTTGGAAAGAAGGATACCTTCACAGCAATCTATGATAAGCCCAAATCCTTCTTATATTTTACACATAGATGAAAAAGGAAAACTTATAGGTAAAATAGGAATGGAAGGTTATCATTCTTCTCCCTTTGAAATGATACTTAGGATTTTTGCTGATAGAGAGGATCGAATGTATGTTCTCCATAAGATAAAACAAAAGCTTCATTGTTCTTTTTATCTCAAAGGTAAATTGGAAAAAAGATTTTCTATTCCCACCATAGAAGAACTGGGACCCCTTCCTTTTGCACAACTTCACCAAATAGAGTTAGAAAATATTTTACCCGTGCAAAGTGGCAAGTTTGTAATAGGAAGCGTTTCTGTCCGTTCCAAAACGAGTTTCCAACTGAAAGAAAGAATCATTTATCGGCAGACACATCCTAGCAGAAAGCCAGTGATCCTCCATCGTTTCAACGCGACAGCAGATTTCCTGCTATGGGCATCTCTATCTAAGAGATTTTACACAGCTCGTGCTGAAGGAGATGGCTCTCGACTTTGGCTAAAGATATTTAACCAAAAAGGACAATATGCAAGTAACTTTCTGATCTCCTTCCCAGACTTCCACGCATCATGGAGAGAGACCTTCCTCGACTTGGAAGGGAAAATATTCACTAGCCGTCTTCACAGGAGAAAATTTGAATTATATCAATGGATCCAATAGAGAGAGCTTGTGTTTTATAAAACATAAGTCGTTCCCATCGTAATCTCCTAATAACAATGTCCTGTCTTAGAAGTCTTAGAATAGAAGGCGTTCCCCTCTCCTCTTTTATCAAGGCTTGTCTTGCTGCTGATTCTCAACTTCAGGTTGAATGGTTTTTATTGTCTTTAGGCTGACTCTGTCAAACACATGTATGCTGGTAGGAATCTTGCTTGTCTTAGGTTTTCCAGTGAGATAAATCTTATTTTTATAAAAGGTTATATCTGCATAAGGGTTGATTGGGTCACTGCTTCTCACTTCACGAGAAAGGTCTAGGTTGAATCTTGCTAGATAGTACTGCTTCCCTTCCTGTTCAAAGGCATATACCTTGTCATCTTGATATTTCATCGGAGTCTTCCAATGAACGGCAACAGTACTTCGCTTAATTTTATTAAGGTTTTTCAGATCTAGGAGCACAAGATAGTGATCTGTTTCGCTATTGATGTCACCTGCATATCCTGTCACAAGAACCCCTTTATCTGCAAAAGGAAGAAAATCTCTGCTGCATATCTTTACATAACTGCTGCGGAATAGAGCATCATCCTGATTCGCATCAAGATACCAGAGCTCATTTTGGTAGTGACCACTTGGCGTATAACGAATCACTCGCATAAAAAGAATTTTATCTTGGACTACATTGGAAGAAGCCTTTTTATCTTCTTTTTTGGGCTCTGTTTGTTTCTTAGCAAGATCCTCCTTTTTAGCAAGATCCTCTTCTTGCTTGCTTGCTTGAGCATCTTTCTGCTCTTGTGCGGTTGCTACCTCTTGACGTTCTTGCTTTACGTCCTCCTGCTTTTGCTTGATCTGTTCCTCTTGGGCAGACGCTTGCTGTGCTTGTTTTTCTAGCTCCTTCTCTTTTTCACTGAGCTCCTTTTCTTTCTTCTCGGCTTGCTCAATAGAATCCTTGTTCTTAACAGGGTCTTTTCGTAGCTCTTGAAGCTGTAGCCCAATATCCTTCTTTTCCTTTTCTAGCTCTTCTTTTGCTTTCGTAATTTTTTCTTTCTGTGTTTGAGTCCTTTTTCTTGCTTGTTCTAACTCCTTGGCTTTGTTCCTTAACTTAGAGGCTTCCTCTCTATCTCTTCTTCGATCAATCTCTCTCAGCTTCTTTTGTTCCTTGGGGTCTACTGCACTTTCTTCCGTGCGAAGCTCCTTTCGGTTAAGATCGCTTTGACCTGGACGGACAGAGCTTTTCCTAAGTGGGATGAGAAGATTTGTCTTTCCTGGCCAGCCTCTATAAGAAAGAGAAATTCCTATCTGATCATTAGGAACAGAAGAAGCAACTTCCTCTGAATAAATGTTCTTGATTCCATCTGTACTTCCCCTTTTTCGTGCGTTGTAGTATAGTATGAGCCGGCTTAGGGAGGATGCCTCGCTAGGGGAGTATTCAAAGGCTTGAGTTAAGTAGCCTGCAATAACTCGCTGAATACGGTTGATATGACCGTAAAAGACTCCTTTCTTTAAGGAAAGGATATCAGCTCCAAGACCGCTTTTTGAGCGATCAAAGACACGACGAATGAGAAGCCCTTGTCCCGAAGAAGATTTGGAAGCAACAACGTCATCTGCTAAGACTTTTCCTAACTTAGTGTCAGATTTACGAAGGTAGGCTGGGGCTGGCTTCCTATTTTGGTTTTTGAAAATTACCGGTTTTGCTCGGATTTCGTTCCTATCTAAAGAGGGAGGGGGTTCGGACAGGGTTGGATTCGTTTGGTCATCCACTTGTGCATACGTTAGCACAGGCAAAAGGACAAACGCCACAGGCAAAACTGTAAGATATATTTTACGATAATTCATATTTGATACTCCTATAATACATTCGTGAGAGGTAACACACTAGCTATTTATCACAGAACTCACAAAATCTTTAATATTTTGATCCAAGATTTATTCCTCCCTATAGAGGTCAAGCTAAATTTAAATTTTTTTCTAAAAAAAATAAAAATTCCAAACTTGCAATTTTTAAGCTCTTATACCTTTATATTTGATTTCTTATATCTTAGAGATAATTTTTAGTTAAAAAAACTAAAAAGACTAAAGAGAATATGAAAAAATGAGTCTTTATATAATGCTCTCAATGAAAGAAATAGTTTATAACACGAATGGTAAAAGAACTTTCGTTTTTAGAAAAGTATCAGAGAAAAATATCTACTCAGTCACTCTAAAATGGATGGGTCTTCTTTCATTGGCTCTCTCCATGAGCTTATGTTCTCCTCTAATTTTGACTTTAGGGGGAGGTAATGAAGGGAATAATGGAAATGAAGGAGATGCTTCTTCCGCAGAAAGAGATACCGATAAGGATCAAGTCTTAAACCAAGACGATCGTTGTCCTGAAGGTGCACAGAATTGGATTAGTAATAGAAATAACGATAAGGATGGGGATGGTTGTCGAGATGAGGATGAAGACATCGATGATGATGGGAATGGTCTAATTGAGATAAGTAGTCTTGATATGCTGAATCATATTCGTTACAATCTTTTTGGTACTTCTTATGTGGATAATACAAGTGGAAACTTGGGGACTTCAAGTGGATGTGGTGGAAAGAACGGTATCATTTCCTGTAGAGGCTATGAGTTGACAAGGGATCTCGATTTTAATGATAGTGGGAGCTACGATATTGATAGCGATAATCAAAGGCTTTGGTGCCCTGGTAGAGGGACACTTACAGATGTGAATGAATGTAATAATCGTTTGGCAGAAGGATGGCGTCCAATAGGATCAAGACTGAGCTTCAATACGGAGTTTAATACGATCTTTGATGGCAGAAATTATTCCATTACGAACCTCTATATACGAAGAGGTGACTTTGAGATTGGATTATTTGGAGTTAATAACTTGAATGCTCAAATACGAAATATAGGTCTTAAAAACGCAAATGTTTATGCAACATCTGATAATAACTTGAACGTTGGCGGACTTCTTGGGCTGAACCAAGCTGGTGGAGTTGTAACAGGGAGTTATTCATTGAATGGTTTGATCAATGGGAATGATGGAGACGATCGTATAGGAATGCTTGTAGGAGATAATCGAGGTACAGTGACAAATAGTTATTCCTTAAACGGTATGATTCATGGAGGGAATGGTAATGATTCTATTGGAGGTCTGATTGGTAGCTCAATTACCGGACAAGCACAAGTAAAAAATAGTTATTCTTCAAGTATTTTAAGCGGTGATAGTGGCGAAGATCAAATAGGTGGACTGGTGGGAGACATTTCCCTTGAATCCATAATAGAAAATAGCTATGTACAAGGTAGTACTATACTCAATGCAGGTTCTGATTCAGATATTGATACATTAGGGTATCTAGTGGGAATGAACGGTTTCTCCGGTATCCTAACAGGAAGCATTATAAACAGCTATTATGACGATGGTATTACAATCAATCGAACTGTAAATATGCCTCCAGCTACTGGGGATGACTCTCCAGTGACCTTAGAGGGTGATTCTCGCTTAACAGGTGATCTCCAATGCTCAACTTCCCCCGCAGAGAGCGAAACATCGCTTCCAGAAGGCTGTACGGACACAAGTGCAAATGGAACCTATTTGGGATGGCCTACAAGTATCTGGTTTTTTGGTCTGTCGTCTGAATACCCAAGGCATTTATAAGACCTCAGTTGCACCGCCAGTTTCACGAGAGGGAGGACCGCGCCTCCCTCTCGTGGCTCTCCCCGCGCCCGACACTTCACAGACCTCCTGTCTGTGGGTGTCGGGATTATTCCGCCACATCCGTGTGGCGGTCTTTGGTATTTGTAGGGATTCCCTGTTTTTTCGGCGATTTCCCTAAAAGCAAGCCACAGAGACTCACTTATACTAACAAGAGTCACGCCTCCGCGTGGCTCTCCCCGCATATCCCTTCCCAGAGAGGGAGGACCGCGCCTCCCTCTCTGGACTCTCCCCGCGCCC
>JABABJ010000151.1 GCA_014238275.1 Leptospirales bacterium | reverse complement strand
GTGCTCTTTGAGACACCTACTTCCTCCGCAATTTTTCTATAACTTTTTCCATCATCCAATCCTTTTTCGATAGCCTTACGGACTATCAAGTTGACTTTTGCCATGAGTCATCCTCCTATTTTTTATGTTTTCAAAAACAGTTGGATGGCTCTAGTCTGTAAATATCTACTTTTTTTATTTTTGTCCTAATTTGGATTTGATTTTGCAAAATATTAGCTAAAACTCTTGATTTTACAGGGCTTGATTTTGCACTACAGATATTTATAACTTATATCTGTGGTGTGGGGTTTCACAAAAATTAGTATTCCTATTGAAATAATACTTGATATTTTTGTGTCTCATGACTCTTATACTTTTCTTTCCCATATTTAGGAAGATAAAATACAGAACCATGAAGCAAAAGACATCTCGGAATCAAACCTTAAGCTGTAATCAAGCAGAAATGGATCGTCTAGCAACTGATATTGTCTATCTCAAGAGTCCAGTAGATATAAATGCTATCCGAGGGAAAGTAATTTCTGGGGATACATTTGATGTGATAAAAAATTTACCTAAACATTTTGTCGATCTGCTGATTTTAGATCCTCCTTATAATTTGTCTAAAAATTATAATGGTCTTTCCTTCAGAGAAAAGGGAAAAGATCAATATCAACAATGGTTTCATCAACTTCTTGCAGATCTAATTCCAACACTCAAAATAAAAGCAACAATTTATATCTGTGCAGATTGGAAAACTTCTATTCTTATTGCACCTATTCTTGAGAACTATTTCCATGTTCGCAGTCGGATTACATGGGAAAGAGAGAAAGGGCGTGGTTCAAAATCAAACTGGAAAAATAATACTGAAGATATTTGGTTCTGCACAGTCTCTAACGATTATCATTTTGATACAGATAGCGTAAAATTGAAACGAAAGGTTATTGCACCCTATAAAGCAAATGGGAAACCAAAGGATTGGCAAAAAGAAAAAAATGGAAACTATCGGCTAACATACCCTTCAAATATCTGGACTGATATAACTATCCCCTTTTGGTCTATGCCAGAAAATACAACTCACCCTACACAAAAACCTGAAAAGCTAATCGCTAAACTTATCCTTGCAAGCTCGGCTCCAAGCAATTTTATATTTGACCCATTTTTAGGTAGTGGAACCACAGCCGTAGTCGCAAAAAAATTAGATCGAACTTTTTGTGGAATAGAATTGAATCAAGAATATTGTTGCTTTGCACTGAAACGTTTAGAAATGACAGCTAATGACCCTACTATCCAAGGATATACAAACAATATCTTCTGGGAAAGAAATTCCTTGAGGTATTAATCTATAAAAATGAACCTTCAATATATTGAAATTAGTCGTTCTGCTCTGTTGCACAACCTCCAGATATTTAGAGATATAGCACCTCAAAGTAAATTGATGGCGGTAGTAAAATCTAATGCTTATGGACATGGGATAAAAGAGGTTGTACACATCCTTAAAGAGAAAATAGACTGGTTTGGAGTAAACAACCTAGAAGAAGCCAATTCCATCCGTTCTATAGATCCTTCCTCCTCTATTTTGGTAATGGGAGAAAACGGAATGGGATTGCTAGACCATATCCCTACATTCCTAGAAAAGGATCATCACAAAGGGAAGGTACATCTCACTCTTTCTTGCAAAGAAAGTATATCCAATCTCACTAGGAATAAACATTTATCTTCTCTTCCTTTTCATCTGAAAGTGGATACAGGTCTGTCGCGTCTAGGAAGCAGCATAGAAGGATTCACAAGTCTTATGAGGTTCATACAAAATAGGCAACATCTTTTCTGGACGGGTATAATGACACACCTTGCCAATGTAGAGGATGTAACAGATCAGGATTATGCTCAAGAACAGCTAGAATCTTTCCGTGTTGTCTGCCAGAAAGCTCTTCAGATCAAAGCTAATCTCATTTGTCATGCTGCTGCAAGTGCAGCAACCCTTCTCCTCCCAGAATCAAGGTTAGATATGATTCGGGTTGGAATTTCACTGTATGGATTATGGCCATCGGATAAGACACGACTATCACTTTTGCTCAAGAGTGATAAAAAAAAAGGCAATCCTGAATTGAGGCCCGTACTCTCTTGGCGCAGTCGAATCATCCACATTCACGAAGTAAAGTCTGGAAACTTTGTAGGCTATGGAGCTACATATAGGGCAGAAGAAGATAAAAAAATCGCCGTTCTTCCTTCTGGTTATTATGAAGGCTACAGTCGAAGTCTTTCAGGGAATTCTTATGTTTTGATTCGATCGAACAGGGCACCTGTGCTTGGTCGTGTTAGTATGAACATGATATCTGTAGATGTCAGTCTAATACCTCAGGCTCAAGTAGGGGATATGGCTACCCTAATCGGCAGCGATGGCTCAGAAACTATCACTGCCGATTTTCTAGCAGACAGGAGTGGAACGATACACTATGAAATTGTTAGCCGAATCCATCCTCAAATCCCGCGAATCGTAGTAGAATGAAAGACTCAGCCAAAGAGATATTAAACAAAGTCTTGGATAGACTGTGCAAGAGAACGATAAATCAAAAGAAATTTCTCTTCATCCTGTTCCAAGAGAGTCGAGCGAAACCCAGTTAGATTTGTGACAAAAGAACTCAACGGAACAACACAAATATTTTTTGCCCCTAATAGCTGATAGACGAAGCTAAAGTCTGCTTTCATTTCACAAGCCAAAAGTCCATTTACATATTCTTTTACACTATCATTGTGAATATTCAGCCGAAGACCTGCACTCACATTTTCCTGAAAGACAACACTGATATAAAAAGCACCATCTGGCCTGTTTACAATTACATTATCGCATTGTGAAAAAATTTCATGAGCCTGACTGCTCCTTTTTTGGAAGAACTCATTTCTTCTTGCCTGCCAAGATGAATATTCAGGATGCGATAGTATCGATGGAATTACCTTTTGCGGAAGAGTTGTAGAGCATACTTCAAGCATTTTTGCGTTCATGATAGAAGAAATATATTTATTAAAATTAGAGTCCACCTTTCGATTATAGACTTCCATCCAACCACAACGAGCCCCTGGCCAGGGAATTTCTTTCGAGATACCCTTGAGAGAGACAGCAGGAACATCTCCTATAATCGTGGACAGAGGGGTATAGTCTTTCTTTCGATCAAAAACCATATTGGTATAAATCTCATCTGCTACTATAAAAAGATCGTATTCCTTTGCAATTCCTATCATTTCCTGAACGATTTCTTTCGGGAAGACTGCTCCTGTCGGATTATCGGGATTGATGATAAGAATTCCAGCTATGCTTTCATTGTATCGAACTTTATTTCTAAGCTCATCTAGATCTGGCATCCAATTTTTTTCTGGAAGAAGACGGTAAGTTATAGGGGGGTATCCAGCATGCCCGGCTTCTGCAGAAGAATGAGTAGGATAAGCAGGTGAAGGACCTATGATTCGTGCCTCTCTTTTTAGAAGATAATAGACCTTATTTACTGCATCTCCAAGTCCGTTAAAAAAAATAATATCGTCCTCTTGAAGTGTAATCCCTCCCCTCTCCTTACTCCGATTCGCTAGGAAACGTTTGGTTTCTAGTAAACCATGAGTTGGGCTATATGCGTAGCTTATATCTTCTTGAACCGACTGGCTGACAATTTCTTTGATCCATTTGGGAATTTTTTCTCCCTTCTGCACAGGATCACCTATGTTTTCCCAGATAATTGGCTTTTTACTGAGTTTAGATATACGATGAGCTATTGTTGCAATTTGACGGATCTCATAGTTAAGCTCGCCTGCTCCTATGTGTACAATATCCGTCCTCATCTCGTAAAATAAACCCTATCAAACTAACTCTCAAATAAGACAAGAACGAATGCAAGTTATATTTATTTTCGAGGAGAGAAAAGAGGCCTGCCTCGAAACCCTTGAAAAACTTTGTACAAATATTTCAAAGGAATCAGGGCAGGCTACAGAGATTATCAATCACACAAGTAAATATCGACTTTTCATCCACTGACTTGAGACTTAGCATACAATTTTTCCCAAGAAAATATAGCAAAGGAAATATCAAAAGTCCCAAACAACTTGAATCAAGTATATCTATACTATTTCCAAAGCCTTTGAGAAAATACATTTAGCGAAGCTAATCAGAGCTATGATCTCTCTTTTTCCGCCAAAAATTATGATTTGGACCGTACTTCATTTCTAATTCTTGAAGAGTCTCATTAAATTTTTTATGGTAAGAAACTAAGCCTTGAAGGCTTTGATGATGACTAGCGAGAAGCAAGGAACGTGTCTCTGTTATAATATCAGCCACAACTTCACGATGAAAGGACATGTGGCTCAAACAACTCTTTCTTACAGGGAACGGCATAGCTCCAATATTCCATTCCCTGAGACGGTCGAGAAAGAATGTCAGCTCTTCAATAAATGAATCTGGCTTCACTTCCTCTGAGACATTCATTCGAGCAATTTGATCCGTAAGATCACTCAGTTTACTGAACTTTTCTTCCAAAGCAGCAATAGTTACAGGAAAATCCCTCGGCATAACGAACGATAGTACAAACTTGCTGAATTTTAGTAAATCATTAAAATATAAATTATTAAAATTTATTTAGTTTAAAAATAGCCCAAATATCATAAAGATGGATCATCTTGGCGAAATCCAAGACGACTCTCGGGATGTGGCGCAGGGGTAGCGCACCTCGTTCGGGACGAGGGGGTCGGTGGTTCAAATCCACTCATCCCGAAATATACTAAACTTACTACTTACACTCCAGTAGAGCATACCTATTTTCATTAATTATAGGTCTAAACGGAGCTTGCCAGTTTTATCCTGCCCAGCTCCTATAGAAAACTCGTCTCTCTCAAAATCAGCATATCTATCATGATAACCTGCACGCCATGAACCCGTATGAAGCTCGTATTCATGATTGAAAACATTTCCCTTATGATACAAATCTCCTATCTGCACCTCAGCATCGAAAGAATCTATGAACCCAGGACCCTTCTTGTGCAAGTCAAACTTGGAATCTGTCATCCCAAAATTGAAATTTAACTCCTTATCACTTAAGAAGTTTTCTGCTCTATCCAAAGCAGGGTCGTACATTCTTTCTACCCGATTTACAATACCTCCAAACTTAGCTCCAAATTTATCACCTAACTTGGCTCCTACATTATTGAAAATGGCTGCTTTCTGATTCTGTAGCACACTTACACCTTTTTGAAGAACAGGCATCACATCTAATCCTAAGTCAAACTTCCCTATATGCTCTCCTTGAAAGCTAAAGTCTCTATCTCGATATCTATAAGCTGGCTGCTGCTTAAACTTATCCCAATCAGGAGAAGCAAAATCATGATTGTACCTCTCAAACCTGAGATTATCGACATCTTCAAGGTTTAGAGCCATTCCCAATGGGATATTGTAAGATTTATCACCTAAGTTCAGATCTATACCTTCACCCATTTCAAGATTCAGATGATTGATTCGTTTAATACCTGTATCAAAGAGTATCATTCCAGACTCATCTTCTATCCTTTCTCCATCAACCCCATACGCATTATGAGAGCCATACGAAAGGTGAAGGTCTTGAAGATCAGTATTTTTTCCGTTAAGCGAAGTGCTAATGGGCCCGAATTCCAGATCAGTTCCTAAGTGACCTTGAGCATTACCAATATCTAAGTTCAGTGAAAAGTCCTCATTCTTTGAACCATCATGATTCTCCATAGCTCCAGTATAGATCGAAAAGCCGACATCATCCATTACACCATCAAAACCTATACCTATCTTCTTATTCAGGATTAGTGTATTCAACTTACCATCTGCATGGTCAATACCTAAATCCATATTAAACGAAGAAAGCTCCCCACCAGCAAGCTCATCTTTATCGGAGCGGATGCTCATAGAAAGACCCTCTACAGATCCAACATAATCTCCCTTGAACGTTTCCTCTCCCTCCTCATTGGTAATAGTACCCTCATAAGTTCTAACGTATCCATTCCCTACATCTATATCCATACTCAATGTATTTTGATAATGCAGCCTGGAGCTAATGTCATTCAGGGTAAGATCAGCTATATGATCATTTTTTGCATTACCATCGTGCATCTCCATTTCAAAAACTCCAACAGCCTCATCAATGCTAAGATCAAACAAGACTTCCGTGTCTGTACCTTGTTCCTTATTAGCTCCTTGGTAGGCAAAATCAACATGGCTATTATCTGCTGTTCCAGCATAAGCAAAGACTCTACTAGAAGAGTCTTCTGTTGCCTTGTAAATATACTCTCCTTCAATATGTCCCACATCAACTCCTCCTTTGAGGTCGCTTCCAAACTTAGCATGCACTCCCGTTATTGAAGCATCCTTTATCAATATTTCCTTCCCACCTTTTGTCTTTAGATCCGTATTAAGTCCATAGAGATTTGCATTCACATCTATGTCTAGTGATGACAGACTTTCCCCAGATAAAGCCCCAGAAAAAGAACCATCATCAAGAGAAAGAGTTGCCCTATCGGTTTCAAACATTCCACTAAGCTCAGCATTCCCTGAAATACTGGCTATAGAGAAATCAGCTTCAATGCCTTCTGAGTTTCTT
>JABABJ010000101.1 GCA_014238275.1 Leptospirales bacterium | reverse complement strand
ACAGCATAAAATCGAATATCGCATCTACAATAGTAGAAATTATACAAGCCTTTCAACCGAAACTACCAAGAATGATATTAGCTCATCTACAATAGTAGAAATTATACAAGCCTTTCAACCAGACTTTGAATGACCAACCATCCGATTATCTACAATAGTAGAAATTATACAAGCCTTTCAACCCTCTTGACTTCTGAAATGGTCTAAAAAAGCTGGCATAAGGCTTAAAAGCATGTTTTGCGGGGTCAAAAGACAAAAAATCACGAATTATACCACCCAATATCCTCCTGATAACCACATAAGGCTACAAACTAAGTAACAAATAAATATTAAGACTGAGGTTTGCAATTTAAAATTATATTTTTTACAAAAAAACAATCTTTTTTTCCTCATTCACAGCATAGCCAAATCGATAGACTTTTGTTGTTTTTCCTAGCGGAAAAATTAAAATGCTATCGGCATCTGTAAACTTAGCTTTATACCTATTTTCTATCTCTAAGAGAATATTATTTAGCACTCGATTACTATTCTTAATTTCAAATACAGAGTATTGAATACGCCGACCGTATTTTTTCAAAAAGTTGGAAAATCTTGTCCGAGTTTTATTATTTGATATATCATAGGCAACAATAAACATTATTCTATATCTCAAAAAAAGGAAATTTTTCTACAGGTTGATTTCGTACAAAGGAACGATAATAGCCTTGTATGTACTGAAACATATCTTCGCGGAAATCCATAATACTCTCAATAAATAAAGAGGTATATTTCTCATTCTTTTTACGTTTCAAAATATATTGACCATTACTTACAAAAAAGTCATCATGGCTAATTGTCTTTAACCCATAGGCTTTCCGAATTGCCTTGTCAATGATACAGCGAAACGGCTCTACTAAATCACATACCAATGACTTCCTTTCATAAAATCTCTTATGATAGATTCCCATATATAGATCAAAACCATAAAGACGAAGATGGCTTTCAATAAAATTGAACAAATAAGTATATCCCATATCCATTAGAAAGTTAATTACATCACACTTTGTCCGTGGTCTTCTAGCTTTCCAGTTCAAATCCTTAAAATAAGCCTGAAAAAATACTTTGCTACAATAACCTTCGATTCCTAGCAGTTCTTTCTCTCCATTACTTTCTTCAGATAGCTTTTCATATCTCATAAGGATTTGAATGGCATCCTTTTCTATATCTTTAGAACGTATTTTTTTTAAGAGGTTTCTCTGGTTGAATATTTTATTTTTTACAATATGTCGTGATATTTCCAACTCATTAGAGCAATCATACTGCTGTTTACGTAAAAGAAAGTTTCCTTCTGTTTGGCCTCCAAGCACGCAATAAGTTCGAAAATTGCGATTCATTAGGATCACGGTAAATCCATAGAGTGATGCTTTTCTCAAAAGAACGCTAGTCAAAGAAATATCACCTAGAATGAATAAGGCAAAAATCTTATGGCAAGAGACTCGGTTTTGAATTTTGTTTGTGTCCAGACTGTATAAAACTAAATTTTCGTTGGCAAACTGTACTTTCTTTTTATGACTACCGTGAATGAAGACAATTTGCTTTTCTTTAAAATCTGGGAATGTCAGCATATTTCTCTCTCTACAGAATGATTGTCAGCTTCATAGACATCACATAAGGGATTATAAATGCAATTGAAGCATTTTTTCTGATTTTGTGAAAAAGATTCTTCTAAACGGTAACTTTTTATTTTTTCTACTAATTCGTGTAAACGAAAGGCTTCTTTTTCAGTAGGAAGAGGGATGGAGTATCTTTTATTATCTTTTAGAGAATGGAAGAACAGAGAAGCTATATCATTCCCCATCTCTTTTAAACAAAAATAATGTGCATAGATCTGAAAAAGATATCCATCATAGATTTCTTTAATGTGAGCCTTCCTTTCCACAAGTTTACATTCTTCTTGATCATAAATATCAATTTTCCCGCATAATCCAAACTCGATACTATAAACATCATAATTGAGAAGATAACGTTTCGCTGTAGAGTAATTCTTTTTCTCAATTGTGTCATGCTTCAGCCGACCAAAAGTCTGTGCAGAACGATGGTATAGACTTATGTCATATTGGCCAAAAAGCTGATGTAAAAAAATAGAACGAGGACAAAAGATAAAATCATTCAAATAAGAAATAGGTAAATAGCTTTCCATCTCTTATTTTCATATTTCGGTTTCCAGCCTACTATTTTCAATGTTTACAGAAAAATATACGTAAATTCCGCTAAAAAGAACAGTAAATCTTCATAAATACTCATCTAATTGTTCTTTATGCCTTATATTTCTTCTCTTGATGCTGAACCACACCCTCTGATTGGGCATAACACTCCCAATCCTGTTTGGAAACGAGCTTTAGCATGGGCTTTTTACTTGAGCCTTTGGGCTCTGCCTTTGGATCGTAAGCCTCGCGTATTTGATTGAGAATACAGATTCCTTTTCTCGCGATATTATAGGCTCCGTTAGCATCACCATCTTGAGGTAGACTCTCTTTAGCTTTACGGCTATCAAAAAAAGGCTCTACAGGAGACAGTATAAAATCATTGTCATGAGGCTTTTTGTCTTTTTCAGAAGACTCTTCATCTTTTTTACGACTAAGAACTCTCATATTCATCATCCCGTTAAAATATCTAATCAATTCTTTATGAAATCTGACATTATCTACTCCCGCTAACTTGTCCTTAATGCACTTAGTATTAAACAAATCGATTCCCTTCAATGACTCTTCCTGTTCCAATAACTTTTTCAGTTCCTTAGACACATTATATATCTGAGAAGTCTTTGTATCTTTCAGATAACATGCTCGATCAACATTGCTGTAGACTGTCCAGATTTTCTTCTGGGTTTCCTTTTCTTCTTTTCCCTTTTGGTTTTTTTCGTTTCCGAACTTCCTGCTTTTTACTCTATCTAAATGATATTCAAATGCAAGACATTTCTTCTCTTTATTATAGTAAATTTTCTCGAAGCTTTCCCAAAACTCTTTCGCTGTTTTTAGATCTGTATAATTAAAATAAACGTTTTTCAAAAAACCGCTGACAGGATCCGTAGTAGATGTATAACTAGCAGTAGTGTAAAACAAAATACCACTTTGCTTCCCTAATCTTTCAAAGCTTATAAAGGGAGCTGTAAGCTGATAGGCTTTCAGATGATGCCCTGATTTCTTTGAGTCTACTACGTTCTTAAACACCAGATAGTTTAATTTATCAATCAATGATTTTTCAAACTTTTGATACACCTGCTTTTCAAACTTAAAGCGACTCCTCTTAAAGCCCATATTCAAATCTTCTAACACTACAATTGCATTGTGTTTGATAATCAACTGAGCCAATTCATGAACCACTTGAGATAGATAGCCAGATTTGATCTCTTTAATGTTTTCTATTAAAGACCAAGTTTTACGTGCTTCCTGACGTTCCCCTTCTTTTTCGCTCAATTTTTTTTGGTAGTCCACACTTGGAATTGATTTAGCTGATCCCTTGGGTTTGATTGTGTTTAAGCTTTTTTGCTCTATAATGTCTCCTTTTTGGTTAATCACCGAATAATAAAGCAAATGCTTTTCTCCACGGTCAATACCAATGACATTGACTTGATCCAAATTGTTAGCAAGGAGCTCATTGATTTCTTGATTATAAGAACCAGCATTCCCTTTGTTAAAGTTCAATGTGATAGGAACATGGAAAAGATATTTATCCTCACTAAAACGCCTATTTTTCAGGATGGGATAGGAGAATTTATTCTTCAATTCCTCATGATGGTGTCCTTTTTCCTTTTTTCCATTAAGATAATGAATAGATGCTGGTCGAAAAAATATCTCAGCTTCACCATTTAATTTTGCTATGACATTACTTAAATTTTCTTTTGCAAAAAGACTCTTCCAATAAAGAGTATGAAGATTATCTTTCCCTGTTAGATTCTTTTTTTTGTTCTGAGAAAAGTCTTTGTTATAAATTTGAAAGAAATAGAGCTCTCCTTCTTCGATCTTCTGGTTGATATAATCCTCAGAGACATTTTCAAAATCAAGTGAATAGCCCATACTTGCCACTTCATTGTAAAATACATCAATAGATTCATAATCTTTCGTTGGAGGAAATTTATGTTTATCAAAACCGAAATTTTCACTCCATTCGGGATGTTTTTTCAGTGATTCTTTGCAAAAATCAATGTACTTATGTAAGTTCCTTATACCGTTACTTTCAATATTCTCTTTCGTATATAATTTCTCTTTGTTAATTTTCAAGATTTCTTCTGAGGGTGCAAATAAATTAAGATTCTTATCAGCAAAAAATACTTTCGGTAACATCTTATTAGGTCCAGGAAGTAATTTATAGATCATTTTTTTATAACAAGCTTTCCCTGAAGCCTTGGGGATATCTTCAAAAATCTTATTATGATTTTTATGCATAATTCCTAGATAAAATAATCCGTTTTTTTCGAATAGTACAGCTAAATTAGCTGTTTCTCTATTTTGATCCCAACCAGCAAGCAAGGTAGAATTTTCAAAGTTGACCTTGATTTTAGCTAGCATGTCTTTT
>JABABJ010000092.1 GCA_014238275.1 Leptospirales bacterium | reverse complement strand
TTGTGCTTTTTGTTGAGTTTCTTTTTGTTTGGCTATTTTTTCTTGTTCTTGTTTTTTGAGTAGTTTTATTTTTTTTGCTTTTTGTTGAGTTTCTTTTTGTTTGGCTATTTTTTCTTGTTTTTGTTTTTTGAGTAGTTCTATTTTTTGTGCTTTTTGTTGAGTTTCTTTTTGTTTGGCTATTTTTTCTTGTTCTTGTTTTTTTTTCTTCTCCACTAGTGCTATTAATCTTTGATCTTCTATATTTGCTTGAGTAACAAGTTCTATACCTAGCTCCTGATATAATTCTGAGTTTGGAGTAGGTTTCTTGATACTTGTACTCTTGCTATCTTTTTCTTGTTGCTTAATTTTTTCCTTGATTTCTTCTATAACAATAGACTTTTTTTGTTTTTTCGCTGCTTGTGTAATTTTGGATAGTACTGAGGTGTCTTGCAAGCGAGAAGCATTTTTCTTTGCAATTTCTATTGCATCTTTCCCTCCTTTGTAAAATTCACCAAGTAATAGAAGTCGTCGGTTTGCCCGTCGAACTACATTAAATTGCTGAGGAGATGAGTTGTCAATAAACTCCTTGTACAACTTAATGGCTCTTTTTATGTTTCCTGTATCTTCACTACAGTAGGCAAAATAGTAGTTATCCAATCCTCCAAGGTTAGTAATTTGTTTTTCATAATATTGACAGGAGTCAGTATAAATACCAGCCCTATAAAGGCTTTGTGCTGTTTGGAGGTCATTCAGATCCTGACTTTTAATTTTCTGTGCTATTTTTTCCCACTTCATCGCGATCTTAAGAAGCTGAGAGGCCGTTTTGTCATAATGGGTATTTGGGAAATTCTCTGAAACTTTCTTAAGAAGAACTATTGCATCTTTTCTTTTCCCTATAGAGTTAAGACAATAAGCGTTATGAAGCAAAGCAAAAGCTTTGGATTCACTCCTCTGATTTCCCAATCTCTTCAAAATTATTTCATACTTCTTAGAAGCAATCGAAAGACGACGGATTCGTTCCATGAAAAAGGCATATTTCAAAAGCAGAAGATTTTTTCTTTCCTTGTGGAGAGCTAAAATTGGCTTTAGAGACATGATACGGACTGAGTTTACTACGGCAGTACCCAGAAGAATCCAAGGACTTGAATCTAATTCTTCAGGAACACTTTGATTGAGTATAGAAGATTCCAAAAGACTCTGATTGATTTCTGTCTGGTAGTCATCTGACTTTTGCAAATCACCAGTAAAACGCTTCTGGAGAGCCTTTGATGAAAGCTCAAAGTTTAGTATACGTTCTCTTGAAACAAGAATCCTGAGCTGGAAAAGTTTAGACTGTACAATCCCCTGTGTAAACCCTATCAATAAAATAATTACTATCAATAAAGAAGCAAGGTTTTTGTAATACATCTACGGAACCTCAAGTATCATAAATGTCACATCATCAGCATAATTTTTGGCAAATTGGGAGAAATTTTCTTCCAAAGCCTTTTGTATTTGTATGGGTTCTTTCTGAGCATTAGCTTCTAAGCAAGATAGTATCCTATCAAAACCAAATTGTTCTCGATTATCATCAGTTGTTTCAAGAAGCCCATCGGAGTAAATAAATATCTTATCTCCTTTGAACACATCAATTCGTTCTACAGGATAGCTACTTTCTTCTGCAAGTCCAATCGGAGGTCCTTGAGAAGATATGTGCATAGTTTTTGCAGAATCACCTCTCTCAGGAGAAGGAAGCAGGAGAGCAGTAGTATGACCTGCGTTTACGATGTGTAGTTTATGATCAGGGGTAAAAAGTGCAAAAATACCTGAGGCATAATAGCTATAATCAAAACGTTGCACTAGTAGTTTATTTAAACGAGGAATAACTTGTCCAAATTTAATTTTTTGACTAATAATATCTTCCAAACTCATCAAGGTGATTACTGTAATGAGTGCAGCAGAGACACCATGACCAGAAGCATCTGCAAAAAAGACCCCTTGTAGATTTCCTTTGAAAGAAAAATAAGAATAAACATCTCCACTTACTTCCCTCAATGGACGACAAAATACTGCTGGTTTTAGTACTTCCATAGAAACTTCCGAGCTGAGAAATAGATTTTGTACTTCTTTTCCGATAACAAGCTCTTGTTGAATCTGGCCATTGAGTTTGGAAATTGTTTCTACTTTTCCCTGAATCTCTGAAGCCATCGAATTAAAGGAGTCTCCCAAAATATCAAGTTCGTCTGGTACTTTATCCCTCTTTCTTTTCCACTCAGCTCGTATCGAAAGGTCACCATCTTTCATTTGAATGCTTGCTTGATTCAATATTTGTATCCTTTTTAGGATTACACGAAAGATAAAAATAGCAAATAGGAGATGGAAGATCACTCCCCAAGCTATAGCACCTCCAATTTGATAATATATAGATACCAAACGCTCTTTTATGCTTTGAATATCCATTCGAGCTAAGAGAAAAATTCTCTGTTTTGAAACTCCGGATGTCACAGGAAGCATGAAATCTAAAGAAAAATCTTTTTCGTTGAGCTCCAATAGATAGCGAGAGCGAAATAAGCTGTCTCGGATATCTAACTCTTCTGATTTTTCTTGAATCTTTTTAGAGATCTTGTTGGGTTGATTTTTTGTCTCTGGATATTGGTGCCATAAGATTCCCTCAGAAGTAAAAATAGAAAATGAGATCAAGTGAAAATTACTTAGGCTTTTTTTAAGAAGTTGATAATTTTCATCTTTGGAAGGAGATATTTCTACATTTTTTAGTTCCCCAAGTACAGTATCGGCGAGCTCCTTGGACCTATATTTAAAGTTGATAAGAAGAAGTTCTGTTTGATTTTCAAGAATCATTGCAGAGAAAAAAGTAATATTACCAATAGCAAGAATGATATAAAGAAAACCAATCTGAAGGCTCAGAGACCTTTTCTTGAGATTGCTACTTTTTTTTGTATTCTTTACTGACTCATCCATAAATATTCTATAATCCTTAGAAGGGCATATTGATCAATTCTCTAACTTCAATAGAGCCACCCTCCATAGCAGGAGAGCTTTGAGCAATTTTTACAGACATTTCAAAATCTTCCGCTTGTATAATCATATAGTAACTAATAAAAGTATTTCCAGATTTTACGGGACCGTTCTTTACTCCTTCTTTGGAAATAATCTTTGCTGTAGGTGTAAACGGAGATCCAGCATCGACTAAAGAATCATCTTCTTTTAACTTTTCAAACCACTTTTTCCAGTCATTCATCATAGCTTGTTTTTCTTCACCTGACATTTTATGATAAGTAGACGGATCAGATCTATAAATTAACATATATTTAGTCATAATATAATCTGTTGAAAAACTGTTTTGATTTGCTGAATATAGAAATTGCTAGAGATGGATTGTTACTGTAAAAGCATGAATCATTGGAATAATCGTGTTTGATCAATATGACTAAGATTAGAAGATGTTTTTTCAATTTCATCGGGATTCATTGTAACTCGCTCTATATTTCCATCCTTGTTCTCTTTCAGGTATTCTAGCTTTCGTTCGGCTTGCTGAAGCATCTTTCTGCATATCTCATTTAGCTCTATTCCTCGTTCATAGGCATGCACTGATTCTTCCAAGCTTAAACTTCCTCTCTCTAATTTTCGAGTGATTTCCTCTAATTCCTGAATAGATTCTTCAAAATTTACGACTTTTTTTTTCCCTTTACTCATTCATCTCAGCCTAGTGGGAGATTCTTTGTAATCTGCTCAAAATGCAAGAATTATTTTCCCTTTTATGGAGAAAAAGTGACAGAAATTCAGTTTCTCGAAAAGCCCATTGAATGAGGCCTTTTGTAATATACCCTCAGTCGTGCCCGACGGCTCACCTCTATCGAGGATGGCTCCGCTATATCTTAGTAAATATTGACTAGATAGATAGTTAATACTAGCTAGTGAGCTCTGTCTTTTTTAGTAAATATTGACTATTTTCACGATTTTTCGCTGCCTCTGATGAAAAGCCATCATATTACAGGTACTTCTTCATCTTATCTAGCCACTTAGAAAGAGCTTCGGGAGGGCAGGATTGTGCCTTAGGTTGGATGAGTTTCTTAAAAAAATATAGCTCATTGATTCCAGCCAGATATTCTGGCTGGAAAAGAACGATCAGTATATTTATCGCACGAGATGCACCAACATATAGGACTCGAATTTCTTCATCTATTTCATCGAATGATGATGAAAAAAACTTTTTCTTTTCTTGTCGTTTCCTTATGGAACCAGAAGAACTCCATCCTCCACATAAATCTAATAAAACAATAGGAAACTCCAATCCTTTAGATTTATGGATCGTCAATATATTCTCTTGAGAAAATCCATCCTGCTTCCAACGCTTTGCCTGACGATTCGTCCGAACCAATAGGCGAAATTCCTGTTTATGTGGACTCATAAGGCTTGCAAGATCTGAGGGAAGGATGGTATCCATACAAAGGGTTAAGACAGGAAATTTTTCTTGAGAAGAACGTACAGATAATACCTTTTTTGGTATCTGATTTTTAGAGAAGCGGATAATATGATTCCCAAGCTCAACAATATTGTGAAGGCTTCGATAATTATCACTGAGTCTATATATTTTCGCACCAAAGATCTTTCGAAAATTCAAGAAGGGAGCCAAGGAAGCCCCTCGAAAACCATAGATAGCCTGCCAGTCATCTCCAACTACGACAAGAAAAGAGGGTTTCATCAGTTGCAAAAATTTCAACTGATGAGAGTCTGTATCTTGAAACTCATCCACAATAATAATTTTGTATTTCTTTTGAAATGAAAGTACTTGATTGCTTTTTTTCCCAAGAGTCTGAATCATGATTTCAATTAAATCCTCAAACTCCATTAAGCTATGCTTTCTTTTATGTTTTTTTAGGGAATTTTCAATTTCTTGATATATTTCAGGAAATTTCTTTTTTAGGATGTACTTCTTGTCGTATAACAAATCAAAAGGGATTCCTCCTATTTCTTCCCGTATCTCTTGCTTCTGTAAGATCTTCAGAAAAAACTTCTTTTTATCTTCGTCTGTGAAAATTCTCAACTTGCGAAAATAACGAGGATATAAAGACTTCAAATGACGTAAGCAAAAGGCATGAAAAGTAGATATTTCTGCTTGAGGACGAAGTTCTTCTGGGAGACGCTCTGTTAGCTCTTCCACTGCTTTTCGACTAAAACTCAAAAGGAGCGTTTTCCCGCGACTTGATGGATATTCTTTCAGATAGTATTCCGTTAGACCAATGACCGTACGGGTTTTACCGCTTCCTGCTGCTGCTACAATTTGTTTCACAGGATCAGAGCTCAGGATAATTTCCAGCTGGGAAGGCGAAAAATTCTTTAGATAGTCTGGAGTACTGGAATCGTGATTGAGAGCTGGGAATCCCATATTCTTCTAAGAACAAGCTAAGTACTCAAATGCTAGAGAGTTTTGATTGCTTCTTACTTAATAAAGGTCTTTTTATTTGGTTTTGTTGCGCATTTTTTTGATATAATCAAGGTGATTTATAAAATTTTTGCAAAATCCCAGTTTTTGGGCTCTTTTCCGAGAGGGACTATCAAGAAGGACTATCAGGAAAGACTATCGATTTTAATAGCTACGGCTCAGGAGCGTTTAGAGGGGAGATTGTAATCTTCTTTTTACTGCTAACTCCAAGCTCTTTGAGTTTTTCTGCTAGACCAATAGCATTTCCCCGACCCGCATGAAGTTTTTTGTACGCCTCATTATAGCTTTTTTGAGAGCTTTCGATGGACTTTCCAACCCCTTCTAAATCCCCGACAAACGCAGAGAGTTTATCATAGAGCTTCCCTCCCGTTTCGGCTATAATTTTAGCATTCTGATTTTGTGCTTCTTGCTTCCATATATGGTAAACGATCCTGAGGGTCGCTAGGAGCATGGAAGGGGCGATGATGCAAATATTCTGTTCCATTGCTTCCTGATGAATCTTATTATCTTGGCTGACTGCTAGAATAAATGCGGGTTCAAGGGCAAGAAACATGATCACAAAATCAGGAGAGTTGATTTGATAGAGATTTTCGTAATTTTTTCTTGAGAGGTCTCTGATATGGTTTCGTACGGATTGGATATGCTTTTTTAGATGGGATTCTTTGTTCTTTTCATCTGTCTCTTGATTGTAATCCATAAAATCTTTTAGAGAGACCTTGGAATCAATGATGAGGTGTTTTTTGTCTGGAAGATTCACGATCACATCAGGACGAAATCTTTCTCCCTCGTCAGATTGGAATGTCTCTTGCACCCTATAATGCTCTCCTTTTTGGAGCCCGGCGTTTTGAAGGAGAAGCTCAAGGCTCATTTCACCCCAATCCCCCTGAGTTTTACTTTCTCCCTTGAGTGCTGTCGTAAGACCTTGAGTATGATCAAAGAGGGTTTGATTGGATTTTTGCATTTGATTGATTTGATCTTTGAGTGAAGTAGTTTCTTGGATATGTTTTTCCCTTGCCTCATCTGTTTTTTTCTCAAACTTTTCGATGTCTTCTTTAAATGGCTTGAGAATGGATGTGATATCTTCAGCAGATCTTTTTCGAAAGCTCTCTGAATTGTCTTTTTGAATTCTATTTGAGAGATTTTCAAACTCTTTGAGAAGCTTTTGATTCATACTATCTAGTTCTTCCTTTTGATGATTTAGTTTTTCTTCAAGATACTTATTCTTTTCTTCTGTTCTGATCTTATCGTTGGTAAGTGTTTGTACTTGCTCCTGTAAGAGAGATTCTTGCTCTCTCGCTTTTTCCTCTTGGTTTTTCAAGTCTTCATGTTTTTGAGAGAGAAATTCTTTTTCCCTTATAAGATCTTTATATTTCTCTCGAGAGACAGAGTCTCGTTTTAGGAAATGCCTCAGATAAAATCCACCAATCCCTCCCAATAAGCTCCCTAAAAAGAAAACTGAAACGGATATAAGATCAGAGCTTGACATGACTACGACTTATCAAAGAGTTTAGATTTTAGTGAATACTTACTATTGAGAATATACAGTTTCAGTAGAATTTTACTAGCTACAACCAGTAGTAGAGCCACACGAAATGCATTTGAGACACGATCCATTTCTCACAAGGCTCAACTGGCCACATTCACTGCAAGGGTCACCTGCATATCCCTGAAGCTTTGCTATTCTGGTTTTCGTGGCAAGATCAAGGACTATCTGTGAATTCCTTTGCTTGATAGAGTCTACAGGAGGAATCTCTTGTCCTTCCCATGTGGTGTTCCCCGCAGAGGTGGGAAGAGACTCTTTGGACGAGGGGATGGAAACTTCTGATGCTAATAGAGAATTTATGTATTTTTTCTGGTGGGTTTTAAGATTCTTGGGAGACGGAGGAGGAGAGGGAAGGGAGAACGAAGGCTTCTGTTGAGAAAGGTTATCAGGGCTACCAATAGAATCCGCACGTATATCTTCAGGCTGTACTTGTGCAAGGTCATTTCTTCCCAGATAAGAAACAGCAAGTTCCCGAAAGACATAATCAATGATAGAAGTTGACATCTTAATTCGTTTATTTCCTTGAACAATACCGTTTGGCTCAAATCGAGTAAAAATAAATGCTTCTACAAACTCTTCCAAAGGAACACCGTACTGAAGACCTAGGGATACAGCGATAGCGAAAGAATTCATTAGCGAACGAAAGGCAGCTCCTTCCTTGTGCATATCAAGAAATATTTCTCCAAGTTTCCCGCTTTCGTATTCACCTGTTCTAAGATAGATTTTATGCCCTCCTACTGTCGCCTTTTGAGTATAGCCTTTTCTCCTATCTGGCAGAGTAGCTCTCTGAGCTACATAATGTTCTAGCATCTGACCGACAGCACTTTTAATCTTGTTAGGCAAAGTAGTTTCTTTTTGGACTTCTGTTTCTGTTTCTAATTCATCACTGTGTTCTTGTTCAAATTCAATATTCAGGGGTTGTGAAAGTTTGGAAGAGTCGCGGTAAACTGCAATAGCTTTATTCATGAGCTTCCATGAGAGACGGTAGGCATCCTGAATATCGGTAATAGAGGCATCTGTTGGAAAGTTGATCGTCTTTGAGATGGCCCCAGAAAGGAATGGCTGGGCTGCAGCCATCATTGTGAGATGAGAACGCCAATGAAGAAATCTCTTTCCTTCTTTCCCACATCGGTTGGCACAGTCAAAAACAGGGAGATCCTCTTCTTTGATGTGAGGAGCATTCTCGACAGTCATTGTGCCACATACATAATGATTGGCAGAGCGTATTTCTTTTTTAGAAAAGCCGAGCCAGTCCAAGAAGTGATCCTGCATATTATTTTGAGAGCTCAATTTCAAACCGATGTCTATTTTAAGTTTCTCCCGCAAAAAGTCCTCATCGACAACCGCATTGGGTCCAAAAACGAGTGAATCCAAGGCAAAGTTAATATCAAAAGTATCTTTCAAAGCAGATTCCATTTTTTCAATCCAATCATCTGTAAATCCTTTCTCCTTCAATGTCTCATGATTTATACTTCCTGCAAATCCTTTGAGGGTATTGTGACCTATACAATATTGAACGATCTTTTCAATCTGTGGTTCTGTATAGCCAAGTCGCTGAAGGGATAGAGGTATAGATTGATTGATTATCTTAAAATATCCACCACCAGCCAGCTTTTTATATTTTACTAGGGCAAAATCGGGCTCTATACCCGTTGTGCCGCAGTCCATCAAAAGACCGATAGTCCCTGTAGGGGCAAGAACCGTTGTTTGAGCATTGCGAAAACCATGCTCCTCTCCTAAGGCGATTGCACGTTCTGCCTCTTCTCGCATTGCTTTTACCAGTTCACTAGGACAGGAATCCCAAACTACGGGCATGGGTGTAGTACTGAGCCCTTCGTAATCTGCATCAGGAGTAGAAAATGACGCTCGTTTGTGGTTCCGAAGGACACGAAGCATTTGTTTACGATTTTCTTGGAAGTGCTGAAAAGGACCAAGTTTAGAAGCAAGCTCGGCACTGGAAGCAAAAGAGTTCATGTGCATAATTCCAGTCAAAGCACGGCAGATAGAACGTCCTTTATCTGAGTCATAAGGGATTCCCATGATCATGAGCAAAGATCCAAGATTTGCATATCCAAGCCCAATGGTTCGATATTCATAAGAAAGCTGTGCAATACGTTTCGAAGGATATTGTGCCATTGTGACAGAAATTTCCAAAACAAAAGTCAAAATGCGAGTACAATGTCGGTAAGCTAGATCATCAAACTCTCCAGAATCAGGATTATGAAACTTGAGGAGATTCATAGAAGCCAAGTTACAGGCTGTATCATCCAAGAACATGTATTCTGAGCATGGATTGGAGGATCGAATCTTTCCACCGGATGGACAGGTATGCCATTCGTTGATTGTAGTATCAAACTGAAGCCCAGGGTCTGCACATGACCATGCAGCAAAGGATATTTGATCCCAAAGCTCTCGTGCCTTGAGCAATCGGACTGGTTCAGGCTCTCTTTGTTCTTGTGATGCCTTGTTTTTTTCTGTACGGCGGTAAAGAGGCCAGTCTTCATCTTCGCTTACAGCATCCATGAAAGTATTGGAAACCCTAACAGAATTGTTGGAATTTTGACCAGATACGGTTTGGTAGGCATTAGACTGCCAATCCGCCGTTAATTCTTCAAACATGAGGGAAGTAAATCCTTGACGTGCAAGATCAATCGCACGAACGATATAGCTATTAGAAATTTCTGCCCGACTTGCTTCCTTGACGGCTGCTTTCAGGTTGAGATTTTGATTATAGTCGCATTGTATGGATTGATTTGGTTCACTATGAACTGCATCGATGATAGCGTTGAGACATCGGTTGGCAAGCTTGGAGCCACTGATGAGAGCAAGAACTTTCTGCTCTTCTTTTAGCTTCCATGAGATAAACTCCTCTATGTCGGGATGATCCATATCTAAGCAGACCATTTTAGCAGCTCTTCTTGTGGTACCTCCCGATTTAATAGCTCCAGCTGCTCTATCTCCTATTTTCAAAAAGCTCATGAGTCCTGAGCTTTTCCCTCCACCAGAGAGGGGTTCGTTTTCAGCACGAAGATCGGAAAAATTGGTTCCAGTCCCAGAACCATATTTGAAAAGACGAGCTTCTCGAACCCAAAGATCCATAATGCCTCCTTCGTTGATTAGGCTGTCATTAATGGATTGAATAAAACAAGCATGCGGCTGAGGATATTCGTAGGCTGAAGAAGACGCTTTTACTTCTCCAGTTTTTGGGTCTGCATAGTAATGACCTTGTCCAGGTCCATCAATTCCATAAGCCCAATAAAGCCCTGTATTGAACCACTGTGGGGAATTAGGAGCTGCAGTTTGAGATGCAAGGATATAACAAAGCTCTTCATAGAAGCTCCGCACATCGCTTTGATCTGAGAAATAATCATATTTGCAACCCCAATATGCCCAGCATCCTGCCATTCGGTGTATGATCTGACGTGCAGAGGTTTCCGAACCAAATCGTTCCTCAGGGGGACGTTGTGCCAATGCTTCTTCGTCGGGGATCTTACGATAGAGCCATTCAGGGATACCTTCTTCGGCTATTGGCTTTGTAATGGCGGGAATCCCAGCCTTGCGACAGTATTTTTGTGCTAGTATATCTATCGCTATTTGTGACCATGAAGAAGGGGTTTCGATGCCTTTACTCTCTGATACGATGGTGCCGTCCAAATTTATGATCTTAGAGTCACTTTTTTTCCATGAGAAAAGATCCCATACTTTTGTATTCAGGAAAGGATCCTTGTGTTCTGGAAGGGAATTCTCAAAAACAGCCTTAGAATCAGCAGTTTCGCCTTGGATCTTTGATGTATAATAGCGATTGATTTTCACAAAGATTTCATCTATAAAGTTATTTGGCTGGATAAAGGTAGCGTGTCAACAAAAAAGTAAAAAGAATCTGTTTTGTGTTTGTGTAAACCTATCAACTCTACCAGAAGTTTGATGGCCGCAGGCATCCTAAGAGACATCGCAGGAGACATAAGAAAGTCAGAAAAAAGGCATCTTTGTGCTTGTCAAACCCTATCGAAAAATTTATGCCTGAGAGTCAAAAAAAAATCTAAGAAAAAAGCAAACTGAGTAAAACCCACAGAGAATTGATATTAGGAGATCGTAACGGGCACAACTGAGGTTTTTTACGAACAAAAGAATTTTAGTAAAAACAGGACGATAAGGCATTCAAGTAGCATTGAATCTGTGGCAGGCTCGAAAAGCGGGGTTTTGGAGCTCTCCTATTTTTGTCAAGAAAGCATTCTATTGAGTTCCTTAGCAGATCCTAGCTGAAGTGCCTTATGTGCCATTTCTTTACATGAGTCTGAAATCAGTTTCTGAAAAATTAAAGAAGAATCAGCCATAGAGCTTATGGGCATGCTAAAACGTCGAAGTCCAAGGCCAAACAAAAGGGGAAGAACTTTGGTTTCAGAGCTAAGGGCTCCACAAAGCATGATAGGGATCGACTGGAATTGAATAAGATCGTTTAGTTGTCTATAAAATGAAGGCTGATAAAAAAGCTCTTCTAGGGGAAGACTACTGTTCCTTTCAAAGGCTTGGTTTAAGCAGACTAAATCACTGCTTCCAATACAAAAATAATCTGCTTCCTTAGCAAGAATATCAGCAAGAGCTACTGCAGCTGGCGTTTCAATCATGATTCCCAATGGTATATGAGGGATTTTCTTTCCATACTCTGTTTCCAATTTCTCGCTAATTTTCTTTAGGAAATTCTTTACTTGTAAGACCTCTTCGAGATCGGAAACCATTGGTATCAAAATACTACACTGACCATCAATACTCTCAGAAGAAGCAGCTCGTAGAATTGACTCTAACTGAAGGCAAAGATATTTTTCATTTGCAAGCAAAAAACGAATCCCTCGAAGTCGTTTTTCCTTGACTAGAAATTCTCTAGGGAAAGGCTTATCATCTTCTATATCCAAGAGGCGAAACTGGACTGGCTTTGGGTGTAGATTTTGGAGTATCTCTCTATATACAGCTGTATGATCTTGCATATCTTTCAGGATCTGAGGCTCCTTGAAATATAGGAACTCCGTCCTGAATAGACCAATTCCTGATACTTCTTGTAATATTTCATTCGCTGAACTTTCCTTTTCATTTATATTAGCCCAAATCTCTATTCTTACACCATCCTTTGTTTGCAAAGGAGAAGAAAAAGGAACTGCTTGGCTTCTGATTTTTTGAACCATATGGGAACGGTAAAGCTCTAGCTCTTTATGCCCCGGAGAAACAATAAGCTCCTCTTCAAGACAGTTGAGAAAGATCGTCTCTTTATGTTTAATGTGCTCAAGAAGACCTTTTACCTGAACCATAATAGGAAGTTTATGTGCTTTGGCTAAAATGGCTAAATGTCCCGTCAGTCCTCCTGCACTAAGAGCAATACCTTCAATACGTTCTAAAGGAAGCTGTAAAAAGATCGAGGGAGCTATACTTTTCCCAACAAGTATAATAGGAGGTGTGTTTTTAGGGACAATAGTCTCATTCTCCAGCTTTTTATTATCTCTTTTTATGAGGTTCCTAAGAATACGATTTCCTATATCTTCCAGATCTGCAGCTCTTTCTTGAAACAGAACATCTTTAGATTTCAGCAGAAAATCTTTTAAAATATGGATCTCTTCTTTAAGTACCCATTCTGCATTGAATTTTTGGAGTCGAATTTTATTCCTGATTTCTTCTGTAAGCATTGGATCTCCCAAAAGTGTGAGCTGGGCTTCAAAAATAGCCGACAGGTCACTTGAAAAACGGCGTTGTTGCAACAATCCTTGCATCTCCTTTTTACTATCTTTTAATGCTCTTTCAAAACGCGGAATTTCACAATCGACTTCTTTGGACTGAAGCTTCTTTCGGGATACTGTTGCTAGCTGAGATGTGAGAATCCATGCTTGTCCAATCACAATCCCTTTTGAGTTGGAAAGACCCTTCAATAGCTTTCTCTGATTCTTCATTAAATTCGTATTTAGAAAAAATAGGATATTGCAATTGGCTCGGAAAAGGCAAACTATTTTTATCTTTTACTCAAATGAACAAGATCTTTCTAGGGATTAATAATCACTTGCTTTTCGATTGCTACATATACTACATAAAATTTAAAAAGGAAATAAAAATATTGCTTGTACAAATAGGGACGATTCATTAGCTTGCAACTAAATCGTTGCTCTCTAAACTTGTATGAGTTTAGAGCTAAAGTGTCATGAAAACACGCCAAAAAATCACTAGACCTTCCTCGAAAAAAAATACTCTTTCGAGATACAAGAATATGATCGAGGCTTTAGACACTCTTGTTCCTAGAGGAAAGGTAATTCAAGTCAATGGGCTTTCTATTCTTACAGAAGGACCTCCTGATATTAGTGTTGGCGATTTAGCAAAAGTTGAAACAGCCAATGCAAAAGGAAGTCTTTTAAGCTGTGAAGTAGTTGGTTTCAAAGAACAGCATCTTATTTTAATGCCCCTTGGCTCTCCCATTGGAGTATTCCCTGATGCTCAAGTCTTTTCTGGAGGGAAAAGACTTTGCATCCCTGTTAGCGATCAAATGATAGGAAGAATATTTAATGGTATTGGGCGTCCTCTAGATCATCGTTCTCCTATCGTTTCTGAAGAAACTCGTTTTGCAGATGCAGAACCTCCTCTCCCAACTAGTCGTGAGCCTATACGTCAGATGATGGAAACAGGAATACGGAGCATTGACTCTCTTATTAGCATCGGAACTGGGCAAAGGATAGGCATTTTTTCTGGCACAGGAGTTGGAAAATCAACTCTTTTGGGAATGATTGCAAGAAGCACAAAAGCTGATCTGAATATTATCTGTCTTGTTGGAGAAAGAGGGCGAGAGGTTAGAGAATTTGTCGAAAATGACCTAGGAGAGGATGGTTTAAATCGATCTGTAATATTTGCCGCAACAAGCGATTGTAGTGCTATGGAGAAAGTTTATGCAGCTGGCTTTGCTACTAGTACGGCAGAGTTTTTTCGAGATCAAGGGCTTCATGTAAACTTATATCTGGATTCTATCACTCGCTATGTTATGGCTCTTCGAGAAATTGGGATTGCATCGGGAGAACAGCTTGGAACTGGCGGTTTCCCGCCAGGAGTCTGGTATCGCTTGAGCCGTCTTTTAGAGCGAGCTGGAAACATTTCTCATGGAAGCATCACTGGAATTTATACTGTCTTAGTAGAGAGAGATGACATGACAGAACCAATAGCAGATAATACAAGAAGTATCTTAGATGGGCATATTATACTCTCTCGAAGATTGGCACTTGCGGGACATTATCCCGCTGTAGAAGTTGTAGATTCAATTTCCAGAGTTATGGACCAGGTAGTCTCAGAAGAACATAAAGGATATTCTTCTCATTTGCGTCGTATTCTTGCGGCCTACCGTGAAAATGAAGAGCTAATTCAATTAGGAGCTTATGCAAGAGGAAGTAATCCAAGTGTGGATGAAGCTCTCAACAAGATGAATTCAATTCGTTCTTTTTTATGCCAAGATATTAAAGAAGCTAGCAATCTAAAGAGTACTCTCTTACAATTAGCAAGTATGGTAAAGACGGAGGAAATGAGCTATTAAACCTTTCCGTTTTTCTATGGAGTCTCTCCTTCGCCTGAGAAGTATGCAAGAAAAGAAAGCCTTAGGAGAAATGGCAAAAGTGCTTGTACAATACCATGATCTCCAAAAGCAATGCGATGAGAATCATTCAGAAATTCAGCAAGAGTTCAGTCGCCAGATAGAAGCAAAAGAATCTTCCTTGCCTAAAACAGAAAAAACTTCTATGGATAAAAAACCTCTTAATCTAGGAAAGATACTCATGAGTAATTACTATATTGACAGACTTGAGGACGAGATAAGGCACGCGAAGAGTGGAATCAAGAAAGTTCAGCCACAACTTGAAAAAGAACAAAAAAAAGTGATGTTATCCCGTCAAAAAAGGCGCGTTTTAGAGCTCCTGAAAGAAAAGAAGAGGCTGGAATACGATCGGGTTTTGGAAAAGAAAGAAAATCAAGATATTATCGAATTAAATCAAATAGATACTTCTTATCCAACTCAGTTTAATTCTATCCTTTCTCGAATGCCCCTCAGGAATAAGTAAAAAATGGATACAGTTTCAGATAAGATCAAAATTTTCTATCTTTCTTTTGTGATTTTAACTTCTATGGGGATTTTCCTTTACCTTCTCGATTCATGGAATATCATTCAGTTAGAAAAATATATTCCCTTTCTTTCCAAAGAAGCTCCTCTTGCAAAAGGGAGGACAGACACTCCTTCTGAGCTAGAGTGGGAGGAATTAAAAAAGCAGAAGAGATTAGCAGAAGAGAAAAAAATCTTCCTTCAAGAAGAGCTCACGGCACTAGAAGAAGAAAAGGAAAACTTACAAGAAAAGGAAGATCTTCTGGAAAAAAATATGGAAAACCTAAACCAAGAAAAAGAGGCTTTCCAAAAATCGAAATCAGCTTACTTAAACAGAATGAAAATGGTCCATGATATGGCAGAAAGGCTTCGGTCTATGCCTCCTCAGGAAGTTGTAGAGATTGTCGACAGTTGGAGTAACTCAGATTTAGTTGAGGTTTTTTTGGAAATGGATCAAAATGCGACACGAGAGGGGCACCAATCGATTGTCCCTTTTTTATTAACTCTTCTGCCTCGGGAACGAGCAGCTCTTCTTACAACGTTAATGATGGATCATCAGGTTTCACCATGAAAAGGACGACATAGAAATGAAATGATTTGAATATGAGATCAAAGATATGACATCCAGCTTAGGAACTCTTTATCGAATTCATACCTTTGGCGAATCTCATGGTCCTGGGATTGGAGTGGTGATTGATGGTTGCCCTGCTGGTTTAGTTCTTGATGTTGACCATATCCAAAATTGGCTTACAAGAAGAAGACCAGGTCAGAGTCGCCTTAGTAGCCAAAGAAAGGAAAAAGATAAGTTTGAGCTCCTGAGTGGCTTATATGGAGGGAAAACACTGGGAACACCAATTGCAGCATTGGTCCGAAATACAGATTCTCGAGGCAAAGACTATGATCAGTGGGCACAAATTTACAGGCCATCCCATGCAGACTATACCTATCATGCAAAGTACGGGCATCGTACTCCTCATGGAGGAGGGCGAGCTTCTGTTCGAGAAACAATTGGAAGAGTAATAGGTGGCTCTGTTGCTGCACAAGTTCTGGAAAAAGAGCTTGGAATACAGATCATTTCATGGGTTGATTCAATAGGAAGTATTACATCCAAGTCCTTTTCGGATCCTCCTCAAAGTCATTCTCAGGTTGATGCTTCTTTAGTTCGTTGTCCTGACCCGAAAGCAAGCGTTCAAATGATCCAACTAATTGATGAAGTTCGCAAAGAAGGAGACTCTATAGGAGGGACAATTGGTCTTGCTGTATACAACGTTCCTCCGGGTCTAGGTGAGCCTGTTTTTGAAAAACTGGAAGCAGAGCTTGCGAAAGCCTGTTTGAGTATCTCTGCCTGCAAAGGTTTTGAATCTGGAAGCGGGAAGGAAGCTACGAAAATGAAAGGAAGCGAACATAACGATCCATTTTACACGGAAAACGGACAAAACGAACAGAATATTCCTCCTAATGTTAAAACACGGACAAATCACTCAGGAGGAATCCAAGGAGGAATCACAAATGGTATGCCAATCCTGATCCGAGCTTCGTTTAAGCCGACTGCAACGATCTTTAAGCCTCAAGAAAGCGTAGAAGAAAGCGGAAAAAATGTGACTCTCAAGGCAAGTGGAAGGCATGATCCTTGTGTTCTCCCAAGAGCTGTCCCTATTGTAGAAGCAATGGTAGCTTTAGTCCTGATGGATTCCTATTTGATGCAAAGGGCTCGTAATCCTGAATGGTGGCTTCGTTATGCAAAAGAACCAATCAAAACACACAGCTTCTAAAAGATTCTTCCTTTTCTTTGGACCCATTTCTTATAGTAATTCATTCTCCTAAGCCCCTTTCCTACGTAGTAATCATGGTAAGTTTTACCATGTGGTCTCCCTGTGTTATGGATTCTGAAGCAGGCTTCCCATTTGTTTTTTGCTGCATATTTTCCGTACTGATCTTGCATCCATACAACAGCCCATTGAAGATGGTAAGGTCCCTTTAGTTCTTTTATGCTACAGTTCAACTTGATGCAATGGTAGCCCATGATCTGAGTTGGCCCATAGCTAGAAGAATAACTCCTAAGCTCGTGATCGCTATAACGACTGATCTTTTGAGAAGACAGACCTAGAAAAGAAGGCCGTTGCTTATTCTTGGTAGCAAGAAAACGTTTGTATACATGAGGTTCAAAGCGAGTGCTATTCCAATTGCCTGGGGGAGAGGACTCCAGGCTGATCACAGCTGCAAGATATTCTTCAGATATGTTCGTTCCGTGAGAAGCCTTCCATATCCTATCTTCCATGGAAAGATAGAGATGAAGCATGACAAAGTCTTCATAATTACGAGGACAAGCAACAAAGACAAATAGAAAGGGAAGTATCAATAATCGGACTCGCACAACTGTTCGCTCAAGAATCTATCCTAAAAATAGTTTAGTATACCCTTATGATGGCTTCATAGAAGGATCTCGTATAGCGACCCCTCTATGCCTTTTTACGCTCCCTCTTTTTATGGAAGAAGTTTTCGTACCCTTTGTATATAGTCAACTGTTTCTTTATATGGGGGGACTCCTCCATATTTTTTTACAGCCCCTGGTCCGGCATTATATGCAGCAAGAGTGAGATCTAAATCCTGAAACTGGTGGGCAAGCTGTTTCAGATAGCGAAGACCCCCAGAAATATTTTGCCTTGGATTTCGAGCGTCTACTCCAAGTTGTCGTGCCGTGGAGGGCATGAGCTGCATCAACCCCAATGCTCCTTTATCTGATTTTGCATTGTACAGACCACCACTTTCTGCTTGTATCACTGCTTGAGTAAGATGAGGAGAGACTTTATGTTGATTTGATACATCTGAGATAAGACCATCTAAATACCCTGAAAAGAGCTTGTTTGATTTTCCTTTCTGTAATGTGTGTGTCGTTTGGTTTCTGGAGCCCTTGAGAGCAGTGAGCTCTTGAGAAATTTCCAAAGGCTTTTGAGACTCAGTATTCTTCTGGAATTGCTCCTGATGAGAACGAAGTTTGGATGGAGATCCTTCTATTTTCCTGATTATGTCGCCTATCCGCTTATGTACCCTCTGAATGTTTCCGAACTCCATAATATGCAATTTTCGGTTGTTTTTTCAAAAACTAAAGAATTAAATATTCAAAAAGTGAATAGATTCTCGTTTTTTGGCAACTATATACAAAATCTAGCCAACTATGCATTCACCAATTTTTTTTCTGTCATAGCTTTTATTTTGTGCTCCATGCTGTCGACATCAACTTTTAATCCAGTAATAGCCTCTGAAAGCTCCCTGTTCTCAGTTTGATATTTACTAAGCTCTTTTTTAAGATCATTCACTTCTTTTCTATGTGCCTTATCTTGTGGATCTCCATAAATATCTGTGAGTTTTCTGTAAATTCCCCAATATTCCTCCATAGAAGTATGAGCAAGCAAAGAGTAGCGCTGAGCCCTCCCTTCGGGTGTTTGATTCAATTCATCTAAATATACTTTTGTTTGATGAAAAACGATGGCAAGGCTACCTGCTTCCGACTCATCCCAAGCAACTTGCCCATATTCAAGAATTATTGACAAATAACCGTCTTTACCACTAGGACCTGCCTCTTGAAAAACTAGAAAGTGAACTCTTTTGCCTGTCTCACACAGGAGCTTTCCAAAGCAGCGAGTCTTTCCTATTTCAATGCTTGATTCCGTATTTTTCATAATCATCTGCCCCATTTCCCTATATAGGATTACACACAACTTTCTGCCAAAGCGTCCAGTATATTAGACAGTATTTATGGACTATTTATTTGTCAATAAATATTATCAATAATGTATTGATAAATATTATTGATAATATGTCAATAATATGTCAATAATATTTAAAATAGCCACCTGAAACGAGGTAAATATATCCAGATAACAGAACGATGATGATACGAGGAGTTCAGACGACGATGAAGTTTTTCTATATTCAGATTTTTCTTCGCAGAATTTTTGAACTACGAATTTTTAAATTACAGCTCCTTTTCATAGCTTTCTTTTTTACTGTTAGCATCCTTTTATTGAATCGACCAATCTCTGCTGAGGTTATTATCCTCCGTGGGGAAATAAGGCTAGAAGTCGAAAAAATCCTTGAATACAATCGAGCTTATCTTCTCGTCCTTTTAAATGGAGAAAAAAAGCAAATTTCTAAAGATCAAATCTTGAGAATTTCCTTAAAAGAAGTAAAGAAAAAACATAGCTTTTTGGATCGTATCTTTGCTATCGAGAAATGTAGCCTGTACAGCCTCTTAGTTCCAGGTGGAGGGCATCTTTGTAGAGGAAATCATCTTATCGGTAGCGGAATGATTTTTGGATGGGGGGTTCTTTTAGCTTTCCTTATGATGAATTGGGTGATGAATTGGAGAAGCAGGAATATCCCTAAAAGAAAGCTACAAAGAGCATTCCTTTTGATTTTTCTGCTAGTTTATTACGTTCTTTGTGTGATGGATTTTTCTTGGTCTGAAGGAGGATTTTTTTGGGATGCTAAGGATCAAGTGTCTGCTGTGAAACATGCTAAAAGTAGTGGGGAGTCAGGGTAGTTGATTTACCCATTTAATGCTACAACCCATACTTGGATGAACAGAAGAAGGTTGTGAGATCTCAGGCTTGAGGGCTGCTAGGATGAAGTTTTCTAGGCTTTTTTCCGTGACCTTTTCTGGCTCTTTCCAGTTGTCATTGATGCGACCGTGATAAAAAAGTTTATGATCAATAAATAAGAAAGGATCTGGGGTGCAAACTGCATCATAAGATCTTGCCATGTACTGATCTTCATCAAAGACATAAGGAAATCGAATGTCATTTTCTTTTGCACAAGACTTCATTTTCTCAAAGGAATCTTCTGGATAATCAGGGTGATTGTTTGGATTGACTGCTATGATCTGCAAGCCTTCCTTGTGATAACGTTGGTATAAATCCGTGAGAACTGGCCAAGAAGCCTTTGCATAAGGACAGTGATTACAGGTAAATACGATGAGGAGGAGTTTGTGAGAAGAATAATCCTTTGCACCTATCATGCGTCCGCTTATGTCTTTCAGGGGAAAGAAAGGCAAGGGGGTTCCTGCTGACATAAGTTTGGATTCTAAGAGGGACATCAGATGAGAGCAGCGGTTTTTTAATAGCCTATCTTTTGCAAGATAGCAGAAGCCTCCAGTGGCTTAACGCAACGAGTATAGTAGCATAAAAGCAAATTAGCACGATCAGTAAAAAATCCATTCGTTCCAAGGAGAGTTCTGCTTTGAAACAAATCAGGATCATTGACTGTATAAAGATGGACAAAGAAACCCTCCCTTGCAGCACCTTCAAATAGGTATTTTTGAGCGTCCTTACTGCTAAACCCGATTCCATGAGCCAATGTTTTTACTTCCGCAAGGTAAGTGTTCCAGCGGTTGGGCTCTCGTACGATTTTATCTTCTGAAGAGATAAGGGCTAAACGGGGAATTTGTGGGGCAATTTCTTTGAGTCGTGTAAGGCTTTCCTTTTCAAAAGATTGAAAAACTACTCTAGCAAATGGCTGTTTTCCAGAATCTTTATAGGAAGATGTCAGCTCATCAAGAAATCCTTTTACCCTTAAAAGATCTACGATTTGATCCTCAATCTGATGGAATCTCTTAGCCAGCTTTGTCTCAAGATAGAGTCCCATAGGTCTTCCGCTTCTGCTCGTAGCCTTAGAAGCAATATCAATCAAGGCCTCCAGACGAATCACTTTTAGATTGACAAACTTATCCCGTGCTCGATCTGGATAAGCCTGATTAAACCAAGATCCAATATCTAATTGCTGAAGCTCTTCCCAAGTGAACTCGTCTATAAATGACTTCTTCTTCTTGGGAAAAACCTCTTCTATATTGCTTTTTTTTGCCAAGTTGTTATCATGGACTATCACCAAAACCCCATCCTGAGTCCTCTGAACATCTCCCTCAAGATAATCTACTTTCAACTTAGCTGCAGCATTGTAGGCCGCAAATGTCGACTCAGGAGCTTCGTACGAAAGCCCTCGATGAGCAATGACAGCAGAATCTGGGACTCCCCCTGCTAGCAAAGGCTCATGTGAGAATTGACTTTGATATACATACAGAAAAGCTCCAGATAGAGCAATCCCTCCTAAGCCTATTAGATATCTCTTCTTCATGTTAGGTCTCCAGATGAAATACTTATGAAATCATTGGTGCAATGACTAATGCTACAATTGCCATTAACTTGATTAAAATGTTAATGGAAGGTCCTGAGGTATCCTTGAGTGGATCACCTACTGTATCTCCTACAATGGCTGCCTTATGTGGCTCGGAACCTTTGCCGTAATTTTTTCCATCTATCTTGACACCACTTTCGATCATCTTCTTTGCATTATCCCATGCTCCGCCAGCGTTGGACTGGAAGATGGCCATGAGAACTCCGCTTACAGTGACACCTGCGAGGAGCCCCCCTAAGGTTTCTGCTCCGACGAAAATCCCTGTCAAAACAGGAGTAGTGACAGCGAGGATACCCGGGAGTATCATCTGTCGTAGTGCAGATTGTGTCGATATCTCAACACATCGTGCATACTGAGGTTTTCCATAAGCTGCCTGAAGTATTGCCTTATCTTTTGCACTCAGTCTACTGAGATCTGTACTTTTCCTCATCACAGCAAGGGCTTTTCTCAAGGCTGGTATCTGGCGGAATTGTCTCCTTACTTCCTGAATCATACTCATAGCAGCTTCCCCTACAGCCTTTATCGAAAGAGCGGAAAAGAGATAGGGAAGCATGGCTCCAACAAGAAGCCCCGCCATTACCTTTGGAGAACCTACGTTGATTGTATTGATGCCAGCCTGTTTCATGAAAGCGGCAAAAAGTGCAAGTGCAGTCAGAGCCGCAGAAGCAATTGCAAACCCTTTCCCGATTGCTGCTGTTGTGTTACCTACAGCGTCCAGCTGATCTGTCCTCTCTCGAACCTTTTTGGGAAGCTCTGACATCTCTGCAATCCCTCCCGCATTATCAGAAATCGGACCATAAGCATCTACTGCAAGCTGGATCCCTGTATTCGCAAGCATCCCAACGGCTGCAAGAGCAATGCCATACAATCCAGCCGAATAAAATGCCGCTAGAATTGCAGCAGCAATGACTAGAATCGGAAGAGCAGTTGACATCATCCCGACACTTAAACCTGCAATTAGAGTGGTTGCAGGACCGGTGCCAGACTGTTCAACAATCGAAGAGACAGGCTTCTTATTTGTTCCCGTGTAATATTCCGTAAACATTCCAACTAGCACACCTGCGATGAGCCCATATACAACAGACAGAAAAACTCCAAAAGAGCTAAAATTTCGCAACGGAACAGAACCGTCATTTAGAGAAATTGCTGATAAAATAGGAGTTGCCTGCCATTGACTTGGCAAAAAACGATCAATTGCATAGTAGCATAAAACAATCATGATTCCCGAAGAAACCCAATGACCAAGGTTTAAAGCCTTCTGTGGATCTCCTCCTTCCCGTATCCTGACAAAAAACGTCCCTATTATAGAAGAGACAATTCCAAGTCCAGCCAAAAAGATGGGGAGGAAAACGGCACTCATTCCCGAAAACTGATCGAGTCCCTGTGATTGAAAAACACCAATAAATGCTGCTCCTAAAACCATGGAGCCTAAAATAGAACCAACGTAGGATTCAAATAAATCAGCTCCCATCCCTGCGACATCTCCAACATTATCCCCAACATTATCTGCTATAGTTGCAGGATTTAGGGGATGATCCTCTGGTATTCCAGCCTCTACCTTTCCGACTAGATCGGCTCCTACATCAGCAGCCTTTGTATAAATTCCTCCTCCTACTCTTGCAAATAGTGCAATGGAGGATGCTCCCAAAGAAAATCCCGAAAGTATATTCAAGAGACGAATGGCAGAATCATTGGGAAATATGAAGCTATAAAACGCAAAAAGCCCTCCAATACCCAAAATGCCGAGACCGACGACACCCATGCCCATTACAGTCCCTCCATTGAAGGCAACTTTGAGAGCCTTTGCTATGCTATCTCTAGCGGCGTTTGCTGTACGGGAGTTTGCCATTGTAGCAACTCGCATACCCAAAAATCCCGCCAAGCCTGAACAAGCAGCTCCAGCACAAAAAGACAGTGCAACAAGTGGGGAAGAGTCTTGGCCTGCTGTAATATAGCTACTTATTACAAGTAAAATAGCTACAGAGACAACATACCAGAATAAAATTCGATATTCTGCCTTCAAAAAGGCTAAAGAACCCTCCGCAATATAACGACCAATCTCTTTCATTTTTTCTGTCCCTTGTCCTTGGGCTTGTACCCAGACATGCTTCCATAAAGCAAATAGAAGAGCCAATCCTCCGGCTCCTAAAGACAAACATACATAATACATTATTTTTCTCCTTAAAAATATAGTGTAGCAAGTATCCCTCAGGAGAGGAATTACCAACAGCTATGCCAGATAAACCAAAAGCTATTTTCTTGTCAAGAAGAATGACAAAATTCTTGATTGTAAAAGTAAAAATACCGAAATGGTAATAAGGGCAAATTCAAGCGGATCTTTGATAAAGTACTCAGTAGACTTCTGTATCATTCTTGAACTTTCTATCCTTTTCGCAAATGCTTCCGAAATACTCCTTCTTGCTTTTCTTGATCATTCTGATAGGTATATACCATCGAGTCCATGCAACTCCAGAGAAGCTTTCCAAATCGTCTTTACTATCTCCTTCTGTAGCCGAAGAGCCTTTTCTAGCATTGATACATGCAGTGAAAAGCTATCAAAAGGGAGATGGAGAGCTAGCAGAAGAGAGCTTTCACCAATCTTTTCAGAAAGAACCGCGGGCAGCCTCTGCCTATTTTCTAGGAAATATGTTTCTTAAGATAGGACGTCCTCATTCGGCTGGAGTTTATTTTGAGAAAGCTGCTATTCTTTTTGGGAAAGAAGATAGGCGACAACGGATTCCAAGAAAAGAGGAGAAAGATGGACTGCTTACTCATCCTCTTTCCAAAACATTCTCTTATTCTCTTTCTCCTGCTTTATGCCCTAAGAATGCAGAGGAATTGGACAAGAAATTTACACTTGATTGGTTTGAATACATTATGCTTCCTAGATTCGCTTCTCTTAGAAAGTATTTTTTCCAAAATAAGATAAAAACTCAAGATGCACTTCTTTCCGCCTATTCTGCTTACGTTCTTCTTCCTGAGCGACGTGATTCCCTAAAGTTGGTGCTTAGAAAGCTAGTAGCTCGTTCTTCTTCTACTCTGTCAATGGAAGAAAAAAATCTTTTCCTTCTCCCATTGACTTCTCAATCTCATCAAAACTGCATCCATCGCCTTGCAGGAATCACAAATATGTTAAAACAAAAAATCCAGAAAGGGGGTAGTTCTTATCTTCTTAAGAAGAAAAAAAATTTTGTAGATTATCATTTGGAAAGATCTTATAAGAATTATGTGACTCTTCTCCCTGGAGTTCAATCTGCTTATGCTTTTGGAACTTATTACTCTCAGAAACGGAATTTTATTCCAGCACTTCATCTATTGAGAAGCTCTCTTGCTTTTTTAGGGGTTCAGCTCAAAAGGCTAGAGAAAAAGGAAGGTGCTCTATCCCAGCTCAACCTGATTTTACTGACTACCCAAAGGATTTATTCTGGATTAGGGCGGTCTCAGGATGCAAAAGTCTTGCAATCTATATCCCGTATCTTAGAGTCGTATCTTTCTAATCCAGATCACCTAGAAGATCGCAAATGGAAACAGTCTATTTTCAGAGAGTGTCGGTCGAAGCTACAAAATAGAGAATGTCTTGTAATCCTTCGCGAACAAGCCAAGAAGGGAAGTGTCTCATATAATTTTTACGATCAGATCTTGAAAAAGCGAGATCTTCAATGGGAAGAGAAAGAGCTTTTGCAAAGCTCTCCTTTTATACTAAAGGGGTTCTAACAGATGAAAGTGCATATTTTCTGCTATGCTCAACTAAAAGAATATTTTTCATCAGAGGTGATTTTAGAAATTTCTGAAGAAGCAACAATATCAGATGTCTGTCATAAACTTCTGGAACTTTCTTTCTTTCAGAAAGACGAGAGGCATGAGGAGGCCAAAAATTTTCTCTCTTCCTGTAGAGTCGCTATAAGTGAAGAATTTGTTGAAAGGGATTCTGTTTTGGGAACTGTCTTAGGGA
>JABABJ010000069.1 GCA_014238275.1 Leptospirales bacterium | reverse complement strand
TAGCCAGGAGTTTTCATGCTCATCCGACTCTTGCCGAAGCAGTCCGAGAAGCTGCCTTAGATGTAGATAACCGAAGCATCCATTCGTAATAGTAGACTCGAAAATTTTGGTAACTATACACCTATACACCTATACACCTATACACCTATCAAACCTAAAAACACTTTTATAAATTAAGTCTATACATAAACTCTTAACATTATTTCTTCCATCTTTCATTTTAGCTGGAACCCCTTTTGGAAATGGGTTATTCATTTCCTTTTAATTCACACGCATATTTAAAATCACAATTATCACAATAAAACTCTGTTGCTGGGAATTTACTTGTCGTTTTGGAATCCACCAATATATCGGTATAAAATTTTTTTGCTTCATCCATTCTCTCCATAGGAAAATCTTCCCATTTTCGATAAGAATACATATAAAATCCTATTCCATAAACTTTGTATAACGCTGACACTAGAGCATGGTAATGCACTAATTGTAATAAAGAAGGAGTTTGTTTGAAATACGACTCCATCGAGGGGTAGTCTTCTCCAAATCTGTCTGGTTTCGACCTTTCTTTGTGAGCCTTTCCATCTAAAATATAAACTTCATCTGAATTTTTAAAGTATACAAAGTCCGTATGTCCCGATAACAAGAAATCATAATTTTTATTATCTCCCTTTGAAAGTATATTAATATTTATTAAAAATTCTGTTTCGGATATTGCTTTCTTATCATTAAAATTTGTAAGGTTCCATCCCTTAAACATATCGAAACATAACATTGTTTCCATTTTTAAGATTTCCAGTTCGGAGGTGGTGTAGCTGCTTACACAATCTGCATAATCAGCGTTATTTCTAAATAATTCCGCCATGCTTTTATCCCAGTATGAGGAATGTATTTTATGACTAGGTCTGCCTTCATTAACCCAATCTGCACAAAGTTTTTGTATTATGTTTCCTACCATTGCTGGTTTATAGACTTTTTTTTGTGGTCTCCTTTTTGTCTTCAGGACTACTTCGTGTAAAAATTTATGTCTGCACCCTTGAAAGGTAAGCATTTTAGACCCTGAAATTCTACTTCTTTTGGTCTCTGTAGGAAGACTTATGTCGACTTTGTAAGTTTCGTCCTCAAACCAAACTTTAGATTCTCTCTTTGAATTCTCCATCAAATAACTTTCACAAAAACAACCTTTCCCTTCTATTATTCCCGTTCTTTCTACTTCAAAACACCAACAATGATTTTCCTTTGCACCACAATGCAATTCTTTTCCACAAAAATGGCATTGCAATTTTATTACAATCCCCATTCTCGTAAATAGTGTAAAGTGCTTTGTTGTAATTCAGTATTGTTGCACACCTCTTCAATCAATTCCATTATCTCCTCTAACCCTTTATTTTTATTTCCCGAACCTTCAGGGGAGGTTGCAAAATCAAATCCAAATTAGGACAAAAAAAATAGTAGATATTTAAAGACTAGAGCCATCCAACTGTTTTTTTGAAAAAATAAGTACAATTAAAAAACAAAAAATTCTTGCTATCCTGATAGCTGGCTATAGCTTGGCTCTTGATATGCTTGCAAACTACTACTTAGATGCGGATGGTCATGAGGTTTATAGTAATATTTATGACTTTTCTGTTCAGCGAGTTTATCCCACAGCTCAAGAAAGGGACTTAAACCATAGGTGGGATCGTGATTTATGGAAAGAGCTTTCTTCTATAGGTCTTGCTGGTCTACTAATTCCGGAAAAATATGGCGGTCAAGGGAGTTCTTGTCTGGACTCTGCGTATGCTTTTGAGGCTCTTGCCTCAGGGAGTGGAGATATTGGGATAGGGATTAGCTTGGGAGCTCATTCCGTAATTGGAAACCTTCCTATAGTGCTTTTTGGTAGCGAAAAACAAAAGCAAAAATATCTTCCAAAGCTAGCATCTGGCGAGTTCATATCAGGTTGGGGATTAACCGAACCCAACTCAGGCTCAGATGCAGCTTCACTTAGGACCAGAGCTGTAATGGAAGAGGATTCCTTTCTGGTGGACGGCTCTAAAATGTTCATTACTAACGGACCCATTGGAGATATTTTTACTGTTTTAGCTCGAACGAAAAAAGGAAGTGAAAGAAGCCCTGTTGGCATATCTGCTCTCATTGTTGAAAAGGGATTTAAGGGATTCTCAGCTGGGAAGCCATTGATTAAGCTTGGTATATGTACCTCACAGACTTCTGAGATTGTTTTTGAGAATATGAGAGTTCCCAAGGAAAATTTGCTGGGGCCTTTGCATTCTGGTTTTACTCGAGTCGGTCACTCTATCTTAGAGTGGGAGCGTATTCTTCTTCCTGCTATAACAGTAGGGGCAATCGATTTTGTTTTAGACAGAAGCATCCGTTACTCACGAGAACGAAAGCAGTTCGGTCGTTCTATTATTGAGTATCCTGCGATTCAGAAAAAAATCGCAATGATGTGGGTATGCCTTCAAGCCATGAGAAGAACCACCTATTCGCTTGCTCGTTCAAAGGATCGAGGGATCAATGTTTTAGCTGGTTCTTCGTTAACAAAAATACTAATCACAGAGATGGGAGAAAGTATCTTTAGAGAGGCAATACAAGTCTTTGGTGGCTATGGTTTCATTAAAGAGTATGATGTAGAGAGACCATATCGAGATTCAAAGTTAGGAAGTATTGGTGCGGGAAGTAGTGAGGTTATGCGTATGATCGCGTCCTCCTTAGTCAAAGACTATTCGCAACTGAAACTCTGTTTTGATTCACTTGAGATTAGCAATGATTCTACAGAGGCAAAGAGACTGTACGGAGAAGAAATCACGAGCGAAGTTAGGCTTCTGTATTCTTTGAAAGACTTTTTGGAATCTGTTGTTTCCAAACCTACGGAACGTAAAGAACAAAATTTGGCTTTTGCTTATGCCGAGCTCCTTACGGTTTATATGAGCTTAGTTCATAGTTTTGCGGACTGCTCCCAAAGTTCTAGGGAGTATAGCGTTCGTGATAAAAAAAGAGACTACCTTCTTTTCACTTCGTACTTGATGGATCATTACATAGACTCTATTCGAACGCTTTACTCACTTGATAGAGAAAATGGGGCTCGTGTAATGGAATTTTACATCGCTTTGGGTGATTTGACTCATCAGGCTAGTGATTGCCTCCGATTTTTAACTGAGACCGTGGCTGTAGCCCACAAGGGTGTTAGTGCTTTTGGATAGGTTCTCTGTGGATTTTGGATTTTGGGTAGATTGGGCGAAGCAAATTAGACAAACTCTCAATCGAATTTCCATTTGCGAATGGAACTGAGTTTTCAGTTGTTGATTTGCTTTTGGAGTGTTTCGTAAATTGCTTCTGCTTTAGCGGAAATCTCTGGAGACCAGTCTGGATAAGTTTGATCTTCTTCCCAATAACCGCTCCCAAGAATATTGACAATAGGTTTCGTGCTGCCATTGTCATTAACATGAAGAAATTTCTGGACTCCGTTTTTCATATCTTCTATTGTTGTTTCTCTATGAGAGGTATGAAAGTGTTTGCTAAATTCTTTTTGCTCACAACTATAATGCAGTTCAAGAACAAAATCTTGTATTTTCTTGTTCTGTGTTTTACAAGCCTCAATCCAGGAAGAATATGCGTTCGGGAACAGACCTTTTGCAATGGTCTTTCGTGTCATTAAGACAATCGCCCTAGAAGATTGACTTGTAAAAAAGCCTATTCGCAAGACTTGAAATCTCTTGGGGTGTCTTTGAGCAAAAAGCTCCAATAATATCTTTGGGTAAAGCATCGCTCCGTAAATTTTTAGCAAAGATTCTAACCATACAAATCCAGATATGCCAATACTATGTTTTGGCTGTAATCTGGATTCCAACTGTAAAAGAGGAGTTAATGAGAAATCTACACTTTCCTGAATTTCATGATCTTTTGCTTCTTCAACTGGGAATCCAACAGATCCTCTAGCTGGGGTGTAAAACATAAAATCAATATTTGTTTCAGTACCAAGACTTCTTTCTATTGATTGACACACATCTTTTTTTGTTAGATCGACAGACGTCATAGTTTGGTCTATGTTTTCTATATCTTTAGTTTGAGAAGTAGTTGCACAGATATGGAAAGGAGTACCTTGCTTAGAATGATAGGCTTGAATCGCTTCAATGATCGATTGCCCCATCACACTGCTTCCGCCAATGATGAGATAGTTTTTTCGACTTATACTACCTTCTTTTTTTTCATAAGAACTCATGAGACCATGATTCTTATTGTTATTTTGATTACAACTAAATTTAATACTTCAATAGAGGATTGATTTCTCAAACACTCGGCAAAATCAAAACCACTGAGAAATCAGGAAAATAGTAAATATTCACTAAATAGAGGCGTGACTGTTGATATTAGGAAGTAGTATCCGTGGCTTGCTCTGAGGGAAGTCGCCGAGAAAACAGGGAATCCCTGCATATCCCAAAGACCGCCACTGGGAACAAACCTTAGTTGTTATATTTATTTATGCCCTGTTCTTTCAATAATCAGCTTCTTTAGTTCAGTTAGCTCTTTTCGCACTTCTGCTTCTATTTTATCTATACGCTTTCCAGTGTCGCTGTGTAGATAGATCATCACCGTTAGCACAGCACTTAGGAAGACGGTAAATACAGTAAAGCCGGTAGCGATGCTCCATTTTAGCCAGTTTACATCTTTCTTGATACCTTTACATCTTTCTTTACGCCCTCTACATCTTTCTTTACGCCCTCTACATCTTTCTTTACACCCTCTACATCTTTCTTTACGCCCTCTACATCTATTCTTACATTCTCTACATCCTGTTTAGTCGCCAGATCGCCGTTCTGGTTTGCTACGTAGTCTAGTAGCTCGGTTGCTGTTTTCTCGGTGAGCGGCCTGCCGTTACTTAGCTTTCTTACAAGCTCTACGGTCTGAGTTGTACTCACATTCACCTCCTGAGAAATCTGTCTATCAAATAAAGACTTTACTTTTATATTCATACTATTGAAACCTCCTTATTGTCAATCAAAAAATCGAGAAATCACCAATGAAAAGATGACTCCATACTAAATAAAGGTTAAAAAAGTTGAATTTGTTGCACTTTTTTTTGCTAAAATTCGTGATAAATGAGAAAAAATAGAAGCAAGCCTGCTAACAGGAGGAGACTGTAGGCGTACTCGGACTTATACATGCAATGATGGAACTTGGACACGATAAGATAGCTAGATGGAAACAAGCCACGCTGAGGCGTCCCTAAGTTGCACCACGGACGGTGCAACTTAGGGCAAAATCAAGCCCTGTAAAATCAAGAGTTTTAGCTAATATTTACTAAATAGAGGAGTCGCTATTAGTAGATATTAGCTATCGTCCTAGTGAATATTTACTAAATACAGATCGGGTCTATACATGGAAACAAGCCTGATAAGTCGGGCCTCTTGTTATTATAAGTAAGTAGCCATGGCTTAGCTTTTAGAAAAGGCACGCTCCTCCCTCTCTGGAAAAAACTAAAATAGCTAAATTTCCTGCTTGACTGAAATGATAGCCCTTGATAACTTGTCCTAAATGGCTGCTATTGCTACACTTTCGCGAACAGAGGTTCCTTATAAGGTAAAAGATCTCAGCCTTCAGCAATGGGGACGTGAAGAGATTATTCTCGCCGAGAAAGAAATGCCGGGACTGATGGCATTGAGAGAGGAATATTCTTCTCAAAAACCGCTTCAAAATGCTAAGATTGCTGGTTCTCTTCATCTAACTGTCCAAACAGCAGTGTTAATTGAAACCTTGATTCAGCTTGGAGCTGAAGTGAGATGGGCCTCATGTAATATTTTTAGCACACAGGATCATGCAGCAGCAGCTTTGGCTGCAGAAGGGAAGCACGTTTTTGCGTGGAAAGGTATGACGGAAGAGGAATACTGGTGGGCACAGGATCAGACCCTTGCTTTTGATGGTGGTCCAAATATGATCTTGGATGACGGAGGCGATCTGACGGGATGGGTGCACAAAAAACGGCCAGAATTTCTCACAAATATCAAAGGAATTACGGAAGAAACTACAACAGGAGTCCATCAGCTTCGTCAAATGTTAGAGAAAGGAATCCTGAAGGCACCTGCAATGAATGTGAACGATTCTGTAACGAAGGGTAAATTTGATAATCTTTATGGTTGCCGAGAATCCTTGGCTGATGGAATCAAAAGAGCGACGGATATTATGATGGCTGGAAAGATTGCCTTTATCTCTGGCTATGGAGATGTAGGGAAGGGGTCTGCACAGAGTCTCCAAGGTTTTGGATGTCGCGTGATCATCGGTGAGATTGATCCAATTTGTGCTCTTCAAGCAGCAATGGAAGGTTTTGAGGTTAGCACTATGGATAAATGGGCTAGTAAAGCGGATCTTTTTATCACAGCGACTGGAAATGTAGATGTAGTTTGTTTGGAACATATGAAGCAAATGAAAGATGGAGCTATTGTCTGTAATATTGGGCATTTTGATACGGAGATACAAGTGGCAGAGCTTCGCTCTTTCCCAGGGATTCAACAAACAGAGATTAAACCTCAGGTTGATAAGTTTACATTTCCTGATGGGAATAGTATTTTACTCCTTGCAGAAGGGCGTTTGGTAAATCTTGGATGTGCTACAGGTCATCCAAGTTTTGTAATGTCGGCAAGTTTTACCAATCAAGTCCTAGCTCAGATGGAGCTTTTTCAAAATCACTATGAGCCTGGCTTATATCTTTTACCTAAAGAGTTAGATGAAAAGGTTGCCTTTCTTCACCTCCAGAAAGTAGGTGTTGAGTTGAGTTCTCTGACCCAAAAGCAGGCTAAATATATGGGTGTTTCTGTGAAGGGTCCTTATAAGCATGATATGTATCGTTATTGAGTAAAATGTCACAGGCTTTAAAAAAAAAGCTCTTATGGTTTCAGGAAGACCATGAAGCCAAAGCCCGCTTTCAAAAAGAGATTTCTTCTCTTCCTATTTCTCATATCCTTTGGCCAGAACAGCATGAGAAAAGTTTTGCAAGCGAGTTTCAAGTTCATATCAAGGGAGGCATTTGTGTGTTTCCCCTTTACAAGGCTTCCGAAAGGCTTGATTATGCAGAATACCGTCTGAATCATTCCACTGCTTTTTCTCAAACGAAGATAGAACCTATTTTCTCTTGTTTTTGTCTGACTTTTTTTGAAGAACAACTTCATCAAGCTGAAGCGGATCACTCTCATTTTTCTCCATTCAATCGAGTGATCCTTCGTGCTCTGATCCAGAAAACAAAGTCTATTAAAAAGAAGATCAAAGTTCCTAAGCCACTAAGACAGTCGTCTATTACAAAGGATTCCTTATTTCATTCCATTTGTGATAAAATCGAGGATATGTCCTATCAACTATCTAGCTTCAATCAAAAAAATGATTCTCTTGAAGAAGAAATAGAGAAACTCCAGATCAGACTTGATTCTTCAAAGAAGAAACATTCTGAGCTTCAGAAAGTTAAGCTCTGGAACCGTCGGCTTCGTTCGGCACTTAGGCGCGAAAGAAGAGCATCAATGTTTTTGGAGAAGGAGCTGGATCGTTTTGCAAAATATGAGTCCATGAAGCAAATTCCTTCCCATTCTCTTGAGCTTTCTCGTGAGTATTTTTCTCTCGAAAAAGAAAATCGTCTTTTAATCCAGAAAAATAATTCTCTGATGACTTACAACCTTGAGCTTTCTGATCTTCTCAAGCAACTGAATCAAGCAGCTAATCTTGAAACCATTCTGACCTCTATACGTGATCGTATCAACCTGATCATACGAAATCAGAAGATATATGATGAACAAAACCTGATTCAAATTATGAAAGATGAGACTATAGAATTGAGACGAGCAAGATCTTATTTAGGGAAAGTGCTTTACAATCTTGGTATTTTATATCTCAAGACAGGAGATCCAAGAAGTGGATTCAAAGAGCTTCGTGCTGCAAAGCAACTTGGAGTAAGCGATTCAAAAGTAGAAGAGCTTTTTAGATTAACAGTACGGAAGCAATAACCCTGTACTGCTCTCCTAGAAACTGAACAAGGCAAAATGAACAAGTGTGTTTGTTGAATTTGTGATCCTTCAGATATGAATCTGGTTGACAAAGTCAGATATCCTTCCGTTGACTTTATGCATGATATAGTTTTTATAATTCTCAAGGTCTTTATAAAATTTAGTGGCGTAACGGACAGCTTTGGGTTGGTTTTTATCGAAAAGACTTGTTTCTAGTTCCCTAGCGGTTTCTATCATATCTATGATTATGTGTTTTAGCTCCCGAAATCTTCGGTTGATGTCAAGAATTTTAGTTATTGGAAACTTCTCAGGTTTAGATCCGTTAGGAAAAATTTTGTATATTTCTTGCTCTTCTTTTTGGAGATACTCCAAAAGCTCAGAAAACTCTTCGAAATATTCTTTTTGAATCTCATTTTGTTCTTTTTTGGGCAAGAAAGCTTTGCATCTGAGGATTAGTTTTTGGAGCTGGCTTTCTATGGAACTACAAATATACTTGAGACCAAGCTGTTCTCTGTTCATCTTAGAAAGAGAGATGAAGTCTCTCCCCAGATATATTTTATCTTTATAATTATGCGGGAGTTCTTCTTTACTGATCGTGTAAAGTTTGATCTCAAAATCAAAGTCATCTTGTTCTAGGAGGACAAGGCGACAAATCACAAGATATTGATTCAAGCAAACATAATAGGAATTTGTTTCTAACAAAGCAGAATAGATGGAAAGTTGATATATTACGTAGTCTTTTAGTAGAGTGAGTTTTTCTCTGGAACTTTGTAGTATATCATGAAACTCGTCCTCCTCCATTAGTTCGAGAGGACCTACAGGTAACATTTCGAAGTCTGGAGTGATGAGAACCCTTCCTGTGCTTAGGAAAAACTCAAAGTAGAGATTTTCCTCTACAGATTTTTGGAAAAAATCCGGCTGAAATTTTGAAGTCGGTGCTGGGAGCGAATTCTGAGTGAGAATCTTCTTTAATCCTTCCACAGATACCAAGCTATAGTCTGCTTTTTTTGAGTCAAGTAAAACAAAAGTTTTCTCTCCTTTCCCAGAGAGGGAGTTTTATAAAACCTCAGTTGTGCCGTCCGTGGCACAACTGAGGGACGCAAAGACAGGGAAACCCTGTCTTTGCTCACATTTTGCGGAGTCTCATACTCCGCAAAATGGGGCGGGCATCCATGCCCGCCATGATCTCCTAATAACAACAGTCACGCCTCTTTTTAGTAAATATTGACTAGGACGATGGCTAATATCTACTAGTAGCGACTCATCTTTCTAGTAAATATTAGCTAAAACTCCCGATTTCTCGGTGTCTTTCCTCAGAGCTAAGCCATGGAGACTTACTTATACTAATAAGAGGCCTGACTTATCAGGCGATATAAAACCTCAGTTGTGCCAGTTTGATCAGAAGCTAGTAGTCCACAATGGATGGCCTTATTTCACCGATTAAAAAGCGGCTTGGTCGTGCTGAATATCTATCTTTTCCAAGTACAAGAGTACTTACTCCAAAGTAGATTCTATGATCATAAAAAATAACACTATTTAGCCCACTGATCCCACCGAAAGAAGATCTTTGTTCTAGTCTATAGCTTAGACGAAATTCCCAATCTTCTAAATCAAGGATCAATGTGGAGCTAAAAGAAGCAAGATTTAAAATGGCATCTTGAAGTCCAGAAGCACCTCTAAGTCCTGTGCTATTCGCAAGATCTTGAAAGAAGCCTACAGAGTTTGGATTTCCCTGTCTATCTCTGGATTGTGAGCTATAGCGATTTGGTTCAGATGCTCGAGAGTTCATCTCTAGTTCAAGATAAAACCATTTGTAGAGTTGTATATCTAATGTAATAGAGAAGAGAAGATGATCCAAAGATGTGTCAAAAAAGACATGATACCAATATATACCCATTTCAAAATAACGTATTCTGCTGATAGGCCAGAGATCAAAGCCTCCTAGATCAAATGTAAAGCCAAAGAGATTAGAGTGGCTTCTCAAGAAAACAGGATCAGCGACATATTGGTTGATGAGATATGTATTCACAAAGTGAATTTTATTTCGGCTTGATAGGTTTTCTCTGTCTCTTCGGAAAAGGTTAAGCCAGTCAAAAAAAAGTGCTGTTTGGAGAACAGGATAGTGCCACCTTTCTCTTGGACTTGCATTGATATTTTGGCGATGATCGTAAGCTGTTTGAAAATTAAGAAAAGCATAATAAAAAGGATACCAACTAAAATTGATCTCTGTTTCGTTTACATTTTGATTGGTATCAAACCCAAAGGTATTGACTGAAGGAATGTCACTTCTTAGTTCTGCAAAAGAGTCTTTGAATCGATGGGTCAGGAAAAAAAGAATTGGATCAACTCCTATCTTAAATTGATTTTCTGTAAGCATATATTGATAGCTTTCTCGTTCTGCTTCTTGTTCAACTGCCTTTTGAAAAGTAGCTTCTTCATGTTCAAGATCGGAAGATACCTTTTGCAAGCCATAACTCACTCGAGTCTTCCAATATAGCCAGTAAAGGAAAGGAAAGGAAGCCTTTAAGTTGGTAGAATATTGGTTTTGGACTCTGTTATAGAAAACTTCTCCCTCCTGAAACTCACGCTTTGATTCTACAAAAATATTATGATCCCATACTACGGGAGTACGAAACCACGGTATCGTTCCAAGAACAAATTTCTTTGTGATTGTTAGTTTAGGAAGGATCCATTCCGCAAGTTCATAGCGAGAGTCCACAAAATTCCCTTGATCAATCCATACTCTTTTTTGTCTGATCTCTGCACGGATTCTGAAGGTCTTCCATTGCTCATCATAGATTGCAAAAAAATCTACCCTAGGGAGAACAGGACCTCTGGTATTATCTTGATTTCGATATATGGATTCTATCGTAGTTCTTGGGATGTTCCGTTTTCCAAATTCATACTCATATAGATAATGTGCATAGCTTTCGTAATGTAGATAAATATTACGGATATGGTCTTTTGTGGGATATTTGCTTCGTTGATTTAGATCTATATATACCTTCCACCAATTGTAGCTTTCTTCTCTCGTCTGACAGGGATTCTCTGGGCTTGGATTCTCCGGACAAACTTGTATTTGATTGCTAACGTTAATTCCATTTTCTGTATTTTCTACAGTATATCTTTTATAATTCGCATAGCCAAAGCTCATACGATAGTCTATCCAAGGAGAACGTTGGGAAAACTCTAAACCGCTACTTGTGCCGGTATTTTGGTAATAGTCCAGCCAAATGAGATAGTTTTCTGGAAGAAATTTCAGATACTCCTTTCCGTAAGAAGGAATATGAAAAGAGTAGGAATTTTGTATAAGAAATCCCTGAAGACTACTAAATCCAACTTGTGTGATCAAACCAGTACCCTTCTGTGTATAATAAAGAAAAGGAAGAGGGAGAAGAGGGATCCCTCCAATATATCCAAGAACTCCTACTGCCAAAAAAGTTTTATCCTCATAAAAGTAGATCTTCCATGCATAAAAATCATAATGAGGCGGCCGTGCAGCATTGGTTGTAAAACGGATATGACTCAAAAAGAATTGTTTTTTTGCAAGAAGGCGAATATCCTTTCCTATAAAATAGACTGGATTTTTATAGCCTGAAGCATTGTAGAATATCCCCTGTTTGATTGTAGCGTTATAAAGCATTCGTTCGGAACGGATTTTCGTTCCATCGTTTTCTGTGTAGATAATATTTCCTTCAGCATAAAATTCTTGACGCTCTGTATCTACAATCACCTGATCTGCAAGTACTGTTCCTTTGAAAAACTTGATACGGATTCTTCCCTGAAGTCTCAAGATTCCTCCCTTTCCCTTTTCTGCACGAAAGAATTTACTTTCACCAATGTTTTCGATCTTAAATGTGGATGAATCAGGCTTCGTTTTTTTCTGTGATAGAAGTGAAGTTGTTACACACAAGAATAAGAAGGGACTCAGTAGCAAGGTAAAGAGGTAAATCCTAAAAAATTGTCCTAAGCCTATCAAGTGTAATCCTTCCGTGTATCATATAAAATCTCAAAATCTGTCGGCTTTTGAGTTCCTATTATGTCTAAACCGCCAAAATCGGAAATAAAGGGTTGATGTAAAGTGAAACAAAAGTTTCTTACTATAATAATAAACGCTATTTTTTCTTAATAAAAAAATAAATCTTGTTTTTTGCTATACTGCCCTATGCCTAAGTTTTCAACTGCTGTTTCTCTCTGCTATGCAGATTTTTCACGGACTAGATGAATTTATCCCCCAATGGGATTCTTGTATACTTACACTAGGTGTTTTTGATGGGCTTCATAGAGGTCATCAAGCGTTGATTAAGAGAACTCAGAAAAGAAGCAGAAGAAACCAACATGCTCGATTGCTACTCAGCTACGAACCTCATCCAGATATTGTTTTGGGAAAGCGAAAGGAAGAACAAGGAGCCGAGCTCTTCGTATATCAAGAAAAACTTTCCATAATCCAGAAATTTGATCTGGATGCAGTGGTTTTTTTGGAGTTTACTCCTGAGCTAGCAAAAATGACAGCAATTCGTTATCTCAAAGAGATTCTTTTGGGAAGGATGCGAGCAGTTCATCTTGTGATTGGTTATGATCAGCGTTTTGGAAGAGGAAGAAAAGGGAATTACAAACTACTTAAAAAAATGAGCCAACGCTATCCATTTCATGTCGAACGAGTCCCAGCAATCACTTATAGAGGAACTCCAGTAAGCACAACAAGAATTCGAAAGCTCATTTTAACTGGGGATATAAAACAGGCAAATCGCCTATTGGGCTATAGTTTTTTCATACAGGCTTTGGTCAAGCGAGGCTCTCAAAAAGGACGACAACTTGGATTTCCTACTGCCAATCTTGTCATCCCACCTACAAAAACAGTACCTTTCCATGGAGTCTATGCCGGGATAGCAGAATGGGGCAATAAAAAATGGAAAGCGATGATCAATGCAGGACCCAAGCCAACCTTTGACTCTTACGAGATTGAAGTGGAAGCTCATCTGATTGGATTTCAAGGTCATTTGTACGGAGAAGTTCTTCGACTTTCTTTTCATCAAAGGATTCGAGACCAGATCCGTTTTTCCTCACCACAAGAGCTACGCGAGCAACTGACTCAAGATAAATCCCATATCTCTAAACTGAAACTAAAGGGGCTTTCAAACAAGGAGTGATACCCTTCTGTGACACCCTCACCCTTTTGTGATACCCTCGCGATATCTGTGAGTATTTGCAATTTATAGGATTCCCAGATGAGTATGAAACCAAGTCAACTCTTCTACTAAGTCAGAACCTTGATGGATATATCGAAAGGCTTGGTTCAGACTTGCTCCGTTTTCTCTATCCTCGCTAGCCCCTTTCAGTTTTTGGGGATGAGCTACTATAATGGGAAGGCAAGGGTATGTATTTTGAGAAAGCCCTTCAAGAAAAGCAGTAATTTGCGGCATCTTATCCGAATAAGATTCATCATTGCTACAAAAAGCTAAAATACCCCCCTTAGGTAGGGAAAGAACAGCCTCTTCAAGAAGGTCGGAAAAATCTTTCTCCTCCTCTTTTTCACGGGATGAATCTAATAGAATCTTTCTTTGCGTAGAGTAGCCAGCACATCCAAGAAAAGATCCTATAAAATTCGCACGAGCTTTCGATGTAGTAGGAGAACCGAAAAGGAGTAGAACTGCATTCGGAGGTATACCCTCTCTCTCCATATACGCCTCCGAAGCAAGGCGAAGGGACTCTATATATTCCGAAGGCCGGGCAAGAGACAAAGGTGGGACTCTTGCTGCTAGGGAATCATCTAGGGAATTAACTACAGAATGTCCGCCACTTTCCCTAGCGGGAACAGATGGAGTAATATGTTTCAAGAAAGACGAGCAATGTGACCCTCCCACAGAGTCTGTTTTTTGTCCAGCATTTTTTTCTGGTTTTGCAATTTTTTGATTTGCAAAATGATTCTTAAGATGAAATCCATTGGCAGAAGCAGAAGAAAGCATGGGGTCTTTTTTGGGATCGGACGGGAAGCAGTTGACCCCCAAAAATGGTTTTTTCCCTTGAGATATCTCGTCTTTCCTCTTTTTGCCTAAGAGCTCCAGCTGATGCTGAAGACGACCATCTTGTATTAACCCCCTGAGTCCTCCCTCTGCCTCTATCTCTTGAAAATATGACCAGATCTTTTGGCCTGCTGTATCCGTAAGCTGTTCAAAAAACCAAGAACCACCTGCAGGATCAGTTGTTCGATCCAAATGGGCCTCATGGCGATGAATCATCTGAGTCTGAAGAGCTAGTCTCTCTCCATGAGTGGAACCTTCCCCCTCTCTGGACTCTCCCCCCTTCCATAGAGAATCAAAAGGAAGACAGCTGAGACTATTTACACCCCCTGTGATTGCTGCCATACTTTCTGTCGAAGTTCGAAGAACGTTATTGTAAGAGTCGTAGAGGGTTTTATTATAAAGAGTGACTTTCCCATGCTTGTACATGAGTTGATCTTGAGAGCGGTTTTCAGGAGAGAGATACTGGCTTAGGATCCTTGTCCAGAGAAGAGATACCACCCTGAGCCGAGCAATTTCCAGAAAATAATCATCACATAGAGGAAAACAAAACCAAAGAGATGAAAGAAGTGAGCTAAGAAGATCATCCTTCTCTTGAGATTTCTTCTTTGAATTGGTCTTGAGATGGTTTCCTTGAGGCTCTCCTTGCTGCTCTCTTTCGTGATCTACAGCATAAACAATATATTCATGAGCTGCAGCAAGCATCAAGGCTATAACTTGCAAAGGGCTTGCTCCCGCATATTGAAAGATCTCCCCAGAAATACAAAGAGGACGTATCTTATATTTTTGAGATTTCTGAGCAAGCTCTAGGGCTACCTTCATAGAATCTTCATAGCTACAGGATAGGAATCCCTTAGCAAGCCAATGAGAAAATATATCATAATCTAGGAGTATTTGGTTTTTTTTGTGATTTGTTTGGGGATCTTTTGCATTGGGATATTTCTCATATTTCTCGCAAAACATGGTGAGCATTCTTGGGCTATCCATACCGCAGGAAATATAGATAGGATCTTTTCGTTGATTCTCTTCTTTCTGATTAGGATCATCTTGCTTGAGTAGAAGGTTTAGCTCCTCTTGAGAAGAAATGCTCCACCCTTCCTCTCTTTCGTCCGATTGTTTACCTTCAAGAAAGGTTCTTCTTAAAAATGGATGAAGACTTCCTGAAAGGATGAAGGTGCTTCCTTCCAACCCCAATTCCTTCAAGAGCTTCTCTTTTGTTTTGGCTTTCGTTAGGCTTTCTTCAAAGATATCATGAAAGATGATCCATCGATTTGTGCCGTTGTTGTCAGTCGCATCACAGTCCTCTTGCTCAGAAATGATCCCTTCTTGGAACGAGTCAGAACAGTAGTAGGGTGCTAAGAGATGAGTTTTTTCTCCATCTCGAAAGAGAAATTCTCCTTCTTCAAGAGGCCAAGCAAGATCAGCCTCGCTCTTATATCCCTTGAGCTCCTTTTGAACAGCGTCTTCCCATTGTTCCCGCCTTAGGATGGGAAATTCTTGGAAAATATTTTCAACTTTCTGAAAGTGCTTGCCAGACGGTTCATTTTGCTTTTGTATTTTTGCTAAATCCACGAATCCGAGGGAAACACAAAACAGATACTCTCTTCTTTATGTATCTAAATACGACCTGTTGCTGCTTCTTGTCTTTTTTTCTCCATGGCAGTTTTCTTTGTGTAAAAAGCAACCTGTTTTTGGAGTTCCAAAAGGTCAGAACATATAATCCTTCCTTGATCCAATCGAAGCCATCTATTTTTCAAGAGCTTTAAGAGATATGATTCATCCTTCTGAGGATCCATCCCTACCATTTTCAGGAGGTCTGTCCCTCCAAAGTCAAATGTATAAGTCGCTTTGAAATGAATCTGAGCATGATTTTTTTCTGCATTGGTGAGAAGTGCATGGTAGAGGCGACCGAGCCTATCTCCTAGCACAAGGTTCTCAAGCTGACGGTAAGCAGTCCAAATTCTCTCAGAAAGAAGTGTAATCAATCGAGTCGCAAGCTGAGGCTTTTCTTTTACCATTGTTTCAAAGTTTGCTTTATTGATGGCAAGAACAACAACTTGATCTGCCGCAACGGCAGTCGCAGTACGAGGCTTATTATCTAAAAGAGCCATTTCACCGAAAATATCTCCAGCCTGAAGGACAGCTAGCATCATTTCTTGACCTTCAACCATCTTGCTGATTTTCACTCTTCCAGACTGGATGATGTAGAGCTCGTAGCCAAGCTCATTCTCACAAAAGATGATGCTATCCAAGGCATAGTTTCGGTTGATACCAGTATCATTTTGGACAGGAGGAGTTAGTGCTTTGTTCATGCTATTGAGCTTCATTTTCACTTGTTCTACGTGATCACCGTTCGGGAGATGTTGCAGATAGCGTTGGTAGGCATAAACAGAATGCTCTTTACGGTTTTCCTGATACCAATGTTCCCCTAAATTGAAAAGGTGGGACGGATTTTCTCCTGCGGCACTTCGGAAAGAAAGGCGAGTGATCGTACTATCAAAGGCACGGAGTTTTACAGAGAAAGAGCGGATGATTTTCATTGCTACAGGGGCATTTTTTTCGATCAAGGTACCAAACTGCTCTGCAGGTACCTCTATCAATTTACAGTTGGACTGAGCAATTACTGTCTCAATACGACTTTGACGCGACATCGCACTCTCCACTCCAAAAAAATCTCCAGGTCCAAGAAGGTTCTGCTGCTCCTCTCCCGCTACAGGAGCAGACTTTTGCGTCCTAAGCTGGCCATCCAAGATGATATAAAACCTATCATTATCTCTCTTTCCTTCGACCAATATATATGACCCTGCTTTAAACTGTACCGTCTGAAATCTCATTGATTTACTACACCTACTTTCGTCATGAATCCATCATTACAAAAGACCAAAGATCATATTCTTGTTTTTTCCTTAAACATTTTCTCTCTTTTAGTATCGGAAGCAAGGGACTAAATAAGTAAGACCCAATGCTAACAGATTTATTGACATTGATTTATTGGCAAATAATGAATTTCCAATGCATACGTCTAGAAATAAAATTTCTTCATAATCCAAAAACCAGTCATCTTTTATTTAAGATCTGATAAGGGAGCGAAAACTATAAATTGAGATCAGATAGGAAGATCAAGCTGAATAGCCTTAAGTTCCGTTTTGGACTCTTGCACGTAGAGTGAGTCTTTATGATTTTGTACAATCTCTGTAAAGATATTTTTCGCCTCCATTCTCTTTCCCAATCTTAGAGCTAGCCTCCCAGCCTGAAGATAAGAGCGAACAGCAAAATTGTGACCCGGAGACTCATGATATATAGAAAGGAAGAGCTGAAAAGCATCTTTTGTCTTTCCCTCTCTTTCTAAAATACTTGCTAAATAATAGCCTGCTTCTGAACGACGTGGATGTGAGGAAAAGATAGATAAAAATTGCTCTAAAAGGTGCTGAGAGCGAAAAATATACCCTTCTTGGAAAAGAATGACTGCATAGTTGAGCCGATTTGTACCATCCCTAGCAGTAAGCTCTTCAAGCCTCTTCTGGCGGAGCTTTTCTCGTTCCTCATGCCTTCTTGGAAATAGCTGCCAGAGTCCCTTTCTTTCTTTTGCCCCAGAATCATTTTCCTGAGCTAAAAGAGAAACAACTAAAAGGGAAACAAGACTTATCAGAATAAGAAATTTTATACCTCCGTGGAGGAATTGAATTACAGAAAAATGAGAGTATTTTCTAAGAAGCAACATGAGACTGTGACGGAACAAAGCTCTGAAACCATAACTCATCTTTTCTGTTTAAAATGGCATTTTCTAAACCCATATTTTGATAGTATCGAAGGAGAATGTATAAATGAACCTGCTCAAGCATCATTTCATCCCAAGAGGATTCCGGTTTTTCATAGGCTGCAAGACCTTCTTTTAAAACAGTATCTAAAAAAAACTGAGGTTTCCTCCGAAAAATCTTTACTGCAGCAATAAGGTCAAAGTAGATAGTATCTATCACTCGAAAAAACTCCTGATCAGATAAATCATAGTGCATGAATACTGTTTCTACTTGAAAATAGTCCCCCCATGTGGAAACAGAAAGATTAGCAAGAACCGAACCAAATTTTTTTCTTTGATCCTTTGTTTTGATAGAAGTAATATAAGGTGTTTGTGCAAGACGATTTACTGTTTTTTTGAGTTCTATTAATCTACGAATCCTTTCAGGAGACAATCTCTTCTTGCCAAAAATCAAGCCTCTGAGCGAAAGATGAAGTTGTTCAATCTCCATGCAGTAAAGGTATCGACCTAATAGAAGTAAAAAAACTCTCATTTTTAGAATTTTTCTATAATCCTAATTTGGGACTGATTTTGACGGGAAACGGAGCATCAAAATCTTGACTTCCCAGCAAGTAATCATCCGACAATCAATAGAGAATGGATCCTGTATTATCGAATATTTTTTCTCAAAAGAAGAGACGAAAACTCTTTTCCTTTTCCTTGCTTTTTTTATTTTTTCTTCTTTTTAGCTTCTGTTTGAATTCTCATTCCCTCATAGCAGATCAAAAGGCAAAAATCCTATATATCTTTCCAAACTTTCATTCTCTCATCCCAGAAAAGATGGAGCTTGTAGGGACAGTCCAAAGTAAAACAAAGGAGGGACTTCGGTCAAAACAGTTTCCTTTAGAGGAATACGATCTTCGCCAAGAGAAAGTAATCATCAGAATTACAAATCATATCAAATTACAAAAAGGAGAAAGCCTCTACATAGTGGAAAAAAACCAAGATCACGATCGTTTCCGAAATGGTATGATTATAGGAAAAGTTCAAGTCTTGTCTTTTTATGATGGATTGCTTCAAGGACCTTCTCTGATTGGTAAAGGTATGCTTGCCAAAGTAAAAGTAGGTCACTTTGCAGTTCGCCCTCTTAGAAATCATAAGACAAGAACAGCATTATTCTTCAAGAATCAAGGGGATTTTCATTTATCTGATGGAAGTCTTGAAAAGGCCTTGCAAAGCTTTCTTCAGTCATTAAAGGAGAATCCAGAATTTCCAGAGGCTCATTCTTCTCTTGGAAGTCTTCGTATACTTCTCTCCCAAAAGCTAGTAGACTCAAACCAAAACACAAGACTTGCTTCATCTCTCCTCCCAGTAGAAGCTATTGCATCCTATACTCAGGCATGGAAATATCGTTCCAAGTTTCGTTATAACTATGAAAAGCTTCATTTTTTCCAAAACTATATGGAGACCCTTTTTAAGGCTTGGGAAATACGAAGCAGAGAAGCATCTCGAGAGGAAGGGCCAGTTCGTTATTTAGAAAGAATCATTCAAGCAGGAGAAGAAGCATTACAAATCGATCCAAAACATCATATAACCCTCAGCTCCCTTGCTCAGGCTCATTATGAAACGATGAAATACTATAGTAGAAGCTCTTCTCCCAAAGAACGTAAAATCCATGATCATTCGCAAAAACAAGCGGATAAATATCTGAAAAGTCTTTTAAGCTCGGAAGAAAAAACCTCCTCTGTCTTTCACACTGCAATACTCTTTTATTTCTATCGTTATCAAGAACTTAGGGACGACATAGCTGATGATATCAAACTTCGGAGTCAAATCAGGGAAATGATACTAAAGAAAATTTATCCCTACTATCATCTCTATTTAGATAAAAGAAAAACGACTCCAGACCCTCGTATAGAGCGTATTGCAAAACTCCTTTCCTCAAAATAGGGAAATCAGCTTCGAAGACCATATCCAATCCTAACAAGCCAGTAATTGATACAGAAAAGAAGTAAAATAAATACACTAATGATCACAAAAGAAGCTACAAGAGATACATCAGAGATTCCAATAAGGCTATAGCGAAAAGCGTTCACAAGATAAAGGATTGGATTTAAAAAAGAAATTTCCTTCCATGGAGAGGCAAGAAGATCAATCGAATAAAAAACCCCTCCAAGATAAGTGAGAGGAGTCAGAACAAAGGCTGGAACAATAGATATATGATCAAAACGTTTCGCGAAAATTGCATTGGTAAAACCTGCCAACGAAAAGAGAATAGATGCTAAAAGACTAATAGAGATCAACACTAAGAAGTTGAATACTTGAAGCTCTGTAAAAAGCAATGATACAATAAAGATTGTCCCTCCTACAAGGAAACCTCTGATAACACCTCCAGTAATATAGCCGATAATAATAAAGGAAATAGGAACAGGAGCAACAAGAATCTCTTCTATATTTTTTTGGAATTTAGCACCAAAAAAAGAAGATACAACATTAGTATAAGAGTTGATAATTATAGACATCATAATGAGCCCAGGAACAATGAAATCAATATAGCTATATCCTCTCATCTCTCCGATCCTTTCTCCTATAAGATGCCCAAAAATAACAAAATAGAGACTCATAGTAATGACTGGGGGAACAAGAGTTTGAATCCATATCCTAAGAATACGAGTTGTTTCTTTGGTACAGATGGTCTTAAAAGCTATGTAAGAAGTAGAAAGAGACATTTATTTTCCTGTCATTTTTACAAACAACTCTTCTAGGCGGTTTGATTTATTTCTCATACTTGAAACTTCTATTCCAAGACCACTTAGTTTATCAAATATATCATTGAGCTTCTGGCGACGATTGAGATCGACTTCCAGAGTCTGAGAGTCTTTCAGTCGAAAGGTAAATGGAGAGAGATCAAGTTGCTTTATCTTTCCATTTCTTATTATTAAGGGCTTCAAAAGATCAAAAATAAAGGTTTCAATATAAAGCTTGTTTACAAGTTTCTTTGTCGACGCATTTTCGATGATCTTACCTTGATCAATAATAGCAATACTTCGACATAAACGCTCTGCCTCCTCAAGATAGTGAGTCGTAAGGATAATTGTAGTCCCTTGAGAATTGAGCTCTTCGAGAAAGCTCCACATGGAACGTCTCAACTCAATATCTACTCCCGCCGTAGGTTCATCCAATATCAGCATCCTAGGTGAATGAATCATCGCTCTTGCTGTCATCAAGCGTCTTTTCATTCCTCCAGATAGCTGCCCTGCAAGGGTTTTTCTCTTTTCCCAAAGCCCAAGCATCTTCAAGTCCTTTTCAAGCTTTTGTTTGGCAACTCTGCTAGAAATTCCGTAATACCCAGCTTGATTTAGTACGATGCTCTGAACTGATTCAAAAATATTAAAGTTAAATTCCTGAGGAACTAGGCCGATGCAACTCTTTGCTTGATTCATTTCTCGTCTACGACTGATATCTAAACCAAAGATCTTCACAGAACCAGAGCTAAGATTGATCAAAGAGCTTAAAATTCCAATGAGAGTCGTTTTCCCTGCACCGTTGGGGCCAAGTAATCCAAAAAAATCTCCTTCTTGCACATCTAAATTGATCTTTTTGAGAGCTTCCAGAGGAGTAGATTTTTTTCTTCCTCGATAAACTTTACTCAGCTCACAAACTTCTAGGGCTTTCATTTTGATATTCTCTTTTTGACAATCATTCATCTAACACTAGAGGCAAATATAAAATCTTGGAAGGGACTTTTTTCTCCGTAAAGCTCAGCAATACGGTTTACCACTTCTTCGACAAGAGAGTCAGGACAGCTTGCACCTGCACTAATCAAAATCACAGTCTCATCCGCCTTATCTGGAAGCCAGTCATTGGTACATCTTAGCTTTTTAGTTTGCAAGTCAAGATGATGTATTTTTCTTCTGTTTTGAATCTCATCTGCATCTTTGATGCAATAGACAGGTATCTTCTTTTGAAGTATTTCGGCAAGATGAAAAGTATTAGAAGAGTTATAGCCTCCAACAATCACAGCAAGATCTCCTTGACCTTCTAACAGAGACTGAACAGAAAGCTGGTTTTCCAAGGTGGCATAGCAGAGAGTATCTCGAGTATCAGCAAAATGCTCTCTAAACCTTTTAGCTCCATACAGCTCTATCATAACTGAAGCAAGATAGGAAGAAATCGAGCGAGTCTCTGAAGCAAGAATCGTAGTCTGATTCACGACTCCTATTTTACTCAGGTCTTTTTCAAGACAAAACCCTTGAGAATACCTTCCTTTAAAAGAAGAGAAAAAATCCTCTTTGAGTCTTTTGAGATTATCTTGTTGAGACTTGGTGAGAGATTCTTCTTTTTGCTTGGGAATTTTTGCCATCCTCCTCATAAATCCAGCTAATAAATGAGCTTCTTTCTTATCATGAAGAATGAGAGCATTTGCCGCACTCTTAGCATGAGAAAAGGTAGCCTTCGTTTCCTCATGACAAGAATGTCCATGAATCAAGACCGTATATCCAAGACTTCCAAGCTTTACAGAGCGTTTCCAGACTCGTTCTACAAAGGGACAAGTTGTATTATAGGACTGGAGATTCACCTTTTTTTCCTCAAGCCTTTGAATCATTTCCAAAGTAGTGCCAAAAGCAGGGATGATAACAATATCATCTGGCTGAAGCAAGTCCAAAGACAAGAGAGGAGATCCATCTGTACTATGTATAAATTTTATGCCTCGTTTTTTTAAATCATCATTGACATGAGGATTATGAATCATCTCACTGAGAAGGAAAATTCTTTTATCGGGGTTTTCTCGAAGAGCCTTGTAGACCCTTTCAATAGCGTTTTCTACCCCAAAGCAAAAGCCAAAATGACGAGCAAGCCTAAAATGCACCTTCCCCGCCACAAGAAGGCTTGGTTGGAAATCTTTTTTGAGATGGTCGTTTTCACTTCGAATTTGCTTCAGAGAGGAGATAGAAGAGGATCGGTATATAGGAGGAATGTCAAAGCTACGAGCCATTTTTCATTGTCAGAATAAAATCCTATCCTCTAAGAGCAAGCCTTTCCCTTTCCTATTGAAAACCCATTGAAAACCCATGAAAATGAACCCATTCCAAAAACGACAACTCAAGCCAAACCGTAGCAACCATCCCTTAGCCCTTTGGATACTACTTCCCTCAAGCCTAATGATGAACAGTTGCCTAATGATCAACAGAGGAGTACAACAAACAGAAACCCTTTTAGCAGCTATTGCAGGGGTTATCCTTCTCTATGTAGGGATCCGTCTTCTGACATATCAACTTTTTTCCTCGAAAGACGCGAAAATCCACTCCGTCCTGCGCTTCTTCATAGGGTTTACGGCTGGCATCATGATCTTCCTAGCCTAGTGTTGGATCTTCCGTCGAGGGAATTTTGCTATTGTTTCTTTATCGTGAAGGTTCCTACGCAAGGAGTGCCTTCTAGGTTATTATTATTCCCAAAATCTGTATCCTCTTCCCCTGTAGAAAGGCGGGTAATCCGTTCGCGAAGACTCATATCAGCATTAACTCCAGTATCCTCTCCTGAGGATCTGCTAAACTTTTCACTGGACTCAGTTCCCGCATCATAGAGGCGGAGAGGGATTGTTACCTCATCGTAGAAGGTATCTGTACTTCCATTCACTTTCATATCAAAGCCTCCGATTCCTATAAACCAATCAGGGCTTGGGGCAAGCATGGAAATCATTGTGATGAGAGGATGGGCTTGAGAGACAGTGAGCGTAGTTCCAGTAGCAGCTACTGCATTAGTTCCTTGCGCACTAATCTCACGCAAGAAAGTCCCTGTAGCTCCATCTTCTGCTACAATTTCAACCCCTGCACTGGCAAATTCGCCCCTCTGCCAAAAAACAACCGAATCGTTATGGGAAGCTCCAGCAAGAGTGGTAAAATGAGGATTTCTTCCTGATGGATAATTGGTTGGATGAGTCCCCGAGGACCACCTTCTATTAAAAGTAAGGGCGTAGCTAATAGTGGGCGTTGTAGAGTCAGTTTGAGTAGTAGCTTGAGAATAAACAGTCGTAGGACAGGTCTCATCAAGTTTTGTTTTAGGGAGGGTAACTCCACTCAACGGTACATTACTCTTTGCACATGCATTATCGCCACTAGATGTCTCTACGCAATAACCATAGGAGTATCTTGTATCTCCTGTAGGGATGGTATATGAAGAAGTAACAATCGCAGCCGTAGGTGTCTGCCCTGACTGTCTTGCGAAGAGAGTCGCAGGCACAGGACCAGCAATCATTGTATCCTGCTTGGAAACCACCGCATTAAGAGACCGGTAAAAACTTACTTTTACTTCCTGCCTCTGATCCAAGGGGTTTTCGATCCTTGCGTTGAGGGTAATCTCTCGAGAAGTAGTAGTAGTAGGTAGTTCAAGCATAAACGAAGCAAGAAGAAGTTCATCAGTCGATCCTCTATCCTCATTCTCTCCGTCTCCGTCATTATCTTTGCCTCCGGTATTATCTTTGCCTCCGGTATTATCTTTGTCTCCGGTATTATCTTTGCCTCCGTCATCATCAACTTTCCCATCCGAAGCACAAGAAGGAAATCCAGTAGACAGGGTCAAAACAAAAAGCATTCCTACAACCCCCTTAGTGACTGCACTTACTGCACTTACTGCACTTAAAATCCTAAACCAAAACTTCCCTCTCACACAAAAGGAAGAAACAAAAATCATCTTAAAACTGTTCATAAACTACTCCTCCAAAATCTAGCCTAGCGTCTTCAGAAAATATCATCAAGACAATCTGAATACACCTCACATGATTCATAAAATATTACACTAAAAAAAGAGACAGGAATTTTTTAAAATTTCTTACGAAATATCGTGAAATTTTTCCGTTTTCGTAAAATTTCTGCGAAATATACCTCTCTGAGATACATTGTTATATTTGACAATCATTCACTCAACATTAGAGGCAAATATAAAACCTCTGAAATGGCTTTTTTCTTTGTAAATTTCCGCAATACGGTTTACCACTTCTTCAACCAGAGAGTCGAGTGCACCTGCACTAATCAAAATCATAGCCTCTTTTCCTCCATCTGGAAGCCAGCCATCGGTAATCTTAGCTTTTGGTTTACAAGTCAGGATGATGTTTTTTTCTCTGCTTTGAATCTCATCTGCATCTTGGATGCAATAAACAGATATCTTCCGTTGAGGGAATTTTTGCTATTGTTTCTTTACCGTGAAGGTTCCTAGGCAAGGAGTGCCTTCTAGGTTATTATTATTCCCAAAATCCGTATCCTCTTCCCCTGTAGAAAGGCGGGTAATCCGTTCGCGAAGACTCATATCAACATTAACTCCAGTATCTGTACCATTTCCTGACAATTTAAAAACATCGCCAGCCTGAGTACCAGCATCATAAAGACGAAGGGGGATTACTACTTCATCATAGAAGGTATCTTCACTTCTATCCACTCTCATATCAAAGCCTCCGATTCCTACAAACCAATCAGGGCTCGGTGCAAGCATGGAAATCATTGTGAAAAGAGGATGATTCTGTGAGATGATGATTTTAGAAGCAGACGCAGCTATAGCCTCATCCTTGTCCTCCTTCGTAGCAATCTCACTCAAGAAAGTCCTTGTGCTTCCAAATTCTGCTACACCTTCAACCCCTGCACTGGCAAACCCTCCTCTCTGCCAAAAAACAACCGAATCGTTATGGGAAGCTCCAACAAGAGTGGTAAAATGAGGATTTCTTCCTGATGGATAATTTGTTGGATGAGTCTGCTTGGACCACCTTTTATTAAAGGTAAGGGTGTAGCTAATGCTCGTTGTAGAGTCAATTTGAGTAGCATCCGAAGAATAAATCGTATCAGGACAGGTAGCATCAAGCGGTGTTCTAGCAAGTCTGATTCCGTTCAAGGTTACATTACCCTTTGCACATGCACTATCACCACTAGACGTTTTCACGCAATAACCATAAGAGTATTGTGTATCCCCTGTAGGAACGGTATAGAAAGAAGTAATATCCATAGGCTTCTGCCGCTCGGGCTGTCTTGCGGGGAGAATCACAGTCTCTGGGGCACCAAGCCTCCTATCCCGCTTGGAAATCGTCGCATTGCGAGACTGGTAAAAACTTACTATTACTTCCTGTTCCTCATTTGAAGTGTTTTCGATCCTTGCGTTGATGATAATTTTACGAGAGGAGGGAGAAAGAGGTAGATCAATCCTAATTGCAGCGAGAAGAATTCCAGAAATCGATCCTTTACCCTCAGTTTCTTCATTAGCTTGCCTATTGGAAACACAGGAAAGAAATCCAGTAAACAGGGTCGAAAGGAAAACCATTCCTAAAACCTTCTTAAAACAGTTCATAAAGCACTCCTTCCAATCCTAGGCTAGCCAGCCTAGGATTGGAAAATGCCATTAAGACAATCTGAACACAACTCACAGTGACCATGATAATATGGCATCAAAAAAAAGCTATGTATTTTTATTAATTTTTTCGTTTTTTTCCTGTTTTTTCATCCTTTATTTTCTTTATTTTAAAGAAAGAAATCTGCAAAAAAAATCCTATCTCCTAAGAGAAAGAGCCCTATCTTCCCTAATCGAATGTTTTAGACCTCTCATTAAGGAAATTTTTGCTATTGTTTCTTTATCGTGAAGTTTCCTACGCAAGGAGTGCCTTCTAGGTTATTATTATTCCCAAAATCTGTAACTCCTTCCCCTGTAGAAAGGCGGGTAATCCGTTCGCGAAGACTCATATCAGCATTAACTCCAGTATCTGTACCATTTCCTCCTAAGTCAAAAACATCACCAGCCTGAGTACCTGCATCATAGAGGCGGAGAGGGATTACTACTTCATCATAGAATGTATCTTCACTTCCATCCGCTCTCATATCAAAGCCTCCGATTCCTATAAACCAATCTGGGCTTGGGGCAAGCATGGAAATCATTGTGACAAAAGGATGGGCTTGAGAGACAGTAAGCGTAGTAGTTCCACTAATGCCACTAGTAATAGTGAGGCTATTAGTAGTTTCAGTAGCAGCTACAGCATTAGTTTCCTTCGTTCTAATCTCTCCAGAGAAAACAGTTATGATTCCATCTTCTGCCACAACTTCAACCCCTGCACTGGCAAACTCTCCCCTCTGCCAAAAAACAACCGAATCGTTATGAGCAGCCCCAACAAGAGTGGTAAAATGAGGATTTCTTCCTCTTGGATAATTGGTTGGATGGGTCATTGACGTCCACTTTGCATTGAAGGTAAGGGTATAGGGAATGTTTGTGGTCGTCTGAGTAGTAGCTGAAGAATAAACAGTATCAGGACAGGCCTCATCAAGTTTTGTTCTAGCAAGGACGATTCCGTCTAAGGTTACATTACTCTTTGCACATGCACTATCACCACTAGACGTCTCTACGCAATAACCATAGGAGTATCTTGTATCTCCTGTAGGAACGGTATAGGAAGAAGTAACATTCGTAGGCATCTGCCCGGACTGTCTTGCTGGGAGAGTCGGACTCTCAGAGGAACCAAGCATTATATCCTGCTTTGAAACCACCATATCATCAGACCGATAAAAACTTACTGTTATTTCCTGCTCCTCATTCAAGGCGTTTTCAATCCTTGCGTTGAGGGTAATTTCACGAGAGGAGGAAGAATTAGGTAGATCAATCCTAAGCGCAGCAAGAAGAAGTCCAGGAATGATTCCTCTAGTCTCAGTTTCCTTATCATCCTTATCATCAGCTTGCATATCAGGAGCACAGGAAAGAAATCCAGTAAACAGGGTCGAAAGAAAAACCATTCCTATAAGCCTTTTAGTGACTGCACTTAAAATCCCAAACCAATCCTTCACTCTCACACGAAAGGAAGAAACAAAAATCACCTTAAAACTGTTCATAAACTACTCCCTACAAAGTCTGCCCTAGCGTCTTCAGAAAATGCCATGAAGACAAATCTGAACACAATCTATGATGACCATGTGAATATTACGTTAAAAAAAAGCCACGAAATTTTTAACGTAATATTCCATTTTTGTAAAAAAAATGCACCATTGGAGGCTAAAAAAAATCTCATTTTTTAAGAAAAAAATAGAATAAAATGCTTGTCTTTCCTAAGATGGATCATACTCTGACAGAGGAGGTTATTTTTATGATGAAAAAAACGAATTGGAGGGGTCTGAATATCTCATCATCCGAGGGGGGTGATCAGTCTCTGGTATATGAGAAGCAGAAGGGGGGTGAAAGAAAATACAGAATTTGCTGTTTCGATTGCATTCAGAATTTTTTTGTATTGATATTCTTTTTTGCGATTACAGCTCACTGCTCCTCTATAACACAAAGGCAAATTGTACAAGGAGTGGGATCAGTTGATGGAGCATGTCCTGAGATATTGGATGATACTTTTTGTGCAGGAACGGGGACTCTGCGCGACCCCTATCTTCTCTTCTATATAGAAGATTTTCAGAAAATCAACAGAAAGGCAGAATATCGAAATGCACAATATCGTGTAGCAAGGGATATAGATGGCTCTCCTACAAGAGATCCTGCAAAAGACTCAACTAGCCGATGGACAGATGGAAAGGGGTTTCATCCCATTGGTCCCAGCCTTACGAAATCCTTTACAGGAACGATAAATGGAGCAGGATTCACAGTTTCAAGCCTCACGATTCGAAGGGCAGATGAGGGGCTTGGGTTTGCAGGACTGATTGGTCAATGCGAAAGCTGTGGAGTAGCAAATCTTAGGCTTCAAGATGTTTCCATCGAAGCTGGATCAAATGTAGGAGCATTGATAGCACATTCGATCAAGGGATCGATACTCAAATGCTCTGCAGAAGGAGAAATCACATCCAGTGTTTCAAGCAATTCTGCAGTTGGTGGTCTTGTTGGCATTAACGAAGGGACGATCAAAGACTCCTTTTTCCGAGGTAAAGTCACAGGGAATGGTTCAGGCTCTGGTGTCGGTGGAATCGTTGGTAAACAGCAGCAAGAAGGAAGCCTTGAGAATAGCTATGCTGCAGCCGAAATGTTCCTAGTTGAGGAGGGTCTCACAGATAATTTCCATGGATTAATCGGTGAGCTCCTTCCAGGTGTAG